>JACZJQ010000260.1 GCA_014860455.1 Bryobacteraceae bacterium | reverse complement strand
CGGGAAGAACTGCAAAAGCTGGCTGAAAATGCTGGATACTCGATTCATGGCGGGGACTCCTTCACTGGGCGGTCTCAGTTTCTTGCGGAAACCTGAGCCAACCTACCAGAGCGGAAGCCCCGCCGGACCGTTACACCTCACGCGCGTGGCAGAAAGCTAATTTGATGCACGGGAGTGACCGCACGCCGAACATTAGCTGGCTTAACCAGGTGTCGACTGTCTCAAAACAGGACAATCGTCTCAGAATGAGACAGAGAGCAGAGCTTTTTTCCGGTGGTGGATCTGAATGAACGCCCGCGGTGAGTCGAGTGGCCGGCCCGGTCTTGGCAAGCGGTTGATGGAGACAATGGCTGTGTTCCGCCTTTGGATGGAAGGCGATTGAACTCCGACAACTGCTCCGCATAGCTCGGATTGCGGACTCTTGGCTAAGAACCGCACGCTGAGGCCTTCTTCCTCTGGATCGTATGGAACCCGCACTGTAGTGTGCCAGCAATGGCAACGAAATTGCTAGCCTCTATGGTTGGATTCGACAACCCACAGGAAGGACCACGGCTCAGGAAGGTCGGCTTCGAAGTCGAGGTATTCACCTGGGAGGCACTTATTCGGAGGTGAAAATGCCGGTCCGAAATGCTGTGTGCTCATGCTGTGCAGATCAGTTGGGGGTAGACGAGGTGCCATGTTAACGGATCCATCCACTCACACACGGCTGTCCAAATCTCTGCCCGCACTTGAACATGGCCATGCGGGGTCGAATGAGGAGCTGTTTGCGCTGTCGCTTGGAGCGTCAATCTGAAGATGAACACCGGAACAGAGCGTCGCAGGAAGGAGCGCCGAAAGCCCATTGTCCCTCAGGTGATCCGTCTTGAGTTGGACGACCAGAGCGGCAGTGCAAGGTGGCTCACCGGAGATCTACTTGATGTCTCGGTGGGAGGGGTAGGGGTCGTTGTCATTAAGTCGATTGCGCCCGGGACGAGGGCCATAATTCGAGGCAATTTCGGGCAGTCGCGATCCGAGGCAGTGAGTCCTGCGACCGTAAGGTGGTGCGAAGCGGTGCAGAGTGGAAAGTTCCACGTGGGCCTGGAATTCGAATCCGCAGAATCCGCAAAAACAGAAGGTACGGTCTCATCCACCGTGGCCACGGACGAGGAGATAGATCACTACGAGACTATGCAGTTGAGCCCAAACGCTGATACCGAGACAATCCAGAGGGTCTATCGGATGTTAGCGCAGCGCTACCACCCCGACGCACTCCAAACTGGGAATCCGGAGCTATTTCGCCGGCTCGGCGAGGCGTACAGGGTCCTAAGTTCGCCTGAACTTCGCGCAAGATACGATGCACAATATCGGTCGGACAAGCGGCTGCAATGGCAGATCTTCGACAGATCCAATGCAAATGTCGGCCCGGAGGTAGAAAGGCGAAAGCGACGAGGCATCTTGGATCTGCTGTACTTCAAAGCGCTTCATGACCCCGAGCGGGCCTCGATGACAGTATTTGATTTTGAGCAATTCCTCGGCTGTCCGCGCGAGCACCTCGAAGCTGCTTTGTGGTACCTGAAGGGAAAGGGCTTTGTGAAACGGGGCGACAACGGAAAGGTCACCATCACGGTAGAGGGCTTTGACGAGGTTGAGCGCCAGCCGACGCATCAGGAAGAAGGGAGCCGGCCTCTCCTTGAGTCCGGACCCGCCCCAGGCCCCTGATTCCTCGATGTTCCATCGGCTCGGATATCGGGCCGCAACTCGAGACTTGGACCAATTCCGAATAGTAGACGGAATCGCCAGCTATTCGTCCCGCGGGCGATCTCAACACTGCTAGGACGTGCCCACGAAGCGTAGAACCTCGCAGGCGAGTCGAAACGGGCATACTCAGGTCAACTCTACTATCCAACCGGAAATCCTCCCAGCAGGCCAAGCCAAGCCCTGCTCCGTCGATCGTCGGCAATATTATTCAGACGCCGGCCGCCTAAGTAGACAGACGAGCGCGAGGATGGCGCGAACCGCTCTATCGTCCCGCTGAGCTCTTCACGCGCGACCCGGAGGCGCCTCGACTTTCTCGTTCCGGCAAGGGTGTCTCAGATCGATCCAATTTGTCGGATTGCGACGACTCCAGCTCCATCTCCAAGCGTTCGGGGTCCATCAAAGCCAGCAAGTCGTTGGTTCCTATCAAGCCTTCGGTTTTAGCGAGTTCACTTTCGATCTCATCGATCGCGCGGTGCTGCTCTCGTATCCGCTTGTAGATTAGGAGGCAGAGGAATACAGCTGACAGGATCACGAATGCCAACCAGCCGCCGTCAATATAAATGCCTTCAGATTCTAGTAAGTTCACTTACCTAGCCTCCATTCCTCTCTTCATGCAAATTCGCGGCCATTCATCGTAGCCGCTCCGGATGAGGATGCGGTTGGTCCATGCCTCCCTGATTGGTCCGTTGCACTAAATAGAAGTTTGGCAACCGAATTGCCATTCCCCCGGCGGGCCTATGGAGGTCGCACCATCCCGGAATGCCTTCGTCGGTATGCGCGATGAGGGTTAAAGCCGGCTATGCGCCGCCGCAGAGTCCGTTGGAGATCCCCCTATGAGATCGAGGTTCTTCTAGATGCAATCGGCAAGCTCTGAAGAGCATGCGCAGTCCACTAGCGCAACAGCGCAATTTCGAACCGTGCTGGATTGCATGGCCGAGGCCGTTTATTGCGTGGACCAGAATCGCGTTATCAACTTCTGGAACGCTTCGGCGGCGGAGATCACCGGCTATCGCGAGGAAGAAGTGCTCGGGCGCTCATGCAGAGATGACGTTTTAGTTCATTGCGATCAAACGGGAAAGGTCTTGTGTCATGATGGCTGTCCACTAACAGCCACACTGCTCGATGGCAGAAAGAGGGAGCTAGAAGCGTTCCTCAAACACAAGGAAGGGCACCGCGTCGCCGTGAGGATCCGATCGGCCCCACTTTCCGATGCCGACGGGCGGATAACTGGTGTCGTCGAAAGCTTCAGCCAGAACGGCGACAAACTGGCTGCCGTTGAATTGGCTGACTTATATAGGAAACTAGCCCTCACCGACACGCTCACTGGGATCGGCAACAGAAGAGAAGCACAGGTCCATCTCGAGGAGTCGGTACGTCGGCACATGGATCTTCAGGTCCCCATCTGCATCTCATTGCTCGACATCGATCGGTTCAAACAGGTGAACGACTCCTACGGGCACGACGCGGGCGACAAGGTTCTCAAAGTTGTCTCTGCCACTCTTCGCAATGCTCTCAGGGCCTCGGACTTTCTCGGGCGATGGGGCGGAGAAGAGTTTCTCATGATACTTGAGGGCTGTCGGCTCGACGATGCTTCGGCCATCGCCGAGCAGTGTCGCGCGCTAGTCGAGCAATCACGAACACGCCTTGATTCGGGCGAACTCGGCGTAACCATCTCGGTTGGACTGACGGAGATTCGGAGCGGCGATACTTCCGGCGCCGCCCTTCGGCGGGCAGACCAACTGCTGTATGCAAGTAAGTGCGCTGGCCGGAACCGCGTCTCAAGAGAGGCTTCCGATAGTCGTCGATGCGGCGCTACATGAGTCCATCAGGGCGAATCGGGCTCCCATCGCAAGTTTGTACTTGACTCTGTTCTGTTCCGCGCCAGCTCGCGCCCGCCCCGTACGATGAAGGACGCGCCCGGCGGTTTGGGCGCCGGGGCATCTCTATTGAAGGCGACTCGCAACTTCTTCGCCCTCTGGGAGCAGGGTCTATGAACCGTTGGGAGCGCGTCTTCCACATTCCGGCGAGGTCTCCCGGAGTCCCTGCCGCAGCACTTCGGCGACTTCTCCGGTCCGGAGGTATGGATTGAGTTCCACGCCATATTGATAACGCCCATTGGCGGGAATACAGCGAACAACAACTCCGTTCAAGCGAACTCCATACAGCCTCACGAAGACGTTAACCCCAATCACCGCAGGCTCCGAGGCCATGAAGCACAAGCCGGTTCTCGATAGATCTTGTACGTCGATCCCACGATAGTCCTCTCCGCCACCGGCGATTCGGAAGTCCCCGACCGAACAAACACGATACCTGCGAGACCGGCGACGCTCGACAGGCTTAGCCGGTCGAGCCGAAGCCTCATTGCTGTGGCCTGGAGGCGCGAGGACGATCCCACCAGCTCCTGGAATGACTCGACCTTCCAATTCTGACGACGTTGTCGATGATCTCAGCTTGCCGGAATCCGGGGGTACAGCCAACTCCGGCTCGTAGCAGCGGATCCGGGTGTCGACCTTTCGTCGGTCCTTGTTTTCGCGGTTTAGCAGGAGGACCACCGCCAACGACAAGGCGCCGGCAGAAAGTCTCAGCGTCCCTTCGGAGGCGTGCCCTTCTCCTGCGTTCTGCACCACCCTGTCGGCTAATAGCACAGTCTGACAGAGTGCAAGCAATCCGACCGAGAGAGCGAGTAACTGAATTCGACGACTGGCAGCGCGGAAGACAAGGATCGTTGTGCCCAGGCTGGCGATCAG
>JACZJQ010000026.1 GCA_014860455.1 Bryobacteraceae bacterium | reverse complement strand
TTTCGGGCCCGCGCCAACCGCTGCCCGGCGGAGAATTGCCGCGGCCGGCCGTGGTGAGTCCTGGCCGGCCCAGGCCCGAGGCCCCTCGCCAGGCAGCCCCTGGCGCGCCGAGAATTCCTCAGCCGCCCTCGCACCCACATCAGCATCAGCCGCAGGGCCCGCGCCCGCCTCTCGCCGGACAGCCTGTGAGCCGGCCGGTCGTGCCTCCGCGGCCCGATCTGGTCGCGCGCCTCCAGGCGCAGAGCCAGCCCAAGGCGAGTCCAGGCCAGCCGCCCGCAGCCAGGCCAGGCGTTCCGATGCCCGGCCAGCCCATCTATCAGGGACCACCCCGCCGCGGACCCGGCCAACCGCCCCTCGGCGGGCCCCGGCCGATGCGAGGACGCGGCCCGCACCCGACATCGCCCGCACTCGTGCCGCCGCCGCCGACTGAGGTCGCGCGCCGTGACACCGGCCGCAAACGCAGCACGGGGCGCCGCCGCGAGGAGATCGAGGGCAACCAGAGGACGGGTCCATCCCGCCGGGAAGTCGAGACTCCTAGGGCCGCCAACATCGAGATCACCATCTCGGAAGGCATCACCGTTAAGGAGTTCTCCGAAAAGCTCGGTATCAAGGCCGCTCTCGTCATCAAGCAACTGGTCGATCGCAAGATCTTCGCCACCATCAACCAGACGCTCGACATCAAACTGGCGCAGGATCTGGCCAGAATCTTCGGCGCTCAGGCCACGCAGATGAGCTACGAAGAGGAGTCGATCCAGGAGAGCCAGCAGACCGAGGTCGCCGGCGACCGCTATCCGCGTCCGCCCGTGGTCACCGTCATGGGCCACGTCGACCACGGCAAAACCAGCCTGCTCGACGCCATTCGCAAGACCAATGTCGCCGCCCGTGAAGCCGGCGGCATCACCCAGCACATCGGCGCTTACCACGTCGATATCGGCGGCCGCAAGATTGTCTTCATCGACACCCCCGGCCATGAAGCCTTCACCCGCATGCGCGCCCGCGGCGCCAAGGTGACCGACATCGTCATTCTCGTGGTGGCCGCCGACGACGGCGTTATGCCCCAGACGCGTGAAGCCATCGACCACGCCAAGGCGGCCAAGGTGCCCATCATCGTGGCGGTGAATAAGATCGACAAACCCGAGGCGCAGCCCGACCGCGTGAAACAGCAACTCACCGAACTCGGCCTGATGCCCGAGGACTGGGGCGGCGACACGCCTTTCGTGCCCGTCTCGGCCAAACAAATCGAGAACATCGACCTGCTGCTCGAAATGGTCCTGCTCGTCGCCGACATGCAGGATCTCAAAGGCAATCCGGTACGCCCGGCGGTTGCCAGCGTCCTTGAAGCCAAACTCGACCGCGGCCGCGGTCCCGTGGCCACCGTACTGGTCCGCGACGGCACACTCCGCACCGGCGATTACGTGCTTTGCGGATCCGTATTCAGCCGCATCCGCGCTTTGATGAACGACCGCGGCGAACGCGTCGATGAAGTCGGGCCATCGATGCCAGTCGAAATCCTCGGCCTCGACAGCCTGCCCGATGTCGGCGACGACCTGAACGCCGTCACCGATCTCGCCAAGGCCCGCCAGATCGCCGAATTCCGCGAAACCAAGACCCGCGAGATCGCCATGGCCAAGACCCGCGTCTCGCTCGAACAGTTCCACGCCCAGCTTCGCGAGGGCGAGTCGAAGGAACTCAATCTCATCCTCAAGGCTGACGTTGGCGGCACCGCCGAAGTGCTCTCCGACACGCTGCAGAAGCTTTCCACCGACAAGGTGTCGATCCGCGTCATCTCCACCGGCGTCGGCGCCATTAGCGAGAGCGACGTCAACCTGGCCTCGGCATCAGACGCCATCATCGTCGGCTTCAATGTCCGCCCCGAGCGCAAAGCCGCCGAATTGGCCGAAACCGAGAAAGTCGACGTCCGCCTTCACACGGTCATCTACGAATTGACCGACGAAGTGAAGAAGGCCATGGTCGGCATGCTCGAACCGGTCTTCAAGGAAGTCTTCAAGGGCCGCGCCGACGTGCGCGATACCTTCCGCATCACGAAGGTGGGCACCGTGGCCGGCTGCTACGTCACCGACGGCACGATCACCCGCGACTGCGAGGTGCGGCTGTTGAGGGACAACGTGGTCATCCACACCGGCCGCATCGATGCCCTGAAGCGCTTCAAGAACGACGCTTCTGAAGTGAAACAGAATTTCGAATGCGGCATCAGCCTGGTGAACTACCACGACATCAAGCCTGGCGACATCCTCGAATGCTTCGTCAAGGAGCGGGTCGCCCAGGATTCGCTAACCTGATCCTTGGACGACTCGCCTGGAGCGCAACGTTATGCCGGCCATCGGCGTGCTGACGCTTGAGATCCACATCAACGAGTCCCGTTCGCTCAAAGACAAGCGCCATTGGGTGCGCGGGCTCAAGGACCGGCTGAGAGCGTCTCATAACGTGGCCGTCGCCGAAATCGAAGACCAGGAGATGCTGAACCACGCCGTGGTTTCGGCGGTGACGGTTTCGCCGTCGCGTGAATCGGCGGCGAAGACGCTTGAATCGGCCGAGCGGCTGGCGGCTTCGTTCCTCGGGCCCAACCTGGTGGCGGCGGAAATCGATTGGTTAGAGTAAGGAGAGGATCGGATCATGGATGAACTGCGCACGCGCCGGGTGTCGGAAACCATGCGCGAGGAACTAAGCGAACTCATCCGCTTCGAGTCTTCCGATCCCCGCCTGACCGACGTCGAAGTCACCGATGTCGTGCTTTCATCCGACGCCCGGCGGGCCGACATTCTCGTCCGTTTGCCGCAAGACGCCGCACTGCGCACCCAGGCTCTGGAGGGGTTGGAACACGCACGCGTTTACCTGCGGCACCAGTTGGCCCAGCGCATCGAACTGTTTCGCGCCCCGGATTTGCGCTTCGTCCCGGACTCGCAAGTCTCCGGAGGGCAAAATCTAGCCAAGCTCCGGCGCCGGCTCCGGCGCGGACGGCCCAAGGACTAGTCAGTCAACGCTTCGTCAGTACCGCCGGCGTCCTGCTCGGACGCGACTGCCGCCAGCAGCAAGGATCTTCGAGACAGATCAATTCAGGGTCTTCCAAGCGAGATGCCAGATGCGCGGCCACCCGCGGCGTCTACCAAAGAACGTAACTTCAAGGGCGCGCCGGATGCTCCGGGAGTGAGGAGAGCGTGGCACTATATATACGTTAGGCTCATAAGATTAAGAAAACAATAGCCTTGGTTGTCAGGATCGAGTCGAGGTAGTACCCTGTAAGTTAGACCAGCACAACGGAAACGGCACCACGCACAAGTGCAGAAGAATTCGATACAGTTCGGTCAACATTCCGGATTTTGTAAGGTTTTCGCCTTGTTTTCGCTCATCCTTGTGCTACTTTCGAGTTTGACGGCAGCCCCCGGCCAAGGCCGGGTGAGCCGGCCGGAGGAACCGCCGGAGATGCTCCGATTGGAGCGGTCTCTGGACGCGATGGGCACCACCTATACCGTCGCCCTCTATGGGGCTGATCGGTTCGCCCTGGATGCGGCGGTTGAGGAGGCGTTTGAGGAGGTCCAACGGTTGGACCTGCTCATGTCTAACTACCGGCCCGGGAGCGAGTGGAGCAAGCTAAACCGGGAAGCTCCACGGGTCGCGGTCCGGGTATCTGAAGAGACGTTTGATTTGCTGTCGCGCTGTATCGAATACAGCCGCCAGAGTGAAGGTGCATTCGACATCACTGTCGGGCCGCTCATGAAGATCTGGGGTTTTTACAGAGGATCCGGCAGGATCCCGCACCGGGCTGAAATCCGGACTGCGCTGGCGCGCGTTGGCTGGCGGAAGATCCGCCTGGACCGCGCTGCCCGGACCGTTCGCTTTGACGCGCCGGTGGAGATCGATCCCGGCGGCATCGGCAAGGGTTATGCCGTCGACCGCATGGTGAAGGTGCTCAGGAGCCGTGGCATCTCAAGCGGCTTCATTACCGCAGGAAGAAGCTCGATGTATGCCATCGGCGCGCCGCCGCAGGAGCCGCGCGGCTGGAGGGTGGAGATCCCCAACCCGCATGGCCGGGGCAAGGCTGAGCTTGTCTGGTATCTGAAGAACCAGTCGATGGCAACCTCTGGTTCGTCGGAGAAGTTCTTCAACGTGGGCGGAAAGACTTACAGCCACATCATGGATCCCCGCACCGGGTATCCGGCCGAGGGGATGCTTCAGGTTTCGGTGGTCGCGCCCGGCGCAATCGATTCAGAAGCCTGGACGAAGCCGTTTTTCGTCCTCGGCCGCAAGTGGGCCGAACGCAATAGACCGAATGATTTCAGGGTCTTCCTGTGCGAAGACAGATCGGAGAACGCATGCGTGTCCCTCCAATGAACAGCCGCTTCCTCGACGCCTGCCGCCGGCGGCCGACAGACGTGCGCCCCGTGTGGTTCATGCGCCAGGCCGGCCGGTACATGAAGCAGTACCGCGACCTCCGCGCCAAACACTCGATTCTCGAAATCTGCAAACGGCCCGACCTGGCGGCCCAGGTGACCCTCCAGCCCGTCGAGATCCTCGACGTGGACGCGGCCATCATCTTTGCCGACTTGCTGCTGCCCGTCGAGCCCATGGGCCTGAAGCTCAGCTTTGTCGCCGGTGAAGGCCCGCTGATCGAGAATCCGGTCCGCACGACGCATGACGTCGACTCGCTGTCGATCTCCAACACCGATGACCTGGGCTACGTCGGCGAATCGATCCAACTCGTCAGCCGCGCCCTGGCCGGCAAGACGCCCGTGATCGGTTTCGTCGGCGCGCCGTTCACAGTCGCCAGCTACATGGTCGAAGGCGGCGCATCGCGCCACTTCCTGAACGTCAAGAAGCTGATGTACAACGACGAAACCCTGTGGCGCCGCCTCATGGGCAAACTGGTCGACGTTCTCGGTCCTTTCGCGATCATGCAGGTGGCCGCCGGCGCGCGCGCTATCCAGGTGTTCGATTCCTGGGTGGGCGCCTTGGGCGCCGACGACTATGTCCGTTACGTCGCTCCTTACTCGCGCGCGCTCATCGAACGAATCCGCTCGGCCGGCGTGCCCGTGATCCACTTCGGCACCGGCGCCGGCGGGTTCTTCCGTGAACTCCATGCCGCCGGCGGCGACGTCATGGGCGTCGATTGGCGGCTCAATATCGACCAGGCCTGGATGGATATCAGCTACCGCTCGGCGATCCAGGGCAACCTCGACCCGGCCGCGCTGTTCGCGCCCCTGCCTGAAATCAAGGCCAAGGTCCATGAGTTGCTGAAACGGACCGGCACCCGGCCCGGCCACATCTTCAACCTCGGCCACGGCATCCTGCCGGAAACGCCGGTGGATCACGTGAAGGCCGTGGTGCAGATGGTCCGCGAGTTCAAACCCTAACTCCGTGTCCCAGGATCCGCAGAGCCGGACCCTCATCATCGGCGGGGGCATCACAGGCCTCTCGGCCGCCTATGAACTCGTGCGCCTGGGCCGGCCGGCCGTCCTCATCGAAGAACAGCCGCGGCTGGGCGGCGTCATCCAGACGGAGACCGTCGACGGCTGCGTCCTCGAACAGGGTCCGGACAGCTTTCTGTCAGCCAAACCGGCCGCCGCCGAACTCATCCGCGAACTCGGACTCGGCGGCGAGATCATCGCCTCCAACGATGACAGCCGCGTTACCTATGTGGTTCGCAAGGGCCGTCTCGTGCCGCTGCCCGACGGCCTGATGATGATGGTGCCGACGCGGATCATGCCTGTCGCCGTCTCGCCGCTGCTGGGCTGGGGGACCAAGCTCCGTATGGGCCTCGAATACTTCCACTCGCCGCCAGCGGAACGTCGGGAACGCTCGGTGGGCGAGTTCATCCGCGAACACTACGGCGGGGAAACCGTCGACTACCTCGCCGAACCGCTGCTCTCCGGCGTCTATGGCGGCGACGTCGAGCGCCTGAGCGTCGACAGCGTCCTGGCCCGATTCGTCGAAATCGAAGCCAAGTACGGCAGCCTGACCAAAGGCGTCCTGGCCGCGCGCAAAGCCGCCGGCAGAGGAAAAGCCGCGCCATTGTTCCAGACCATGAAGGGCGGGCTCGCCCAGCTCACCACTGAACTCGAACGCCGCATCCGGCCTGACTGCGGGATTGTCCACGAACGGGCTGAAGCCGTCGAACGAACCTCAGACGGGCGCTGGCGCGTGCGCGCCGGCGGCGATTGGATTGCCGGCGCGGACCTGATATTCGCCTGTCCAGCTTACGCCGCCGGTGCACTGCTCAACACGGTGCATCCGCAACTCGCCGCCCTGCTCTCCGGCATCGAATACTCCTCGTCGATGACCGTGGCCCTGGTCTACAAGAAAGACCGCATCCCCGCACTGCCGCCCGGTTTCGGATTCCTCGTGCCTGCCCGTGAACGCGGCGTGCTGGTGGCCTGCACCTTTACCGGAGCCAAATTCCCCTTCCGCGTCCCCGATACCCATGCCGTGCTGCGCTGCTTCCTCGGCGGCGCCGGCAACGAGGCCGTGCTGGATTCATCCAACGGCGACATCCTCGCCTCCGTGCTCGACGAAGTCAAACAACTGCTCGGCTGGCGCGTGGATCCCGACCGCACCCTCATCACCCGCTGGCGGCGCGCGATGGCCCAATACACCGTCGGCCACGAAACCCGGCTGCGCCTGATCGACGACATCCGATCCACCCTGCCCGGTCTTCACCTCGCAGGTAACGCCTATTCCGGAATCGGTATCCCTGACTGCATCAGGACCGGCCGGGCCGCTGCCCGAATGTCCCTCCCGCGACCCCAGGCCCGGATGTAGCATCGTCGCCGACGCCCCCCCAGCGCCGGCGCTTTCCGCAGTCGTTATCGTCTGAAGAGAAGAGATGCCGGGACCGCTCCGGCCGGCGCCGGCTATGGCAGCCAAATCCGTCTTCCACGCGGCCTCGGCCGGTGTCTTCACCTGCTGCATCGCAGCGGTTAAACAGGACCTCCATTAGTTGGTATCCTTGGATAGCATAATCGGTGATATACGATCCATTATATCATTGATCCGTTAAACCATATGTGTGCGTTTCGCAATGATTTTGCTTGAGATATATTAGGGGCGATGGTATCTTTGTCCAGATACCATGCTTGGGAGTCATCGGATACGGGTTTGGTCGTGTTTTCTCGCACTTTCTGTCCCGCCAGTCTGTACGTTGCTTCCCGGCGTGCCATCGCTGCCTGACCCAGTTGTCCAGGCAGGTGTGTGTGCATGGAGAACCATCTGAAAATGAAAACAAAACAGCTTCTCGGGCTGACCTTTGCCCTCGTTCTTGCTGCCGTGCTGATCTCGGCGCCAGCGAGTGCTCAGGTCCTTTACGGGTCAATCGTCGGCACGGTGGAAGACCCCACCGGCGCGGTTGTTCCGGGTGCAACTATTACAATTTCTAATCCCGCCACGGGCCTCACTCGCGAGACCAAGGCGGATGAACAGGGCCGTTACACGGTTCCGAATATCCTGCCCGGCAGCTACGAGCTTAAGGTAGCGTCGCAGGGTTTCAGGACCTCCACGCGGACCGGAATTGACGTTTCGATCAACACTGTTACCCGTGTTGATATGAAGCTCGAAGTCGGCCAAATGACCGAGCAGGTTACTGTCTCGGCCAGCGCTGTCGCCCTTCAGACTGACAAATCCGACGTCCGCACCGAACTTGCGTCGCAGGCCATCACCTCGATGCCCCTTCCCGGTTACCGGAACTATCAGTCGCTCATCAACCTCGTTCCCGGCGCCTCACCGGCCGCCTTCCAGAACGCGGTCGTCGACACCCCCGGACGCGCGTTGACCACCAACGTCAACGGCACCGCCCGCAACACGAACAACACCCTGACCGACGGCGCGGCCAACATCAACGTATGGCTGCCCCACCACACCGCCTATGTCCAGCCGGTTGAATCGATCGAGACCGTGAACATCACATCCAACTCGTTCGACGCCGAGCAGGGCATGGCCGGCGGCGCCGCCATCACCGTTTCCACCAAGTCCGGTACCAACGATCTGCACGGCGTCGGCTTCTGGTTCCACAACAACCAGCACTTCAACACCGCGCCTTACTTCCGTTCGGCCACCTACAAGAAGCCGCTTACCATCTTCAACCAGGGAGGCGGCACCATCGGCGGACCCATCAAAAAGGACAAGCTGTTCTACTTCTTCTCCTTTGAACGGACCATGGAACGCACTGGCTATGAAGGCAACTATTCGGTTGCTCCCCAGGACTTCCGTGACGGCGACTTCAGCAAGTGGACCAACATCGGTATCGTTTACGATCCCGCCTCGGCCCCGA
>JACZJQ010000259.1 GCA_014860455.1 Bryobacteraceae bacterium | reverse complement strand
TCGCCGCCCAGACCTTCCAGCCCACCTGGGACTCCATCGACAAACGCCCCACCCCCTCCTGGTTTACCGATGCCAAGTTCGGCATCTTCATTCACTGGGGCGTCTACGCCGTGCCCTCCTACGCCCCCGTCATCCCCGGCCGCCTCGCCTACTCCGAATGGTATTGGAACGCCATGACCAACGGCCGCGACAACCCCAAGGCCAACCCCACCCAGAAAGGCACCTGGGAATACCACAAGAAAATGTACGGCGAAAACACCCCCTACGAAGACTTCGCCCCCCAGTTCCGCGCCCAACTGTATGACCCCGACCACTGGGCCGACATCTTCGCCCGCTCCGGCGCCAAATACGTCGTCCTTACCTCCAAACACCACGAAGGCTTCACCCTCTGGCCCAATGAGCACGCCTCGGCCACCTGGAACCGTCCCTGGAACGCCGTCGAAATCGGCCCCAAACGGGACATCCTCGGCGACCTCACCACCTCGGTCCGCAACAAGGGCCTACGCATGGGTTACTACTATTCCCTCTACGAGTGGTACAACCCGATCTGGCGCACCGACAAACCCCGCTACATCCGCGAACACATGACGCCCCAGTTCAAAGACCTCGTCACCCGCTACAAGCCCTCCATCATCTTCTCCGACGGCGAATGGGATCTGCCCTCAGCCGAATGGAAATCCCCCGAACTGCTCGCCTGGCTGTTCAACGAATCCCCCGTCAAGGACGAAGTCGTCATCAACGACCGCTGGGGCAAAGACTCCCGCCACAAGCACGGCGGCTACTGGACCACCGAATACACCCCCGGCATGAGCGGCTCTGACCATCCCTGGGAAGAGAGCCGCGGCATGGGATTCAGCTACGGCTACAACCGCGCCGAACGCATCCACCACTACCACTCCGGCCGTGACCTCGTCATCATGCTCATCGATCTGGTCAGCCGCGGCGGCAACCTCCTGCTCGACATCGGCCCCGACGGCGACGGCACCATCCCCGCCAT
This sequence comes from Bryobacteraceae bacterium, assembly GCA_014860455.1. Classification (GTDB taxonomy): domain Bacteria; phylum Acidobacteriota; class Terriglobia; order Bryobacterales; family Bryobacteraceae; genus PNKE01. Next base: position 6,831 of record JACZJQ010000259.1, on the reverse strand, counting down.
CATGGAAGACCGCTTGCTCCAGATCGGCGACTTCCTCAAAGTGAACGGCGACGCCATCTACGGCACCAAGCCATGGAAGGAATCCCGCCAGTTCAGCGCCGGTGAACAGCCCAAGACCGAGTACAACAAGGAATACGAAGCCCAATACGACGTCACCAAGCTCACCGCCAAACCTGAGCCCGGCAAGGCCTTCATCGAAGCCTTTTTCACCGCCAAGGGCGCCGACGTTTATGCCATCATGCCCCGCTGGCCCGGCCGCACCTTCACGATGAAAGGCGTCGACGCCGTCAAATCCGCCACCCTGCTCGGCTCCTCCGCGCCGCTCAAATTCAAGCAGTCCAAGACAGGCGTCACCATCACCCTCCCCGACCTGCCTGAAGACCTGATGCGCCAGCCCGCCTGGACCTTGAAACTCAGCCGCTGAGGCCCACCGATTTCCATACTATTCACACCGGCGGTTCTCCACCCATTCCAACAGAACCGCCACCACATCGTTGTCATCTGACGTCTCCAGCCCGAGGTCGAACCTCTGCCTTGCATGGTCCTGCCCGTGCATCAGTTGCTTCCTCAGCTCCTCCATCCGCGCCTGAAACTCGTTCGATCCCAACGGTTTACCAGCATACGTCGCCCGCCGCAAAGGCATCAACGCCTGTTCGTGTTCGTCCTCTTTCAGAAACTCCCCACGCCGCCGCGCCAGGCGCGCCGGCCCCGCCTACTGCACCAGTCCGTGACTCTCCGTCGTCCGGTACAGGATCTCCATCGCCGATCCCAGCCCCCGCCGGTTCAGGAACTGCGCCCGGTACTCCAGAAACCCGTCCGAGAATCCACTCTCGAAATGCAGCGCATTCAGGTCAGCCAGATACCCGCACCAGCCGTCGGGTTTCTTCAGTCGCGGGTAATAGAACACCCGCAGCAGGTAGCCATCCAGCAGCGTCGCGAACTCCCGCTCCAACCCCGCCTGGATGTCCATCCACGACGGCGCCGCCGTCCGTGAAAACGCCACCCCCTGCAGCAGCGAATACTCCAGCAGCGCATGAGCCGCCACCCGTTCGTAGAACAGCGGACGCCCGATTCGCAGGACCGCTGCCGCCATCTCCACCGGCTCCATCCTGTGGTCGAACGCCCCGAAATACCATCGCGACAGCCGCCCGTCCAGCAACCGGCGCAACCCCCGCGCCCCCCGCACCGGCCATTCGCCAGGCGAGGGCGGCAGCAGGAAGCTCAGCGCGTAGTGCGCAATCCAGTCGGCGGTCTCGAAACACAGCCCCAAGTCTGGCAGTTGCAGCCCCGTCGCCAGACCCTGCAGCCGCGCACATTCCAGCGCCAGCGTCTTCTCGGTCACCCGCGAATGAATCCCTGGGAACAACTCCACATGGGCGAAGATGTAGATCGGCGACGGGCCATACTCGTCCTCGCCCAGCCGCCTCAGCAACCACACCTGCCGCGAGCGGTTCTCGACCCCGTTCTTGAGCCGCTGCAGCCGCGTACACAGCCTGCCCGACGGCCTTCCCGACACCCGCCTAAACCACCGCTTGCCTACACTCCGCGACAAAGTCTTCGCCGGCGGCAGTCCCGCCCACTCCAGTCCCCCCGCCGCGGCCATCTCCTTGAACCGGCCGGTCAGCCACGCGCTTTCGCTGAGCATCTTAGGCAGTGCCGAAAACCCCTGGTTCTCGGCCGGCGCGGGCGACGCGAAATTCGCCGTCAGCGCGCTGTACTGTTTGGCCATCCGCCACTCAGCCGCCGACGGGCGCTCCAGCATCTCCGATTCAATGTCGCCCAGCAGTGCGCCGAACTCATGCAGCACGAGCGCCATCGAGTCCGGCGACGGATCCTCGACCAGCACCTTCGTGGCCAACCGCAACGCCAGCGCCCGCTGCGCCAGTGCCGCCGAAAACTCCCTGGTCAGCGCCTCTTCCAGCAGTAGAGAAGTGTCCAGTAGTCCGGCATCGAACAGCGACGGCAACTCATCCTCATCCAGCCTGAGCCCGGCGCCGAACTCGGTCAACGATTCCTGGACTGTTTCGAGTTCCGCCAATTAGTCCCCAGTCCCGTCCTGCTCCGAGGCCCGGTCCAGCACCTCGTTCATCGCCCCCTGCCGGTACCCCTTCAGGTCCAGCGTGACGTAGGTGAAGCCCAGATCCTTGAACAACGCCGTCAACTGGTCGCACATCTCCAGATCGAAAACTCGTGCCATCTCCGACCGTTCAATCTCGACCCTCGCCAACTCGCCATGATAACGGACCCGGAACTGACGGAAACCCAGCGCCTTCACCCGCTCCTCGGCCATTTCGATCGTCTTGATCCGCTCAGGCGTCACTTCCGTACCATACGGGATGCGCGAACTCAAACACGCTGCCGCCGGACGGTCCCAGGTCGGCAACCCGGCCTGCCGCGACAGTTCGCGGATCTCTGCCTTGGTCAGCCCGGCCTCCACCAGCGGCGCCTTCACCTGGTGGATCTTGGCCGCGCCTTGCCCCGGGCGGTAATCGCCCAGATCGTCCACATTCACGCCATAAACGATCGCCGATCCGCCCAGCCTCGGCGCCTCCTCCTCAAGCCGCTTGAACAACTCGTCCTTGCAATGGAAGCAGCGGTCTGAGCTGTTGGCCGCATACAGCGGGTTGTCGAACTCAAAGGTCGGGATCACCTCATGCCGGATGCCGAACTCCACGGCCAGATCGGCCGCGTCTTTCTTGTGCGACTCCGGGATCGATGGCGAATCGGCCGTCACCGCAATCGCTTTGTCGCCCAATGCCTGCTTCGCCGCCCAGGCCAGATAGGCCGAATCGGTGCCGCCGGAATACGCCACCAGCACGCTGCCGAGCGATCGTAGGATTTCGAACAGCTTCTCTTCCTTGGCCCGCAGCGCCGCTGGATCGATCGGCGCCGGTTTGGAGAGCGTGACGAGTCCGGACATGCCTCAATTATAGCCGCTGGAGTCCGGAATCCAGCCAAGGGATACCGCGAGGGGTCTGACGGCGAACCAGAGCCAAAGGACTAGGCCGGTAGGTCTTGCAGTCCGCCCAAGGTAAAGGTATTATTTTCGTGACTGGATGTGAGGCCGCTCGGAGGTGGACCTATCATGGTCTGCTGGCTAAGAATCCTATCCCTCAGTCTCGGAGTGTCTTTAGCCGCGCATGGCGGCCTATTGGTTTTGCGTTCGGGCGGCAAGATCCAGTTCTCCGAGGCGCTGGACCTCGAAATCAACGGCAAGGACAAGGCGTTCACGCTTCCCGGCCGGCCTGAATCCACCCCCCCGCCCAAAAACCTGCCCTCGTTCCGCCTCGGCCCAACGATGGTGAAAGATGCCGCCACAGGTGTCGTCGCCGCCTATGCCCCAGCCGCTCCGCCGCGTTTCCTGTTCCCGGACGGCCTATCACGGAAAACCCCAACGCCGTCGGCCGAAGCCTGGAAGGAATCGGTCCTTTCCTATAAGAAGGCGCAATCGGACAAGAACCGCACCCAGACACCCTCGGCCGAGTTCATCGCCTACCTGGCAGGTGGCGCCGAAGAACTCGCCCACCTTTGCATGGACGAACCGGCGCTCAAGCTCGCCGCCGGCGACCCGTCCTTCCAGTTCCAGCTCGAACTCACCGCCGAGGCCGTGGCCGCCTTCAAGACTCATCCCGCTATGGTCCGCGTCGAACGCGAGATCCAGACCTTCATGGAGACGCGGCTGGACCGTTTCGACAGGGGCATCGACAGCGCCAGGTCGCTCGACGAGGGCCTGCGCTTTGCGGAACTCTCTTCCCGCGCCTATCCCGATCATGCCGGTCACGACGCCGCCCGCAAACGCCTAGCCGCCAATAAGACCTGGATCGACCGCCGCTCGGCGGTTCTCCGCGCATTGGCCGCCGGTGGCCAGTGGGACAGCTTTGTCCTCCGCTACCGCGACTTCGAGAAACACCAGGCCTCCTACCCCGAACTCGCCAAACAGCACCAGCAGGCGATGCAATCCAGCCTCGACGTGCACTGGAAGCGCGGCAAGGACCGGCTCGCCAAGGGCCAGACCCGCCGCGCCTGGGAGGAACTCCGCCTCGCCTCCTACCGCCGCCCTTCAGATTCGGCGCTGCAAAAGGACCTCTCCATCGCCTGGACCGAATACTCCCGCCAGACCGCCGTCAGCGCACGCGGCAAGCGCAAAACCCTCACCGCCGGCGAGCGCGACGCCCTCAACCAGTCGCTCCATTTCGCATCGCGATACCGCGAACAGAAGAAGCTCGACGAGGCGATGAAGAGCGTTACCGAGGCCGAGCGCATCGATCCCACCGCCCTGCCCGTCCTGCTGGCCAAGGCCGAGGTGCTTGCGGCTAGGAGCGAAATCACCGGCGCCCTGGCCGCTCTCGACCAGTTCGACCTCAACGCCGTCGACGAAGAACGCGCCGCCGGCGCGAAACTGCGCAACGAACTGATGTTCAGCCTTACCTCCGGCCTCGGTGAACTGCGCAAACAGGTGGAAGCCGCCTGGGGCGCGGGCCGCTACCACGAGAGCCTGACGCTCGCCCGCCGCGGCCTGCTTGCGGACCACAGGGCGCCGTCGTTGCTTTACTATGCCGGCCTAAGCTCGCTGGTCACCCGCGACCGCAAGTCGGCGGTGGAGACGCTGAACACCTACCTCGAAGCGTCAAACACGCTCGACTCCGACGCCGCCCGGCGCTCGGCCGTCTTCACCCTGCTGGCCAGCCTCAAACCGCCGCCGCCTACCCCCGAGGGCGAACCCAACTGGTTCTCCGGCGCCCCAGTGCCCGATGGTTCGCTCTATTGCCCGATCAGCCTCGCCTTCCAGCCCCGCGTGGATCACATCCAGGCGTCAAACAAGCTTACCGTCCGCTACACCTGGGACGCCGGCCGGTTGAAATCCGTCGTCCCGTCGTTTGAAAAGGCGGAGCAGTCGACCGGCGAAAAGCCGTTCGTTTTCACCTACCACCCGCAGGTGCCGCACGCTCTGGCCGTCGAACTCGGCGACACCCCTCGCCAGACGGGCAACGAGATCGGCTCCATCCTGCAGGCCAGCACCATCCTGCTCCCAAACAACCCGTACCTCGACGCCGAATCGATCCGCATGCTCACCGGGAAGCGCCTCGCTGTCACCATCGCCGGCAACCGCTTCTTCAATCCTTTCGTCTGGGAGCGACCCTACATGTTCGCGCTCGATTACGACGAGCGCGGCCGTGTCAGATCGGCGCGCGAAATCCCGGCCGCCGACGCCCAGCCCCGTCCTCCCGTGATGGCTGAATTCGCTTGGGACGATTACAGACTCTCAGCCATCCGCGTCTATCAACTCATCGAAGGCGTTGCCTCGCCGCCGCTCATCTACGAACGTTCGCTTCGCTATCAACAGGGCCGCCTCGCCGGCGAAGAGATCCGCGCCGGCGGCAAGTCCTCGTCGATCAAATACATCTGGAAGGCTGACCAACTCGTCTCGGCCGAGTGCGACAAGGACGAATCCCTCGACAACCGGTCCAGGGAGGTGTTCTTCGCCACACCTGTCAAGGGGCGGTCGAATTGAGGACAATGGCATGACGCGCGCATTCATGCTTCGGGTTCTGGTAGCCGCTGCCGCGCTGGCCACAGCCGCCGCCCAGCCACCTGTGTCCAGCGAAGGCCGGCGCATCGCCCTGGTCGTTGGTAACGACGCCTACCCCGCCGGCGCCCTTCAGAACGCCGTCAACGACGCCCGCGCCATGCAGAAATCGCTTGCCGGAGCCGGCTTCCGCGTCATCCTGGCCGAAAACGCCAACAAGGTGGCCCTGGAGCAGCAGGCCGCCGAGTTCCTGCAATCAATCGGCCCCGGCGATACGGCTCTGTTCTTCTTCGCCGGCCACGCAGTCCAAATCGAAAACGAAAATCTGCTGCTGCCGGTCGACTTCACACCCGGTCGGACTGTGATCGAATCGAAGTTCCGCTCGATGTCGCTGGCGATGATCTTCGACTACCTCAAACGCGCCCGCCCCAAGACCACTATCGTCATCATCGACGCCTGCCGCTCGAATCCCGCGTCCGAGGGCCACGCCCTCCAGGCCGGCCTGGCCATCCCCCAGAACGCCGGCAAAGACACCTATATCGCCTTCTCCACCAGCCCCAACAACGTGGCTTCCGACAACCCCGATGGCCGCAACAGCTGGTTCACCGAGGCCCTCGCCGCTCACATCAACGAGCCCGGCCTCACCCTGGACGACGTGCTCACCCGCGTCCGCCTGAAAGTGGAAAGCGCCACCGGCGGCGCACAGACGCCCTGGTCCCAGACCAGCCTCACCGCCAAGTTCTATTTCCATCCGCCCGCCGGCGCCGAAGAGGAAACCGGGGCAACCATGGCCGCGAAATGGCTGGAAGACGCCCTCATCCACCAGCAGCAGGGCGACTGGCCCGAGGCCATCGAGTTCGCCTCCCGGGTCGTCAAGGCCAAGCCCGGCGGTCAGGTCGAGGAGGCCGCCAAGGCCCGGCTGCCCTACCTCGAAACCCGCAAAGAAGCAAAAGAGCTTTTCGACCAGGGCGACTACGCCAAGGCGCTGTCCGGCTACCAGCGCGCCATTCAACTGGATCCATTCGACTACGATGCCGCCTTCGAGGCTGCCAGTTCCGCTCTGCTGGCAGATCAGCTCGCGCCCGCGGTCGCCGCGCTGGAGGCCGTTCGCGCCCGCGGTCCTTCAGCCGAGGCACGCCGCGCCGAAGCCATGCTCAAGGAGATCAGCGCCGTCGAACCCGCCGCCGCGGCCACGCTGAAATCGGGTCCGCCGGCGCCGCCGCCGATCCGGGAGATGTTCCCCGCGCACAAGTTCGGCATCCCCGACTTCGAATCCGCCCAAACGGTGAGCCGCCGCCCGGCAG
>JACZJQ010000025.1 GCA_014860455.1 Bryobacteraceae bacterium | reverse complement strand
CTCTACCGCCAGCCCTGATCCAGCAGGCCCCGCCTGAGGCATTCCGTCTTCGCTCGCCGGGTCACGTCGCTCTGCATTGCCGGTTCGAACCTGTGGTCGTACACATAGGCCTTGATCCGCACTCTCATCGCCGGCCGCTGGTCGAACAAATCCTGGATCAGCACCACCACCGGCTTGGCCAGCAGCGTGTACGGCGACGTATGCGCCGCCTCCATGCCCACCCTCCACGCTTCGCCGGGATCGGTTCCCGGCGGCAGGATCACGTCGGTCACCACCTGGCAGTCCGGCACGCCCGAGTTGGCGTTGAAGATGTGCTCGCCCAGGATGTCGGAATTCGGGATCGTCACCCGCGTGTCGTCCGGCGTCGTTAGTTTCGTGCTCCGCAACCCGATGTGGTCGATCTCGCCGTAGGCCTCGCCGATCTTCACCCGGTCGCCAAGCTGATAAGGCCGGTCGGCAAGAATCACGAAGCCACCGATGATGTTCTTGATCAGATCCTGCGCGCCCAGGCCAATCGCGATTGCCAGCGACCCCACCGCCGCCAGGAACGTGTCCGTAGTCGGCGCCACCAGCCTGAAGCAGATCACAATCGCGCCAAACCAGAGCCCGATCCGCAGCACCGGTTCCAGCCACTTGACGAGGAACCGCGCCTTCGGCGTCCGGTCGGCCAGCAGCGACAGCAACCCCGAGATGTACCGGATCGCCAGCCACGTCAATGCCAGGATCACCCCGGCTTCCAGCAACCGGACCGGTGTGAAAAACTCGAATACTTTCGTCCTGCTTCCCATATCAACTCCACTCAATGCAGGTTCGACCGGAACAGCCGGTCCCGGACCAGCTTGCCCGCTTGCGGCTTCACCCGGAATCCCGCCGCCGCCGGATCCTGCTCCAGGATGTCGAGCGACACCAGGCGGCGGATTCGGCGCCGTGCCCAAGCCTCGTCTTCGAGAAACATTTCAGCCGTTTCGCCGAACGTCAGGCTGCCGTGCCTGGTCACCGCCCTCACCACGAACTGGTCGGCCTGGTCCATCTCTTCCATCAGCGGCCCATAGGCGGGAGATAGTGGCTGCCTGATCGACACCGTCCCGCCCTCGACGCGTTCTATCGAGTCCTGCCACAGTTCGAACGCCGACCTGAAGATTCCTCCGGACTGTGCGTAAAGCGATTGGAAAAACAACTCCTGCGGGCTCTTCTCGATCCCGAACGTCTGCCTCACCCGCCTCACCCTGGCGTCGCCCTGCGGCAAGGGCGAGAACTGCAGCCGCATGCCGGAAAGGTGGTGACGGTACAGAATCGCCGCCTCCAGTTGCCTCTGCTCCACCGACATGGCGTTGACCTGGTGCGAGAAGTGGCGGCCCAGCCCCGCGGCGGCGTTCAGGTGGCGGAACGCGGCTTCATTCAGGCTCAGGATCCACAGCGTCGAACCCGACGTGGACTCGATCAGGTCCAGCAGCGCAAGCAGCGGCTCGTAGCCGCCGGCCACTCCCAGATACGCTCGTTCAAGCTCCTCGATGATCACCACGCGCCGGGCCGCTCGAAGCGCCGGCTCGGGATCCGCGCCCGCCTCCAGGCCCAGTGATCGAGCCAGGAAACCCGCCAATTGGGACGCGGTGCGAATGCGTTCGCTGAACTGTGTCCTGACGACGTCTTTCCCGGAGAAAAGGCCGGCGGCGGCGCAGTTCAACAACGACGTCTTGCCGCTCCCGCGCGCCCCGATGATGAGCACCGCGGCATGGCGGCCGTCCTCCCACTGCCCCAGTGCGTCGGTGAGGCCGCCCATCTCGTTCTCGCGTCCAATCAGAAACCTCGGATCTTCCACCGGCGCCAGCCGGAACAGCCTGCGATACAGGGCGGGCAGTTCGCGGTCGCCCAGGCTCAAAGCGAGCGCCTCGCCCAACACCGGGCGGCGTTTCACCGCTTTCTCCCGTGCCGCTGTCGGCGTGGCCAGGCCGGCTTTCAGCATCAGCCAGCCCAAGCCGGACTCGCCCCACGACATGATCCGCCGCGCGCCCCTCGGCAACACCGCCAGCCCGGCCGCGGCGATCTCGGCTGCCGCGCTAATCCCTCGCCGCCGCGTGGCATGGGCCAGCAGCCCGAGCCGGCCTCGATCCAGGCCCCGTTGAGCCTCGATCATCGCCGCGGTGATGGTGTTCACCAGCATCGGCTCGACCGATTCGCGCGGTTCCCGGGTGTGGTCCCGACGATAGACAAGCAACCCGGCGGCGTTGGCCGCGGCCTCCCTCGCCAGTCCCTCGCCTCCGCCTGGAGCCGCATCCTGTTCGAATCCGAACGCCACCACTTCGCGCGCCCGCTCCACCTCCCGCACCATGGCCGAATGCGCTGACTCCGCCTCATGCAGGCCGTCTCGAACAACCCCACGGCTCACCGTCTGTAGATGCCCGTCGATCAACGATTGCGGCTCGATCCGGCGCCAGGGTTTACGCCAGCCCGGCAAGGCCCGGCCGGGCTGGACAGACTCGATGGTCTGGGGAAGCCTGCGCCGAACCCGGCTCTGTATCCGCCTTACCCACTCCGCCGCCCGTTCCTCGGCCGAAACCAGACGCGCCTGCGCATTCGGGAAGGGACCGGCTTCGGCGCCGGCGGCGACTGTTTCAAGCCATTCGAGCACCTGCTTCGCCTCGCCGCTCAGGCATGCATGCTCCGAGCAGAGAGAGTCGAGCGCGCGCTCACATTCCTCCACGCACTCCAGGCTCAGGTTCCACATCTGAAGCTGCGTGTCGAGCCATGCCGCCACCGCCCGCTGCTGCCGCGACCAGAAGGCGAAATGCCGCGACCTTTCCAGAAGCCGCCGCTCCCGGCGCCGCTCCGGCCGCCGGGGCGGATCGAGCAGGCACTGGTTCAGGCGCTGTTTCGCCTTGACGCTCCAGATCCGGTAGTCCGCCAGAAGGTGAATGGCCCGCTGTTTGAACTCCGCCGTCCGGGCGGCGATCCGGCCGAGCATCTCTGCCGGATCCTCATCCGGTTGCAGGCCCGCACAGGCGGTAAGACCCCAGTGGCAGACCGAGAGCCAGGATGCCGGCACGAGCATCGAATGGCGGGCAAGCAGGAGCTGCCATTCGCCGTCGAGGCGCGAACGCTCAAGTTCGAGCCGCGCGGCTTCAGCCAGGATAATCCCGCGGATCTCGATCAACCGGCCGCGTGATGCACCCGGCCGCCGCCACAATGGGAGTTTCACACCAACCGCTTCGGCGCAATCCTCCAGGCACAGGCTCTGCCGGAGCGGAAACATCCGGGCCGCACTGTCGAGCCCCGTGGACCAGGTCTCGAAAGCGTTGAGAGCGCGCTGGAGAGGGCGCTTCCGCTGCCAGTGTTCCAGCGGCCCGGCGAGCATCGGCCTGCCCGGACGTTCCAGGAAACCGCGCATGCCGGCAAGCTCTCCTGCCGCGGGTTGCGGCCAACCCTCCTTGACCGCAGACTCCACCATTGCCGTGACCGGCTCGGTATCGGCCCAGGAGGATTCGATTTCGGCCAGCAACTGGGTGGTCCGGGCCTCCACCTCAGCCATGAACCTGGGCCACGTCTCCTTCATCGGTGGATTTACTTTAGCACCGGCCTTACTCCCTGACTATCCGGAAACCGACATAAGACGGCCTGGCCTTGGATGCCGACTTCGGGTCCACCGGACGGTCGGCACTGCCGCCGAGCACTTTGCCCGTGCCGTCCTTCGCCGTCACCCATTCGGCCGCGTTGCCGCCCAGGTCGAAGACCGGCTCCTCGCCCGTGCCGGCGAAACTGCCGACGGCTTTCAGCAGCGCGCCGTCGCCCAGACCATCCACCATCGACGCCAGTCGCCTCTCGTCGTCCGTGTTCACCGCGTATCCGGCCCAGGCGTCCAGCGTGTTTTCGCTCTTCGACGCCTTCAGCATCGATCCCAGTTCCTCTTCCGTGCCCAGCCTGTACTTTTGCCCGGTCTTCTTCGACAGCCATTCGCAATAGGCCTTGGCCTTGTCGAACGTGACCCCGCCGGCCGGATAGTTCTCCGTGCCCGGCTTAACGGCGTAGGCGGCATCAAACGCCTTGTACTGCGCCCGCGTCACCTCGAACCTCCCGACGTGGATCGGCCCGCGCTCGACGGTCTCCGGCACGTCGCCCTGCTTCGCCAGCAGCGCCGCGGCCGCCAGCGGCGAATCCTTGCGCAACGCCTCACTGGCGTCGGTTTTGGTCTCGAACAGGTACTTATCAAACCACGCCAGTTCCTCTTCGATCTTGCGTTGCTGGTGGACCAACTTGCGCGGCCCGTGCGGCTCGCCGGGGAACAGGATGAACTTCACCGGCGCCTTGCCATAGTGCTGCAGCGCCCGGTAGTGCTGCCAGCCCTGCTCGGTCGGCACATTCTTGTCCTCGGTGCCGAAGAAGATGATGGTCGGCGTGGTCACCTTGTCCATGCGGAACAGGGCGGACTTCTTCTGGTACAGCTCCGGATTCTCCAGCGGCGACGTGCCGAGGTAGTAGCGGTTGAAGGCGTCGCCGAAGCTGGCGTTGCCCCAATCCGACGTGTAATTCACGTCGCCCGCGCCGGCGCCGGCCGCCTTGTAGCGGGTGGTCCGCGTGGTCAACTCAATCGAGATGATCGACCCGTTCGACCAGCCCAGCACGCCCAGCATCTTGGGGTCCACCAGGCCCTTCGCGATGAGCGCATCGACGCCCGTTTCGACGTCGATCCACTCCAGGTCGTTGTACTTTCCGCCGGAGATCGACTCGCCGAATTTCAGCCCGTAGTTCGACGAGCCGTGATAGTTCGGCTTCAGGATGAACGCCCCGCGCTGGGCAAACAGCTGGTGCGGGTAGCCCATGCGCTCGGAGAAGGCGTCCATGTCGGCGCCGTGCGGGCCGCCGTGGATCATCACCACCAGCGGGTACTTCCTGCCGGCCTGATAGTTGTGCGGGTAATAAAGGATGCCTTCGACCTGCTCGTCGAGCGCGCCTTTCCAGGTGACCAACTCGGTCTTGGCGATGGGCTTCTTCTTCCAGCCGGCGTTGGTTTCGATGAACGGCTTGGCCTCGGTCACCTTGTTGCCGCTGAGTTTGGCGATCATCTGGACGGCCGGCACCGACGCCGTCGTATGGGTGTAGATGACGAATGAGCCGTCGTCGGGCAGGGTGAGCCCCATCATGTTTGTGGCGTGATCGCCTTCGATCCACTGCCGTGTGTAGCCGGATCCGGACCTGGTGTAGCGGGCCACCTTATTGCGTGCGCCGTTGGCCAGCAGGGCGAGGAAGCCGTCAGGCGCCGGGGTGATGCCGCCGTAGCCGCCGAGGCCGTTCTCCCAGTCGAGTTCGATCTTCTGGTGGCGGCCCGAGGCCACGTCGTAGGAATAGAGCAGGTTGATCGAAGCGTTGTAGAGGTAAGGGTGGGTCGTATAGGGGGCGGCGAAGTAAAAGCTCTTCGAGTCCGGCGTCCATTCAAACCCCCGCGGATAGAGCTTGTCGTTGGCAAACAGTTGCTTCGACGTCCCGGCCGCCAGTTCATGCAGGAAGACCACCGGCTTGATCTTCTGGTTGAAGATCTCGGCCAGTGAGCGGTTATGGACGGTGACGGCATACTTGCCGTCGGGCGAGACGGTGACCGACGTGATGCGGTCTGAGTTGGTGGTAAGCCGGGTCGCTTTCGAGCCCTTGATTTCAAACTTGAAAAGCCGGACCGGGGCGGCATGGTCTTCGTCGTCCACCACCTGCGAGGTGTCCTTGCGCTCCTTCACCTTCTGGTCGTGAAGCGTGGGATCCTCGGGCGCGGCGATAAGCAGGGTGTTGTCGTCGATCCAGCCATATGACCGGACGCCGCGTTCGAAGCGGGTCACCTGCCAGGGTTCGCCGCCGCGGGTGTCGATGAGCCAGATCTGCATGCCCGTGGGGCCGGAGCCGGGCGCGCCCGCCGCAGGGGCGTCGGCGGCCTTGCGGGCGGTGAGGAAGGCGATGCGTTTGCCGTCCGGCGAAAAGCGCGGAGAGGAGTAGTTGTCCTTGCCGCGGGTGAGCGTGATCTCGTCGCCGCCGGCGGTGGGCTTCATGAAGAGGTTCGAGACCGACTCGCCCTTCTCCCTATCCATCCGCGACTTGATGTAGACGGCCAACTTGCCGTCGCGAGACAGTTCCAGGCTGCCGGCGGACTCCTGGAACAGGAGATCCTCGACGGTCCATTTCTCCGCCGCCGCCGCGCCCAGGACGGCGAGACAGGCCAATCCAATCAAAGAGAGTCTATTCATTGATACAGCTCCGCACCTGCAAGGGGATCGAAACACCATATTAACCCTATCCGAGGGATCAGCCTGCTGTCAGTGGCCATTGAGATGGGCGGGAATGCTGTGAAATTACTAATGAGATCTCAAAGTGCAAAATACCCCCCATTTGAGGTAGCCTCTCCCCCCATCCGGCGCGTATACGAGCGGGGAAGTTCCATGTAAATTTGTAGGGTACCTCGCGTAAGACGGGGGCCCGAGTTGAGAGTCGAACTGAGAGTCGAGAGGATGAGATTGGAGTTGTCACCCAATGCCTGCTGGCCGTCCTGCCACGTCCCGCCAATTGCCCGAATGCAGATTGGAAGGGTTAAACTGCCACGAGTGTGTGCGCGGCAACGCGCGTCTGGTCGCCCGATTGGCGGCGGACCTGAGCACATCCTCGATGCGGCAGCTTTTCCAGTCGATCTATCCTGACCGCGCCTGCCTGCCTATGGCGACCGCGTTTGTGCAGATCCTGATTGACGAGGCTCCGGCCCGTCGTCCCATGGGGCGAGCCGCGCTTGCTTATCAGGCGGCGGTGGCCTGATCCTGTGCGTCGCGTGCGCGCAGGATGCGCCAGGCGATCCACACGGCCAGACCGGCAGCTAGCAGTGAGTTGAGCGCCGCCATGAAGAGAATCGCAGCGCCGGGCGCCATGGCCGTTTCGCCGAGTTGGGAAGCCAGTTGCGCGCCCCGGCCGCGGTATAGCGCCCATACGCCATCAATGTTACTTCTCGAAGGTGACAGACCGGCGTAGTAGGGGATGAGTTTCACCCACCAGGTCAACAGCAGCGCGCCGGCGGAGAGCGACACCGCGGCGGCCGCAGTCAATCGGCCCAGCACCCGCGCCCTTGCCAGGGCCGAGCACAGCAGCACAGAAAGCAACAGCACCAGCGGTTGGGCGTACCAGGGTCCGGCGCTGAACGCGACGCCGTTGTTGAACCAGAACGACACGCTGATGGCGTAGGCGAGGGAGGCGGCAAGCAGTCCGGCGAGCGGCCACAGCAGGCCTTCGGCGGCGGGGATGCGGCAGCGCCAGTCCTGGACCGCGGCCGACAGTGCGGCGATGGCGGCGAGCGCGAGCATGGCGAAGACCAGGTCGCGCGACATGGGTGTGAACGAGTTGTTGCCGGTCCAGACGGCCTGGCGGGCCATTTGAGTGATGGCGTCGTGCCAGGGAACCAGCAGCGCCGCGCTGAGCGGGTTGCCGGTGCGGACCTGCGATGCGAACTCGTGCATGCCGGCGAGGTTGCCGTACACGGCGATGTTGCGGATGTACCACGGCAGCGCTGCCAGTAGGGGCCACAAGGCGAACGCCGCCTGCCGCCATCTCAGGCGCATGAACAGGATCAGCACGAGCCAGGGGACGACGGCCAACATCGAAGCCTTGGTCAACAGAGCCGCGGAGAGCAGCGCCGAAGCGATGACGCCGAGCCGGCGGGACGGCGCTTTCAAAAAAGCGGCGCCTGAAGCGGCGGTGAGCAGGAACAGCGGCAGCACCAGCCAGTCATTGGCGGCATGAGAGGCGGTCGCGTAGAACATCTGGCTTGAGAAGGCGATGAAGGCGGCGGCGTGACGGGACGGGGCAGGCAGTTCCAGAAGGCGGGCGAGCCAGAACAACGCAAGCGCGCAGGCGACTGACGAGACGACGCCGGCCAGGATGCGAAGCCGCAGGACACGGTCCTGGAGCGTTGCCGCGCCGGGCAGGCGGTCGAAGGCGGCCATGACCACGTATGCCAGCGGCGCTTGCTGCGCCTCGTAGTTGCTGCCGTCGCCGGGCAGGCCGGGCTTGAGCGCCGGCAGATGCGAGCGCGTGGCCGCGCGGCGATCAGGCGGAAGGCGGAAGTACTCGTCGAAGGTGATGCCGCCGCCGAGGTTCCTCACCATCAGGTGGCTGAGCGGGACGAGTTTGAGAGATGCCGCCACCTGGCCGTCGACCGTCGATCGTCCTACCTTGGGCAGGCCCTCCGTGCGGCCGTATTCGCGCACCAGGCTGTAGTGGAAAGGCTCGTCGAAGCCCTCCCAGAGCGGCAGCACCGAAGCGTAGAGAACAGCGTTGAAAAGGGCGAAACCGATGATGAGCCAATCGGTGGCGGAGATTTTGCGCAACAGGGAGCGAACGGCCGATCGTGGTCCCGCGGCGGAGTTGGGCGAACTGGCGAATGGGGTCATGCGCTGGGCATTTCGAGGTCGCGGTCGCGGACGCCGATCAGGTAGAGGATGCCGTCGAGGCCCAGCGAGGCCAGCGATTGATCGGCCGATGCGCGCACGAACGGCTTGGCGCGGAAGGCGATGCCGAGGCCGGCCAGGCGCAGCATGGGCAGGTCGTTGGCGCCGTCGCCGACGGCGATGGTCTGTTCGAGGCTGAGGCCTTCGGCGGCGGCGATCTCTGCAAGACGGCGCGCCTTCATGGCGCCGTCGACGATTTCTGAATTCACTTCGCCGGTGACGCGGCCGCCGCGGAGTTCGAGTTCATTGGCGTAGAGGTGGTCGATGCCGAGGCGGGCCTGGAGGACGCGTCCGAAGAAGGTGAAGCCGCCGGAGAGGATGGCGGTCTTGTAGCCGAGGCGTTTGAGCGTGGAAACGAGACGTTCGGCGCCGCCGGTGAGCGGGATGCGCTCGACGACGCGTTCAAGCGCCGATTCGGGCAGGCCCTTGAGCAGGCCGACACGGCGGCGGAACGAGGCCTGGAAATCGAGTTCGCCGCGCATGGCCGATTCGGTGATGGCGCGGACCTGGTCGCCGACGCCGGCCTCGGCGGCGAGTTCGTCGATGACTTCGCCCTGGATGAGAGTGGAGTCCATGTCGAAGGCGACAAGGCGGCGATTACGGCGCCAGACGGATTCGTGCTGGAAGGCGATGTCGATGTCGCTGGAGTCGGCAAGCCGGGCGAGGCCGGTGCGCAGGGCGTCCTCATCGACGGCGCCGCTGGCGTTGAACTCGACGCAGACCCGCGGCGCGGCGGATTGCGGGTTGAGCGGAGTGCGGGCGCTGAGGCGGTCGATGCGGTCGATGTTGAGGCGGGAACCGGACAGGACGCCGCTGACGTTGGCGATGTCGGCAGCGCCGATGGACGGGCCGAGGATCGTCACGATGAAGCGGCGCTTGGTCTGTGCGGCGACCCATTCGTTGTATTCGTCAGAAGTGGACGCCGAAAAGCGGACTGTGACGCCGAGCGAATGCGCCGAAAGCAGAATGTCGGTGAGCATGGCCGACGAGCGCATGGCTTCGGTCATTTCGACGAGGATGCCGAGGGCGAGCGCGTCGTGGATGACGGCCTGGCCGATGTCGAGCACGCGCGCGCGGTGGCGGGCGAGGATGGAGGCGAGGGCATGGGTGATGCCGGGCTTGTCGTGTCCGCTGATTTGAATCAGCAGGGCGGATGCGTCATTCATATCTGAGGGTTTCAACGGGGTCGATGCGGGCGGCCGAGCGGGCCGGGTGGAGCGTGGCCAGAAGCGAGACTCCGAGTGCGACGGCGGCGATCCAGAGGGCGTCGAGAAGGCGCGGTTCAAAGGGGACAAAGGCCATCGAGTAGATCTCTTCGTCGAGCGGGAACCATTGATAATGTCCGGCGCACCAGGACAGGGTGTAGCCGGCGATGAGGCCGAGAGCCGCGCCGGCAGCGCCGATCATCAGGCCCTGGGTGACGAAGATGCGCGCGATCTGCGCCTGGCGGGCGCCCATCGAGATGAGCACGGCGATGTCGCGACGCTTCTCCATGACGGCCATGACGAGCGCGGTGAGGATGTTGAGCGCGGCGACGAGTTGGATGAGAGAGATGGTGACCATGCTGACGGTGCGTTCCATCTTGAGCGCGCCGAGCAGTTGGCGGTTCTGCTCCATCCAGTGGGTTGCGCCAAGGGCCGGTCCGGCGGCGGATTCGGCGGCGGCGGCGATGGCGGGAGCTTCGTCCAATTGGCCCACTTTGAGTTCGATGGCGTTGGCGACGTCGCCGAGCGAGAACAGGCGCTGGGCGTTTTCTAGAGACGTGACGGCGTAGGAGTTGTCGATGTCGTAGTAGCCGGTCTCGAAGATGGCGACGACGTGGTAACGGACTTGCAGGGCACGGGGGCCGAGCGGCGTTAACTCGCCTTGCGGCGAGACGACGGTGATCCAGGAGTTGAGCGTCATGCCGGTGCGGCGGGCGAGCGGTGCGCCGATGACAAGGGTGCGATCTTCGCTGAGGCGGTCCAATGAACCTTCGCGGATGGCGTGACGCCATTCGATGGACTCAGGCAGTACGCCTTTGAGCGTGGCTTCGGCCGACTGCATAGGGCCGGCGAGAAAGACCTTGCCGTAGAGCGCGGGCGCGGCGGATTTTACTCCGGGCAGGGTCTGCATCTTTTGGGCGACGCCGCGCCAGCCGGTGATGCCTTCGCCGGGCTCTTTTTCGAGCAGGACGACATGCGGGGTGGCGCCCAGCAGCGTGGTTTCGAGCGTCGAGCGGAAGCCGTTGTTGATGGCCAGAGCGATGACCAGCGCCATCACACCCGCGGCCACGCCGGCGACCGAGATGACGGTGATGACGCCGAGGACGGCCTGCCGGCGCTTGGCCCGCAGGTAGCGCGCGGCGACGAAGAGTTCGAAGGCGCGCAGCAAGACGGTTTACTCCTTCTCCAACGCCGGAGGCGCCGGCGCTGGACGCTCTGAGGCGGAACGGAGCCAGTCGGCGATGCCGATGGGGCCTTCGGGGCGCAGCAGCGGGAACAGGATGACGTCGCGGATGGATTTGGAATCGGTCATCAGCATGGTGACGCGGTCGATGCCGATGCCTTCGCCGCCGGTTGGGGGCATGCCGTAGCAGAGGGCGCGGAGATAGTCTTCGTCCATCTGGTGGGCCTCTTCGTCGCCGCGCTCCTTCATGGCGAGCTGCATCTCGAAACGCTTGCGCTGTTCGTCGGGGTCGTTCAATTCGGTGAAGGCGTTTCCGATCTCCATGCCGGCGGCGTAGATTTCGAAGCGGTCAGTCATGGCCGGCTCGTTGGCGTTCTGCTTGGCGAGCGGCGAGACCTCGACGGGGTATTCGTAGATGATCGTCGGTTGGATGAGCGCGTCTTCGCAATGCCGTTCGAAGATGTCGACGAGGGCTTCGCCGGGCGTGGCCTTATCGGAGTGGCGGCCGAGCCAGACGGGGTCGCGGACGTCGTCCATCGAGGGCTTGTCCTTGCCCTTGTAGAACTCGCAGACGGCTTCGCGGATGGTGAAGCGGCGGACGTGGCCGAAGTCGAGGCGAGTGCCCTGGAAGTCGACTTCGGAGGAGCCGGTGGAGTCGATGGCGACATTTTTGAGGAGCTCGCCGGAGAGGTCCATCAGGTCGTTGTAGTCGGCGTAGGCCTGATAGAACTCGAGCATGGTGAACTCGGGGTTGTGGCGGGTGGAGACGCCTTCGTTGCGGAAGTTGCGGTTGATTTCGAAGACGCGTTCCATGCCTCCGGCGATGAGGCGCTTGAGGTAGAGTTCGGGGGCGATGCGGAGGTACAGGTCGATGTCGAGCGTGTTGTGATGGGTGACGAAGGGCCGGGCGGCGGCGCCGCCGTAGAGAGACTGCATCATGGGCGTTTCGACTTCGACGAAGGCGCGGGCTTCGAGCTGGCGGCGGAATGAGCCGACGACCTTGGCGCGGGTCTCGAAGGTCTTCTGGACTTCGGGGTTGGCGATGAGATCAAGATAGCGCTGGCGGTAGCGGATTTCGACGTCTTCGAGGCCGTGGTATTTCTCCGGCAGGCCAAAAAGGTTCTTCGAAAGAAACGTCATCGATTCGACGTGGACGGAGAGCTCGCCGGTGCGGGTGCGGAACATGTAGCCTTCGACGCCGATGACGTCGCCCATGTCGACGAGCTGATAGAGCGAGAAGTCACGTTCGGGGACGGCGTCCTTCTTAACGTAGATCTGGAGGCGCGAGCCGCGCTGCTGCAAGTGCATGAAGCCGGCCTTGCCCATGCGGCGGACGGTCATGATGCGGCCGGCGATGCGGACGCGTGGTTTTTCGGCGTCAAGCTCTTCGGCGGTCTTCGGATTGAAGATGGCGTGAAGGGCGTCGAGGGTGTGAGAAAAATCGAAGCGCTGGCCGTAGGCGCGGTATCCGAGCGCTTCGATTTCGCGGATGCGCGTGAAGCGCTGGTCAAAGAGTTCCTGTTCGAGGGACAATCGTCTGGCTCCTGGGGGCGAAGGACCATTATAAAATGGGCGTACTTGAAGTCCCTCACAATTGTTATCCCGGCTTACAACGAGCAGGGCCGTCTTCCGGCCACACTCGAGGCCGTACTTGCCCATATGGACGGCTTGAATCTCGATTTTGCCGAGGTGGTGGTGGTGAATGACGGATCACGCGACGCGACGGCGCAGGTGGCGCGCGACGCTGCATCAAGAGACGCGCGTATCCGGCTGGTGGAAAATCCAGGCAACCGCGGCAAGGGCTACGCCGTGCGGCATGGCCTGCGGGAGGCCAAGGGCGAATGGGTGCTGTTCACCGACGCGGATCTGTCGGCGCCGATCGAAGAACTGGCGAAGTTGACGGCAGCGGTGGAGGCCAAAGGCGCCGATGGAGCGATCGGCTCGCGGGCGCTGGACCGGAGCCTGATTGGCGTTCATCAGTCGCCGTTCCGCGAGATGAGCGGGCGGTTTTTTAATCTGGTGATGCGGATGATCACGGGGTTGCCGTATCGCGACACGCAGTGCGGGTTCAAGCTGGTCTCAAGCAAGGCCGCGGCGCTGTTGGCGGCGAAGCAGCAGATTGAGGGCTTCGGGTTTGACGTCGAGCTGCTGTATATCGCCAAGAAGCATGGACTGAAGATTCTGGAAGTGCCGGTGCGGTGGAACAACGTTGAAGGGACGAAGGTGAGCCTGGCGAACGGACTGGCGGCGTTTCTGGATCCGCTGGCGGTGAAGCGGAACGACTGGCGTGGACTATACAAGTAAGTATAGATTCATGCGAAAATGGGTGCATGGCTTATTCAGAAGTGTTGATCACGCCGATGCGTGAGGATTTGACGCGTCATGGCGTGGTGGAGACGCGGACACCAGAAGACGTGGACCGGGTGATCGGGTCGCACCAGACGGTGTTGATGGTGACCAATTCGGTTTGCGGCTGTGCGGCGGGCAAGGCGCGGCCGGCGGTGGTGATGGCGATGGAAAGCGAAGTGCGGCCGGAGGTTGCGGCGACGGTGTTTGCGGGCGGCGACGTGGAAGCCGTGGCGCACCTGCGCGAGCGCCATTTGCAGGGGATTCCGCCGTCGTCGCCGTCGATGGCGCTGTACCGCGGCGGCAAGCTGGTATGGGCGCTGCACCGGTTTCAGATTGAGTCGAGCACGGCGCCGGAGATTGCCGAGACGCTGAGGTCGGCGTTCGCGGAGCATTGCGCGAACCAGCCGGTCTAGGTTGAACCGAGCCGATTCGGACCGGACGGTCCGCTATGAGTTAAGATTGACGTATGCGAAAACCCCTGCTGGCCGGCAATTGGAAAATGTACAAGACGCCGGCCGACACGAAAGCTTTTTTCGAGAAATTCATTCCTCTGGTGGCAGCCTCGGCCCATGCCGAAGTGGCTATCTGCCCGCCGTTTGTGGCTATCGCCGCGGCCGTTGACGCCGCCGCGGGCAGCAATGTCGGCGTAGGCGGACAGGACTGCTACTGGACCAACAAGGAAGGCGCCTTCACGGGCGAGGTGAGCCCGGCGATGTTGAAAGCCGCCGGCTGCGAATGGGTGATCATCGGCCACAGCGAGCGCCGCCAGTTTTTCGGCGAGACCGACGAGTCGGTTTGCAAGAAGACAGTGGCGGCGATTGAAGCCGGATTGAGGCCCATCGTCTGCGTCGGCGAGCTGCTGGAAGAGCGCGAGTCTGGCCGGACCAACGACGTGCTGAAGACGCAGTTCGACGGCGGCATGGCTCCGCTAACGGCCGAGCAGTTTGCCCAGATCGTGATCGCCTATGAACCGGTTTGGGCGATCGGCACGGGCAAGGTGGCGACGCCGGAGATCGCTGAAGACGCACACAAGGTGATCCGCTCGCTGGTGGAAGCGAAGTCTGGCAAGACGGCCGCGGACGCCGTGCGGATTCTCTATGGCGGTTCGGTGAAGCCGGACAACGTGAAGGGTCTGATGGCGCAGCCGGACATCGACGGCGCGCTGGTTGGCGGCGCGAGCCTCAAGGCAGAGGACTTCGCCGGCGTCGTGAATTTCTAATCCCCGCTTCAGGGGAGAGAACAAGAAAACCCCGCCTGGTTGCCCGCACTTCCAGGCGGGGTCTTCTTTTGTCCTGGGATCCGGGGGTAACCTGAATTTCTCACCAGCACCGAGTGTGGCTTGTGGTAAGCGTGCGTCTACGTTGTTGCGCTCGGTCGTCGTGCTCGACGTACTGTTAAAGTACGCCTCCGCGCGCCTCGGTCGCGCGCCTCGTATCCGCACACTTCCCACTGCGCCACGCTTCCGGCGTGGTGAAAAATGCAGGTTACGTGCCGGCGGCGGCGGCGCGGGTGATGAGGAAGAGTTTGGCGTCGCTGGTGTTGTCAGGCACAGAGCAACCGGGTGTGCAGAACCACTTGGGACCCGCTGCCCTGGCGGCCTTGATCATTTTCTGATAGTCCGCGAGTCGGGCCGTGCGGGCCTTGGTTTCGTCCAGCCCGCCCATCAGCACGCCGGAATACTGCCGCCGGGCCTCAACGAGCGGGATGCCGGTTTCGACCGTTGAATAGTTGATGATGGGGTTGCCCCAACCGGTCCAGAAACGGTCGAGCCAGACGCCTTTGCCGTGCAGGTGGAGGGTGTTTAGAGGCGCGCCGGCGGCGGCGGCGAGGATCATCCTGTCGAACGGCGCGCTGAACTTGTCATACTGTTCGCGCGTCATGACTGATTCCTGCGCGTTGGCGATGGCGAGGAAGATGCCTTTTGCGCCGGTGTCGAGGGCCAGTTTTGCGTGCGCGGCTTGTGATTTGGCGATGGCCTCCAGCGCATCGAGCAACTGCTGCGGATGCTCGTTCATGAGGCGCTTGACCTCGGCGGGCGAGGAGAGTTTTTCGGCGACGTTAAACGGGTTGAAGATTGTCTCAACGAAATACTTCTGGCCCTGGACGCCTTTGCTGATGAGTTTCAAGGCCTCGATTTGAGCGGGGAAGGGGTTGTCGACGGTCTTCAGTTCCCACCAGTTGGCGCCCACGGATTTCGGATACGGGAAGTCGCTCATCACCTTGACGAGGTCCATGCGGTAGATGAGCTGGAAGTGGAGCGTCTTTTTGGCGTGGAACTCGGGCGGCTTTTTTTCGAGACCGAAGTGGTGCCAGAAGCTGAACGGTGCACGGTCGGGCGTACCGCCTTTGAGCGCCAGGTTCATTCTCTCGATGGGCTTCATCCGCGCCCGCCCGAACAGAGGCGCAGCCGATGCGGCCATCAGGAAGGCCCGGCGGTTCAAATCAGGTCCTCCGGCTTGTGGACGGGGGGCTGGGTGATTTCGGCGCAACCCTTGCGCGCCGGCAGCAGTTTGCCGGGGTTCATGAGCCCTGATGCGTCGCACATATGTTTGATCTTTCTCATCATTTCAAGCGCCTCCTGGCGGAACTGTTTGTCCATGAGGGCGAGTTTCTCGACGCCGATGCCGTGTTCGCCGGTGATGGAGCCTCCGACCTTGATGCAGTGTTCGAGGATGTCGAAGCCGGCGTTTTGGGCGGCTTGCATGTCGCCGGGCTTGCGGGCGTCGAACAGGATGAGGGGATGGAGGTTGCCGTCGCCGGCGTGGAAGATGTTGGAGATGGTGAGACCGCGGCGCTTGCTGATGGACCCGATTTCGCGCAGGGTGGGGGCGATCTGGGTTCGCGGCACGACGCCGTCGTGGACGTAATAAAAGGGGCTGACGCGGCCGACGGCCCCGAAAGCGTTTTTGCGGCCTTTCCAGAGCAGGTCGCGCTCGGCGGCGGTTTTCGCTTCGCGGACATCGCGGGCGCGGCAGGCGCGGCAGGCGGCCTTGATTTTCTCAGCTTGCTCCTCGACGGCTTCGGTGAGGCCTTCGAGTTCGATGAGCAGGACACCGGCGGCGTCGAGCGGATAGCCGGCGTGGGTGGCCTCCTCGACCATGCGCATGAGCGTGCCGTCGAGCATTTCGAGGGCGGCGGGGGTGATGCCGCGGGCGGTGATTTCAGAGACCGTCAGGCCGCAATCGTCTTCGGTGTCGTAGATGGCGAGCAGCGTTTTGACGGCTTCGGGCTTGCGCATGAGGCGGACCGTGACTTTCGTCACCAGGCCGAGGGTGCCTTCGCTGCCGGTGAACAGGCCGGGGAGGTCGTAGCCGGGCGAGTCGAATCCACCGGCGCCGGTTTGGATGATGCGGCCGTCGGGCATGACGAGTTCCAGGCCGAGCACGTGATTCACGGTGACGCCGTAGGCGAGCGTGTGCGGCCCGCCGGCGTTTTCGGCGACGTTTCCGCCGATGGTACAGGCACGCTGGCTGGAGGGGTCGGGTGCGAAGAAGTAACCGTCGCCCTGGACCGCGGCGGTGATGTCGAGGTTGACGACGCCGGGTTCGACCACGGCGCGCTCGTTATCGTAGTCGACTTCAAGGATGCGCTTCATGCGGGCGAACGAGACGACAAGTCCGCCGCTGGTGGCCACGGCTCCGCCGCTCAGGCCTGTTCCGGCGCCGCGTCCGAGCAAAGGGATTTTGTTGGCCGCGGCGATCTGAACGATGGAGGAGACCTCCTGCGCCGACTTCGGAAACAGGACCAGTTCAGGCCTCGCCTTGTCCACTCCGCCGTCGTATTCATAGAGGCGCAGATCCTCCGGCTTATCGAGGAAGCCTTTTGGCCCCACGGTGTCCACCAGGCGCTGGCGCGCCGCGGATGGAATCATCTCCGGCCTCCTTGCCGTCGACTGCTCACTAGAGCAGCGACTCGAGGTCTTTCAGCAGTTCAGGCGACGACCAGTCGCGCGGCCCGATGTACTTGCGCAGCACCTTGCCGTCGCGCCCGATCACGTAGGTTTCAGGGTATTTGAATGTCCCGTAGTTGGCGCTGATTTCGGATGTTGTGTCGAGCGCGGTTTCAAATGCGACGCGTTCGTTGGCGAGGAAGCGTTGATAGGCGGCCTGGTTTTCGTCCACCGAGATGCCCAGCACCACCAGGCCCTTGGGGCCCAGCGTCTGCGCCATCTGGTTCATCGACGGCGTCTCTTCTTTGCAGGGTGGGCACCATGAGGCCCAGAAGTTCAGCACCAGCAACCGGCCGCCGAATTCTTTCGGCGAGACGCTTTTGCCGCTGGCCGTGGTGACCTTAAACGCGGGCGCGGGATCGCCGACTTCGGCGATCCTCTCGCGGATGCTGTCGAACACGACAAATCCCAACGCGGCGAGCACGGTGGCGGCGGCGATCTGCAATCCCTTGACGGTCTTCTCAGTATTCATGCGGTACTTATAATTGTATCGAGAGATTGCCCCCGCGCATCCGACCAGAGGGGAAGCCCCGTCGAAAATGCTCATCACCCGCAGGATTGATTTTTCGGCATCGCATCGCTGTGCGAGCCCGCAACTGACTGATGCGGAAAACGTTGCCGTGTACGGCGACGAGGCCAATCCGCGAGGCCACGGGCACAATTACGTTCTTGAAGTGACGCTCGACGGACACGCCGATCCGGTGACCGGGATGATCATCGACCTGAAGGAAGTGAAGTCGATTCTCGAGGCAGAAATCGTGCAGCCGATGGATCACCGCAATTTGAACCACGAGGTGGCGCCGTTTGACAGCGTGGTGCCGACTGCGGAGAACCTGGCGATCGAGATCTGGCGGCGTCTGGAACCGCGTTTCGCGTCCACGCCGGCGCGGCTGCATTCGATCCGCCTGCATGAAGGCGAAGATCTGTATGTCGATTACGAAGGGCCGCGCTGACGATGCCCGCGATCAAGCTCACACGGCGTTACCGCTTCTCGTCGTCGCACCGGCTGCATTCGCCGGCATTGAGCGAAGATGAGAACCGGCGCGTCTATGGCAAGTGCAACAACCCGTACGGGCACGGCCACGACTATCTGCTGGAAGTGACGGTCGAGGGCGAACCGGATCCGGTGACGGGCCGGATGTTCCCGCTGGCGCTGCTGGACGCGCTGGTCGGCCGGGTCGTGCTCGAACCCATGGACCGCCGCGACTTGAACGCGGAGATCGACGAGTTTGCCTCGCTGGTTCCGACTACCGAAAATCTTGCCGCCGCGGTGGCGCGACGCATCGCTGACGCCTGGCCTCATTTCCTGCCTGGCGCTGCGGCGAGGCTCGACAAGATTCGCATCCACGAGACGAAAAACAACATCTTTCAAATCAGGGCAACTGATCCCGCCGTCCGGCCGCCGGCCGTCGAGGCGGAGCAGCGGCAACGGGTAACGAAATGAACTCTTCGAAATCAGTTGAGGAACTCAACAACCACAAACAGGGCCGCGACGGCATCATCGCCGCCCACATGGAGGATGTCCTTCGTGAACTCGGCGAAGACCCTTCCCGCGAAGGGCTTCTCGCCACGCCCATGCGCGCCGAGAAGGCGCTCAAGTTTCTGACCTCGGGCTACCAGGCCGACTTGCAGGACATCGTCAACGGCGCCATTTTTGAGGAGCGCTGCGACGAAATGGTTGTCGTGAAGGACATCGAGTTTTTCTCGCTCTGCGAGCACCACCTGCTGCCTTTCTACGGCAAGGCGCATGTCGCCTACATTCCGAACAACCGAATCATCGGGTTGTCGAAGATCCCGCGCATCGTGGACATGTTTGCGCGGCGGTTGCAGGTGCAGGAGCGGCTGACGAAGCAGGTTGCAGAGTGCCTTCAGGAACTGCTCGACGCCCAAGGCGTGGGCGTGATCATCGAGGCGCGGCACTTCTGCATGATGATGCGTGGCGTGGAAAAGCAGCATTCGGCCACCACCACATCGTCGATGCTGGGCGTGCTGCGGCGGCGCAAGGAGACTCGGGACGAATTCCTCGCACTAGTCCGCCAGAACTCACTCTACGCCTGAGAGCCCGGTTCGCGGCGCTTGCGTTAGGATGGTTTTGAATGAGGGAGCAACTGAGAAACTTCCAGGCCTCGGATCCATTCGGCCGCACTTGGGATGTGGAATTCCGGTGGCTGCAGAACGCTATCTCGATCCGCCACGCCGATACAGTCGATCTGAAGTACTACATCAGCGCGGGCGATGAGCGCCGTGAGCTGGTTGTCGCACTGCCGCACCCGGTTCTGCTGAAGTTGTGCGCTGAGCGCAGCCGGCCGCTCACCGACGCCTGGTGCCTGCGCCTTGGCGCGGCACATGTTTGCCACATGATCGCCACCTGGGCCGACATGGATAAGACTCTGGTTACGCCGGATGCGCAGGAGATCGCCGCTCACAACGCGAAGATCGAAGCCGCCGGTGACTCGGCGCGCGAGCTGGCAGCCCGGACGCGCTAAGTCATAGCTTGAACAACGCCCGCAGCCGCTTGGTCTGGACACGGCTGACGGGGATCTCGCTGCCGCGTTTGTCGTCCATTCTCAACTGATAGCTGGACTTGAACCAAGGCACCACTTCCTTGATGCGGTTCACGTTTACCAGGTAGCTTCTGTGGACGCGCCAGAACAGGCCGGGATCGAGCGCCGACTGCAACTCCTCGATCGTCTTGTAGTTCGACTGGCCTTCAACGGATGCGGCGACGACGGTAATCAGGCCGTCGTCGATGGTTGCGTAGACGATATCCGAGGCGTCCACAATCCAGTTTCTGCCGCCGCTGCGGACGATGAGTTTGGCCGGGGCTGACGACACGGCCGGGATGGGCGCCGGGGCGGGTTCGGGTTCGAGGAAGCTGCGACGCAGGCGGGCGATGGTGAGCGCCAGGCGGTCGCGGTCGACGGGCTTGAGCAGGTAGTCCACGACTTCGGCCTTGAACGCTTCCAGCGCGTATTGCTCATAGGCGGTGCAGAGCACGAAGGCGGGTTGCGGGGCCTGGTGTTCGCGCAGGCGATTGATGACGCCAAGGCCGTCGAGGCCGGGCATCTGGACGTCGAGGAAGACCAGATCCGGCTCGAGTTTTTCGATCTTATCCACGGCATCAAGGCCGTCGGAAACAGTGGCCACGATCTCTATCTCGACATGCTCTTTCAGGAGGTATGCCAGTTCGTCAAGGGCCAGCGGTTCGTCGTCGGCAAGGATGGTGGAGATGGTCGGCATCGCGCGGCCACTCATGCGCCTGTTAGTATAACAATTGGGCTTGCGCGTAGACGGAGGCGCCGGGTCCCGAAAGAAGGAGTAACCCCTTGTCCGTTGAACCCCCAGTGAAAATCGCGCCTGCCGAGGGCAAACTTGGTGTTTTGATGCCCGGCATGGGCGCCGTGGCGACAACATTCGTCGCCGGCGTTGAAGCGGTGAAGCGCGGAGCGGGACTGCCGATCGGGTCTCTTACCCAAATGGCGACGATTCGCCTCGGCAAGCGCACCGAAGGCCGGTCCCCGTATGTCAAGGATTTTGTTCCGCTCGCCAAGCTCGATGATATGGTCTTCGGCGGCTGGGATATCTACGAGGACACGGCCTATGAAGCCGCCCTCAACGCGAAGGTTCTGGAGCAGAGCCTGCTGGATGTGGTGAAGGAGCCGCTGTCGGCGTTGAAGCCGATGAAGGCGGTTTTTGAACAGGAATATGTCAAGCGCATCAACGGGCCGAACGTGAAAACGGAAGGCTCGAAGATGGACAAGGCGCAGGCGCTCATCGACGATATCAAGAACTTCCAGAAGACCAACAATGTCGATCGGACAGTGATGGTGTGGTGCGGTTCGACGGAAGTCTTCCACCGCCCGGCGGCGGTGCATCAGACGCTTGCCTCGTTCGAGGAAGGTTTGGCCAAGAGCGATCCGGAGATTGCACCCAGCCAGATCTACGCCTACGCGTCGCTGATGGCCGGCGTGCCGTTCGCCAACGGCGCTCCCAACCTGACGCACGACATTCCGGCGCTGCTCGATCTATCGCGTGACCGCTCGCTGCCGATCTGCGGCAAGGACTTCAAGACGGGCCAGACGTTCATGAAGACGCTGCTGGCGCCAGCCTTCAAGGCGCGCATGCTCGGCATCCGCGGCTGGTTCTCCACCAACATCCTAGGCAACCGCGACGGCGAGGTGCTGGAAGATCCCGGCAGCTTCAAGTCGAAGGAAGAGACCAAGCTTTCCGTGCTGGAGCACATTCTCCAGCCGGACCTTTACCCGGAGTTGTATAGGGACCTCTATCACGCCGTGCGGATCAACTACTATCCGCCGCGCGGCGACGCCAAGGAAGGCTGGGACAACATCGACATCTTCGGATGGCTCGGCTATCCGATGCAGATCAAGATCGACTTTCTATGCAGGGATTCCATTCTGGCGGCCCCCATCGTACTGGATCTGGTCATCTTCATGGACCTGGCCCAGCGCGCCGGCATGAAGGGCATCCAGGAATGGCTGAGCTTCTACTTCAAGGCCCCGATGACCGCGCCCGGGCTCTACCCCGAGCACGATCTGTTCATCCAACTCATGAAGCTCAAAAACACTCTGCGCTGGATGCGCGGCGAGGATCTGATCACGCACCTTGGCCTGGAGTACTACGACTAGGCTGAGCGCGTTTCCCGGGTGCGCTTGGGCGCGCCCGGGCCGAATATCGACAGGAGGCGTGCGAACGAAACGATGAAAGTTCTCGTGATCGGTGGAACCCTGTTCATTGGCAAGCAGGCAGTTCAACAGCTGGTGAAGGCCGGCCATGACGTAACTGTATTGCACCGGCGACCGGACCACGACCTCGGCAAAAAGGTCGCCAACCTGCAAGCCGACCGCAACGACGTCGGCGCGGTGAAGGCCGCCGTTGCCGGCAAGACGTTCGATGTTGTTTTCGACAACGCCTACGACTGGGAACGCGGCACGCCCGCCACGGTGGTGGAGGAGACAGCCCGCATGTTCAACGGGCAGATCTCGCGCTATGTCTTCATGTCGAGTGTGGCCGCCTATGCCGAAGGGCTCAACCACCACGAGGGCGACGCGCTCGCCGTCGACGATCACCCTGACCGCTATGTCCGCCAGAAGGCCCAAAGCGAGCGCGCGTTGTTCCGCCTCCACCAGCGGCACGGCACGCCGGTGGTCACCATCCGTCCGCCGTTTGTGTATGGGCCCTGCAACCCCTTCTACCGCGAACAGTTCTTCTGGGACAGGATCCGCGAAAAACGTCCGATCATCATGCCGGGCGACGGCCGGAGGCTGATGCAGTTCGTCTATGTCAAGGACCTCGCGCAGGCCTGCGTGAAGGCCATGGAGGCCCCCGGCATCGCCGGACACGCGTTCAACATCGCCTGCCCGCGCCCGCTGACGCAGGCCGAAGTGGTGGACTCCATCGCTACTGCCGCCGGCAAGACCGCACAGACCGTGCGCGTACCGCGCGAGAAGATCCTGCGCATGGGCGGGCACCCCATCGGGCCGAAACTCTACTTTGGGACCTACTTCGACATTCCGCCCATCACGATGATCGTGGCCAAGGCACAACGCGTTCTCGGCTTCAAGCCGACGATGTTCGATGATGGGTTGAAAGAGACCTATCGCTGGTACATGCGCCATCGCAATAAGTCGGAAGCCGACTTCAGCTTTGAGGATGCGTTGCTCGAGCGCATCCGGGCCGCCAGTTAGTCGGATAGACTGTTGGCGTGATCGGAATCGCCCTTCTCGCCCTCCTCGCGGCCGCTCAGCCGCCGCACGTCGAAATCACGGTGGATGCGGAGCAGTACGTTTCTCAGGAGAAGGACTCCGTCCGCCGGTGGCAACTGTTGACGGCCACCCATCCCGCTCCGGCCGGAGTCGACGCCACGTTCCATCCCGGCGCCTGGGATAACGCCTACATGAAGGTGCTGCCGGATACACGCCGCACCCACGCCGACAAACTCATCGCGGGCGAGAACTTTTCCAACACGCCTGGCGAACTGGCGGTGCTGCATTACCGAGTCAAGTTCCCTTCGGCGGGGCGCTACTATGTCTGGGTCCGGGCCTACTCGACGGGAAGCGAAGACAACGGCATACACGTGGGATTCGACGGCGAATGGCCGGAGTCGGGGCGGCGCATGCAATGGTGCGAGGGCAAGAATACGTGGCGCTGGGAATCCAAGCAGCGCACTGCAGCCAATCACTGCGGCGAGCCGGGAAAGATCTATCTCGACGTTGCTTCAGCGGGCTGGCACCGGGTATCGTTCTCGATGCGCGAGGATGGTTTCGAATTCGACCGGTTCACGCTCACGACAAATCCCGGATTCGCACCGCAGGTCCGCTGAGGCCCGCTACCGCGGTTCGATTACGGCAGCGCATCCGCCGCTGGCGGCCAGGCTGAGCGTCAGCGGTTCGCCGCCTTTCATGCCGGATTCGCGAATGGCGACCGATGTCTTCGACTCGCCGTCGCACCAGGTCTTCATCGTGTAGGGCGCGCCGGGCACAAGCATGCCCATGCGCAGTTCCACGGTTCTCGGCCGTTCGTTTGTGATGGCGCCCAGATACCATGCCTGGCCCGAGCGCCGGGCGATGACGGCATACTCGGCGACAGCGCCGGCCAGCACGCGGGTCTCGTCCCAGGTGACCGGCAGATCGTTGAAGAATTCGAGTTCGGGTGCGTCTTCCACCTGGTCAGGACGGTCGTACCAAAACAGGAACTGCAGCGGACTGTAGACGACGATGCTCATGGCCATCTGGTGCGCCCGCGTCGTTTTCAGGCGTGGCGTCGTCCAGCAGATCGTGTAATCATACGGTCCGGCCACCGCGCGCGTGAATGGCAGCGTCGCGTTGTGCGACGCGGTGGGCATGTGCTCGTTGCCGCGGACGCCTTCGACGGTGAGCAGATTCGGATGCGTCCTCTGCCAGCCGCTGGGGCGGAAGCTGTCATGGATGTCGACAACCAGTTTGTGCTGGGCCGCCTTTTTGACGGACTCCACCAGCCATTGCGGCCACTGCTGGCCGTCGACCTGCACGAAGCCGAACTTCACGCCGGCGACGCCCCATTTCTGAAAGAGCGGGAAGATGACATCGCGCTGGCGTTCGAGAGCGCGGCGGTTGACGTAGAGCAGCACGCCAATGCCGTTGGACTTGGCATATCGGATGACCTCATCCAGATCCAGGCCGCCGTGATCCGGAATGCTGGCGATGCGTTTGGGATCCGGCGCGACCTTCGTCGCATCCGAAGCGTCGTCGTATTCGTGGCCGTACCAGCCGGCATCGTACTCGATGTAGTCGAGGCCGCGCTTGACAGCGAAATCCACGGCCGCCTTGCCGCCTTTGGTCGACAGCGTCACTTCGCGGATCACTTTACCGGGCTTCACCCAGCGGTAGTCGCCGGCGGGAGGCGGATTCAGATTCAGCAACAGGTAGTTGCGCTCGAGCAGGTCGCCCGGCGCGCGGCCTAAAACAAAAACCCGCCACGGCGTTTCAAACGGAAGAGCGCCTTTCAGTGGCGAGTCCAGCCAGGGTTTCAAGCCGCCGGCGCCGTCGGGTGCGAGCAGCATCCGCGGGTAATTCACCTGGCCGGCTTCGGCGAGGGCGGCCCAGTTGCCGCCGCCGAGCTGAACTGTCAACGGACGTTCGCACTTTGCCTGCACCTCGGCCACAGGTACGCGCAAGTACTCGCCCTCGGTGCCGTGTTCCTGCCATGCGAAGGAGTCTTCGGGGAAGCGGAAGCCGGTATTCTCGCCGGCCAATTCGAAGCCGCCCTTGCCCTCCAGCCGGTAGCGGAATGCGAAGCCCTCTTCGTAAACGCGCATCAGGATGGTGAGCCGCTCGAAGCTCAGCGCCAGTTCGCGGTAGTTGTCCGGAATCACGGCGCGCTCGCCGTAGAGCGGCTTCCAGGTTCCCAGCGCCGTCCTCTGCACGGCCGATTTGAACTTGCCGGCCGGCCAGCCGTCGAGTCCCAACGGGGATTCGAGAACCGCCGGCTTGCCGCCGAGCAACGCCGAATAGGAGATGCGCTCGCCGTCGATGCGAACCGTGACCTGGACCAGTTCGTCCGGCGAGATGACGGTTTCCTGCCTGGGCTGTGCGCCGGCCGGCGTGCAGAGCACGACGGCCAGCAAGGCTCCGGCAACGATGGCAGGGTGCATGATAACGGGCTTTCCGTCAGTCAGTTGACGCGACGGGCTTGGGCATCGAGCCGGCGTCGAACTTCGGCAGCGGTTGCTCACGGTTGGCGACGTGCCAGACTGCGGCGGCAATAACCTCAGACGCCTTCATGACGTCGTCGGGCACCACGCGTTCGTAGGTGTCCAGATTCGTGTGCCAGGTGTGGGTGAAGTACTCGATGGGATCCTGGCCCAGCCCGACAGCGGTCAGCCCGACGGAACTGAACGCCGTGGAATCGGTGCCGCCCTCGCGGCGGCTCGAACTGGCCGACGCACCGACAACGCCGTAATCGGCAAACGGCGCCAACACCTCACGCATCACGGTACCCGCCTCCTCAGGGCCGAAGACAGACGCGCCCCGGACGCGGCCGGTGCCGCTGTCGATGTTGAAGTAAGCGACGAGATTGGCGAAATCGGGTTTCGGGTTCTCGAACGTGCCGAAGTGTTGTTTGACGTACTGCTTCGAGCCGAGCAGGCCCTGTTCCTCGGCGCTCCAGAGCGCGATGCGGATGGTCCTGCGGGGCTTCAGCCCGCTGGCCTGCAAGACGCGCACGGCCTCCATCATCATCGCCACGCCGGTGGCGTTGTCAGTTGCGCCGGTGGCGGCGTGCCAGGAATCGAGGTGCCCACCGAGCATGACGACTTCGGCGGCTTTGTCGGAGCCAGGGATCTCGGCGACTACGTTGTAGGTGGTCTTGCCAGCGGGGAACAGGCGGTTGACGATTTCGAACTCCATCTCGACGCGCTCGCCCATGGCGATCAGGCGCGACGCGCGGCCGTAATCTTCATTTCGGATGATGACGGTCGGGACAGCCTTTTTCACGTCGTAGGTCCGGTTGTGGAAGGCGCGGATCATGCCGTGGGCCATGCCGCCGTCCATCACTTTCACGAGCGCCTTGTTGGCCACCAGCCAGGCGTCGATCATTTCGGTGGCCTGTGCGGCGGTGAGGCGGGAGGGGTCTGGTTTGGGCCGGTCACCGAGGCCGCGCGGGCCGCCAGGACCGCCCTGGCCGCTGTAGCGGGCCTTGGCAGCTTCGTCGGTCTGGCGCTTGGCCGGAGGCGTGAAGTTCACGGGCACGGAAACGGCCTTGCCCACCATCACGATCTTTCCCTTGACCTTGGCCGCATTGGCAGCCAGGTACGCCGCCAGTTCGTCCTTGGTGGCCGGCGAGGGCTGTTCGACCTGCACGACGGCAGACTTGGCGCGACCCTTTGTGGACGGCGTCCAGGCGAGCACTTCAAGCACCAGGTTGTCCTCGACCGGCGCGGTGATGAATCCACTGGCGCGCTGGTTCACCCAACCGGGATGGCCGAAATCCCAGGGTTCGAGGTTGGTGTTTTTCAGGCCCCATGCGGTGAGCTGAGAGGCGACCCAGCGGGCCGAAGCCTCGTAGCTGGGTGACCCGGTGAGCCGTGCGCCGAACTTGTCGGAGAGCACCGACAGGTGTTTCATCACCTGCGACTTCCCTATGGCCTCCTGGCGGATTTTCGCATTGGCTGAAGCGTCGATCACTTCGGCGCCGGGCGCAACGAGGGCAAACGTCAAAAAAAGAGCGAGCGGTCGCATATTGAGCCAGCATACGCCATGCGAAGCTCGGTCTGCCTGATTCTATTGGCGGTCGGGATCGACTTCGGGAACCTTCAACTCGCTGCGCAGACGCGCCAACTCGGCCTTGAGGCGCTTCACCTCGGCAGCGTGGGCGGCATCGCCGTAGACGCTGCGCATCTGCCGCGGGTCTTTTTCGCGGTCGAAGAGTTCCCATTCATCAGTCTCGTAGAAGTGCGCCAGGGTGTAGCGATCGGTCCGCACGCCGCAGTGGCGCGCAACGGCATGTTCGCCGCCCTCGTAGTACTGGTAGTAGAAGCTGCGGCGCCAGTCCGCCGGTGTCTGGCCGCGCATGACGGGTGCAAGGCTGCGTCCCTGCATATCCGCAGGAACGGGCACTCCCGCGGCTTCGAGGAACGTTTCGGCCACATCGAGATTGGCCACCATCTCTTTTGCCACCGATCCTGGCCGGGTGACGCCAGGCCAGCGGGCCAGCATCGGCGAGCGGATCGACTCCTCATAGATCCAGCGCTTGTCGAACCAACCGTGCTCGCCGAGATAGAAGCCCTGGTCTGAGTTGTAGACCACGATTGTGTTGTCCGCCTCGCCCGTGGCGTCGAGCCAGTTCAGAATGCGGCCCACGCTGTCGTCCACCGAAGAGATGCAGGCCAGGTAGTCCTGCATGTAGCGCTGATACTTCCAGCGGACCAGATCCTTGCCCTGCAGTTTTCGGGTGTGGAACTCGGCGTTGCGGCGGCGGTAGGCGGCTTCCCAGATGCGGCGCTGGGCGTCGGTCATGCGTTTCAGTTCGTTCACCGGACCCTGCTGGTCAGGGGCGTCGCCGGTGAGTTTCAGATCCATGCCGAGCCGCATGTCGCGGTCGATCTCCATGGCCTGCTTGCGCGCCGGGGAGGCGCGGTGTTCGTAGTTGTCGAAGAGGTTATTGGGTTCGGGGAAGGTGACACCCTCGTACATGCTGAGCTTGTCGGGCGAGGGACACCAGTTGCGGTGCGGCGCCTTGTGCTGGCACATGAGCATGAACGGGCGCGATTTGTCGCGGCTGTTGAGCCAGTCGAGTGAAAGGTCTGTTGTGACGTCAGTGACGTAGCCGTCGCGGCGGCGGTTGCCGGAAGGCGTGATGAAGTCGGGGTTGTAATAGCTGCCCTGGCCGGGCAGGATCTCCCAGGCGTCAAAGCCGGTGGGCTGCGACTGCAGATGCCACTTGCCGAACAGCGCCGTCTGGTAGCCGGCGGCGCGGAGCAGTTTCGGAAACGTCTGCTGCTCGCCATTGAAGCGCTGGCGGTTGTCGATGACGCCGTTGAGGTGCGAGTACTTGCCGGTCAACACGACGGCGCGGGACGGCGCGCAGATGGAGTTTGTCACCAGCGCGTTGTCGAAGCGGACGCCCTCACGGGCGATGCGGTCGATATGCGGGGTGCGGTTCAGGCGGCCGTCGTAGGCGGAGATGGCCTGATAGGCGTGGTCGTCGGAGAAGACGAAAACGATGTTGGGGCGCTTGCCGGTTTGCGCCAGCGCAGGCAGAGCGGGCACGCTGCCGAGGAATCCGCGTCGAGTGATCATGGGTCGCACCTCCGCCTCATTATGAACAAGACTGGACACTGCGCGCACGATCGGCGGACAGTTCGCACATTCTGCGGGGCGACCGCTACTTCGACGCCTTGAGGAACGCGACGATGTCGACGATATCAGGGCCGGTGAACGAAGGCCAGGCGACGTTCTTGGCCTTCATCTGGCGCAGGATCTGCGGGCCGTGATGCCAGAGCACAGCAACCATGCCATAGGAACTCGACTCCTCGCCATGGGCGAAATACGGAGCGCTGCTGCCGTGGCATCCGGCGCAACCCTTCTGCGCGTACGTTTTCTCGCCGCGCTTGGCGTCGCCGCCTTCGTTGTCAAACTGGCGGCTCCAGAGATAGCCGACGATGCGGCGCATCTCCTCGGGCCGCATCTGGCCGGAGTGCTTCACCCCGGCGGCGTGATTCCACATGGCGGCGGCGATCTCGGCCGATGCCGTGTAAGCCGTCTTGCCGGGCAACGCCCGTGCGCCTCTGTGGCAGGACGTGCAGCCCTTCACCTTGAGCAGCGTCTCGCCCGTCTCGGCCGAGGCAGGCGAGAACTTCGCCTGCGGTTTGGCGCCCGGCAGGCTGTTGACGTAGGCGATGATGTCGTTCATTTCGAGTGCGGTGAGGGTGGGGATCTTTGCGCCCTTGGCCGCAATGGCCGCCTTCATGGCGGGGGCGTGATTCCACATCTGGCGGGCCAGTTCGATGGGGTCGGAAGCCGATTCCCATGCCGCCAGGGCCGGGCCGGACGCGGTCTTGCCGGCGGTGTGACATCCTGAGCAGCCTTTGGCTGTGAACGCCGCCTTGCCGCGGGCCGCATCGCCCGGCTTTTCGAAATAGCGCGCCGACTGGAAGAACGCAAACAGGTCGGCTGCCTGCTCTGAAGTGACCTTGGGCTTGGCCATCCCGGCTTTCTCCATGGCCGCCCACATTTGTGGGGCGTGATTCCACATCGCCGCCGACAGTCCGGCGGGCGTATTGCCGCGGGCGCGGTTCAGCGCCAGGTCGGGCGCGGTCTTGCCGCCGGCGCCGGCGATGCTATGACAGGTCCCGCATTTCAACGACTCGAAAACCTGTTTGCCCCGGCCGGCGTCACCCACGGCGGAGTAAGCGGGGGTGGCGAAGGCAATCACTGACAGTACGATAAGAAAACGATTCATGACGACTCCTCCCGCGGTCCAAAGGACCAGCCACCACGATTCTACATCCAGAATTGACTTTCAGGTCTACTTATCTGTTTCGACCCGCGGCGTTGGACACCGGACGCCGACGCCAGCCCTGCCTCGGCCTTCGCGGGAGAGAAGCCGGGCGGGCTACTTGAGGCTATCAACGAGAACGATATTCACGTTCTCATTCGCCGGGTGGCGGATGGCGTTGATGACGGCGAAGCTGTCGTTTTGAGCGACGGCGAATCCCATGCGCACGGTGAGGCGGAAACGGGCTACCTCCTCCACTGGTCCGCTGGGGAGCCGGTAGCGGCGGAAGACGTGGGCAGTTTCGAGGTTCTGGCACTGCTGGCAGGGCGTAAGGAAGTAGACGCCCTTGGGCGTGGCCCGCAGGCCGTGGACGTCAAGGATGGCGGGATAGAGGATCTCCTCGCGCCCACCCCAGGCGGGCACCCGGCGAAGTTCCCCGCCCCTGAACTGGGTGCTGTAGTAGAAGTATCCGCCGCCGGGCGATTCGACGCCCCCGAAGCCGCCGTTCCGGGTGACCTGAATCTCCTGGCCACCTGTTGACGGCATCTTCCAGATCTGGAATTCGCCGGTGCGGTTGGAACCGAAGTAAAACCAGTGGCCGTCGACGGACCACGAGACGTTGCAGTCGATTGCCGGGTGGGTGGTGAGCCGCTGGGGCGCGCCGCCCGAGGCGCCGGTGACGAAAATATCCGCGTTCCCGTCGGTTGATCCGTCAAAAGCAATGCGGGAGCCGTCGGGCGACCAACGGGGCGTGCCGCTCTTCTCGCCCGGCCTGTTGGTGATCCGCCTGGGCGAGGATCCGTCGAGATTGGAGGTCCAAATCTCGAGTCCACCGGAGCGGTTTGACGCGAAGGCGAGCGACAGGGCGTCGGGAGAGATGTCGATATTGAGGTTGGTCGCGGTGGAGGAGATCAGTTCGATTGCGGGCGTTTCAGCGCCAGGGCCCGGACCGAGCGGCACACGCCAGAAGCCTGTATCGCTGGCCTGCACCATCCAATAAGCCAGGCGTGAACCGTCGGGCGAGAGACGGCCCTGCAGCGCCTGGGCTCCGGGGAGCGGAAAGAGCAGGCGCGGCGCGATCCTTCTTCCTCTCGCAGAAACCGTCCAGAAGCCGGATGTACTCCCGGAGGATGAGCAGCACTCGGAGTAGAGCAGCCGCTTGCCGCCGTCGATCCAGGAGAGCGTCTCAATGCCTCCCCCTGCCAGGTCGAGCGGGACGGGTTCGCCGCTCAATCGATGGTCATTCGAGAGGGTGGCGAGGTGGATCCTTCGGAGGATGCCGAAGTTGCCGATCCGCAGAAAGGCCAGTTTATGGCCGTCGGTGGAGAGTGCCGGGGCCGCGTCGGAGTGGTCGGGGGGAGGCTGGATCAGTTTATGGCGCTCGCCGGTGGCCAGCGAGACGATGTGGAGCGAAGTGAGACCTTCGGAGCCTTCAGCGAGCGGGGTGATGATGCTGCTGCCGTCAGGGGTCCACGCAATGCCGCCGGCTCCATTCCAGGGTTTAGGATAGACCGGGCGCTCGGGTCCTCCCGAGGAGGGGATGACCATGAGGAAAGTGCCTCCCAGGCGGCTGCCGAAATAGGCGATCCATTTGCCGTCGGGAGACCAGGTGGGGAGCAGTTCCCACTGCTTGGGCGTGTTGGTGAGCGGTACGGGATCGCCGGCATCGAGGGACTTGACGTAAATGTCAGGGGCTGGCTCGCCGGGCTTGCGCCAAAGGTAGGCGATCCGGGTTCCGTCCGGGGAAAAGTCGGGTTGGGTTTCAACGCCGTCAGCGGCGGTGAGAGGGCGGGTCGTCAAAGGCGGCGGCGGGGTCTGATAGACGGCCGTGACCCACGCGCCGGCGATGACGGCCGCGGCGACAAGGACCGCGCGGAGCCCTCGCCGCAAAGATCCGGGTGCGGTGGGCGGGAGGGCGGCGCTGCCGGCATGAACGGGCGGCCTGCTCTCTCTGCCCGCCCACCACTGGTCAAGCTCGCCGGTATAGGCGTAGACGGAGCTGCGCTGGGAGTGGGAGTGGCGGTGGACAGGCAACCCCTCGCAGGCCTCCCATCGCTGGACCGTGCGGATATCGTGCCGGAGGTATGCCGCAATTTCCTTCCATGAATCCAACCTTCCCGCCACGCCGCCAGCAGGAGCAGTGGTGTTTGTTGCTGTGGGCGAACCCGCCATTGTTGGATCGGAAGTATGAACGCTCAAATTATGGATCCGAGATGGCTGGAACACAAGAGGGTTGACCGCCCGGAACGCGTCATTAGATGACGAGAGACGACAATTGACGGCAGTCGCCTGCTGACGCTTGATGTGGGTCTCATGGCGCTTGCGATGCCGGGCAGTGAGGTCTAAACGAGGAGGGTATGTTCAGGCCCGACAAGTCCCGCATGGCTTCCCCCGGATGCCGTTGGCCGCTTACCTGGCCGGGACGTGCTCGAGGACCAGCAGTCCGGCGGCCGGCACCGGCTGCACCCATTTAGGTGAAGCAGATCATGCTCCGGAGGGAGCGTTCGCTTCTCGGCAGGTTCCGTAGGAGAAAAACCCATGAGACTCTATTGCTTGCTCGCCGTGTTGCTGTTGTTTGCCCTGCCAGGCGGGCTGGGCGCACAGACCAGAGATTTCCAGATTCCGTTCGATTTCATCGGCTACGGCTCGGATTTCCATTCGGGCCACTATTCGCTCAGCCGCGTCGCTGCCCACATCCTCAAGATGACGCCTGAAGACCCGAATAACGGGTTTGCCAGATACCTTGTGACCCGGCCGAAGGGTAATGTGCAGATTGACGGCAGAGATCACCTGGTCTTCGAGAAGGTCGGCGATTTCCACGTGCTCCGCGAGTTCCGTTCCAGCGGGACGGGCGCCTCGGTTACGCTCCCGCTGTCGAAGGAAAGACGCGCTTGGGAGAAGACCTACACCGCCAAGA
This sequence comes from Bryobacteraceae bacterium, assembly GCA_014860455.1. Lineage (GTDB taxonomy): Bacteria > Acidobacteriota > Terriglobia > Bryobacterales > Bryobacteraceae > PNKE01. The sequence goes on along the minus strand of JACZJQ010000025.1, from coordinate 36,954 downwards.
ATCGGGGCGAGTTCGTATTGATTGCGGCCAACTGATGAGCCGCCGCGGGGGGCAGCCCGGCCCCCCGAATCTCCCAATTTATGCGGATTGGGTTCCAGCCATTGAACCGGGAAGACGACGGCTTTGCCCGGCCATCCGATTCCTCCAGATTTCTTTCACCTCTGAGCGGCTCCCGATAGCCGCAGCCCTCACGATGCCCGCCAGGAGGCTCGTATGATAGCGAAGTCCTTCTCCGCGTTCTGTATCCTGCTCTGCTGGTCTGATCAGGTCTGGGGCGATCAGGAAGATCTGCTGAGACGCCTGACCGCCATCATGAGTGAATCCCCGAATTCAAACGCCTCTCACCGGGAAACGGCCTTGGTCCGGCTGCTCAAGGAAGCGGAGAACCAGGGTGCTGACAACACCGTCACCGCCGCAATGCTGAACAGCCTTGGGACCGTCTATGATGCCCTGGGACGGTACGCCGAAGCCGAGGATCACTACCTGCGGTCCATCGCGGCCTGGCGGAAAGCCGATCGCCCTGATGAACTTCAGGCGGTTCAGCCCATCTGCAATTTGGCTGCGATGTACCTGGAGAACGTAATGGTTGGCAAGGCAGAGCGTCTCGGCATCCGCTCGATCGCCTCGCGATTGCTCAAACAGTATCCCCAGGAGCCCCTGACCGCCGCGCTCCACCTCATCCTCGGCCACATCGAAGTCGCCGCGGGCCGAATCCACGACGCGGAAACCGCTTGGCTCCACGCCCTGAGCATTTATGAGCGGGTGAAACCCGACAGCCGCCCACTGCTCGCGGTCATCTGCAATCTGACACAGATCTACAGCCGTTCCAACCGGAGTTCGGACGCCCAGGCAGTGGGACGGCGCGGCCTTGCTATCGCCGGACGGCTCATATCCGGCGGCGAGGCCCACTCCCTCTCGCTCTACCTCCTTTGCGGAGCGCTTCAAACGGGAGTGGGAGACCTGAAGGCGGCTGAAGCCGCTTATCGAATGGCGTTATCACTCGCGGAATCCACACTCGGCCCAGCCCACCCTGACACCGGCCGGTGCATGCTGCTCTATGCTGGCGTGCTGCGGAAGTGCAAGCGCAAGTCCGAGGCGTCTGCGCTTCGCGCACGCGCCGTTGCCATACTCGATGGAAGCTACTTCGGCGAACTGCGCCGCCACACCGTTGACGTCGGCGACCTTTCCCCCCAGCGCTGAACTGCCGGCAAAGTGTGCCAACGAAACCAGCAGGCAGTCCTTCGGCCGTGGCCGATTCCCGACCACATCCAACCCCTCCGCGCGCCAATGCGCCTGGCCCGCCCCAACATGCCCCGCGCTTCCGGCTACACTGGTATCGAAGCAGCAGAGGGCGTGTCCCCTCTGCCCTGCGCGGGTTCGGGCCCTTAGCACAATTGGTTAGTGCAGCGGACTCATAATCCGTTGGTTGCAGGTTCAAGTCCTGCAGGGCCCACCACCATCCCGTTGTTCGGATCCAGAGACCCCTCGTCGCGTCCAGATGCTAACCTGAGTTCTAAGCACCCCTTCGGCGATTCTCACGATGCGACAACTTCAGTACACGACACCCTCCGGTATTGTCGTCACACGGACCGTGTCTCACCTCAACTTCAAGCGCGGGCTCAAGCACCTGCTGCGCAAACTCGACAGCCGGCGCGGCATCTATTTGTCGTCCGGCTACGAGTACCCGGAACGGTATTCGCGATGGGATGTCGCCAGCCTGAATCCGCCGATGGAGATCGTCTCGCGCGGCCGCCAGGTGGATTTCAACGCGCTGAATCCACGCGGCGAGTCGATCGTGCGCATGATGCACCAGGTGCTGGCCGGCCACCCGCATTGGGCGGAACTTGAAGTCCGCGGGAACGGCTTCTCCGGCACGCTGAAGCCGCTGCCGGCGCTGTTTCCGGAAGAAGAGCGCAGCAAGCAGCCGTCGGTGTTTTCCGTGCTGCGGGCGCTGGTTCAGGAGTTCGCTAACGCGGAAGACGGACGCCTTGGACTGGTCGGCGCGTTTGGTTATGACCTGCTGTTCCAGTTCGATCCCATCGAGCTGAAGCTGCCGCGCGGCGAGCAGAAAGACCTCCATCTTTTCCTCTGCGACGACATCCATTTCATGGACCGCAAGCGTGAGGTGATTGAACGCTTCCAGTACGATTTCGCCCTTGGCGGCGAGTCCACCAGCGGCATGACGCGCGAGACAGAATCCGTTGACAAGCCCGCCAAGCCCGCCGCTTCGCGCACGATTGTGTCCGACCACAAGCCCGAAGAGTACATGGCCAAGGTGGAGAAGGTGCGCGCCGGCATGAAGGTGGGCGACTACTACGAGGTGGTCCTGCGCCAGAGCTTCACGGCCGGATTCGCCGGCAGCGTGTCGAAGCTGTTCGAGCGTGTGCAGACGCAGAGTCCAAGCCCCTACGAGTTCCTGTTGCAGCTTGGCGACGAGCAACTGGTGGGCGCATCGCCGGAGATGTTTGTACGCGTCGAGGGCAAGCGCGTGGAGACCTGCCCGATCTCCGGCACGGCCCGCAGGACAGGCGATCCGCTGCGCGACCACGATGCCATCCGCGAGTTGCTGAACTCGCCCAAGGAAGAGTCTGAGCTGACGATGTGCACCGACGTCGACCGCAACGACAAGTCGCGCGTCTGCGTGCCAGGGTCGGTGAAGGTGATCGGGCGCCGGCTGATCGAACGCTACGCGGGACTGTTCCACACAGTCGATCACGTCGAAGGCATCCTCGACGAAGGCTTCGATTCGCTGGACGCGTTTTTGTCGCACATGTGGGCGGTCACCGTCATCGGCGCGCCAAAGAAAGCAGCCGCGCAGACGGTCGAGGATCTCGAAAAAGATGCCCGCGGCTGGTATGGCGGCGCCGTCGGCATGTTGTCGCTGAGCGGCGATATCAACACCGGCATCCTCATCCGCACGGTCCACCTCAAAGATGGACTCGCGAAGTACCCGGCAGGCGCGACGCTGCTCTACGATTCAGACCCCGCCGCTGAAGAGGCCGAGACGCGGCTCAAGGCCACTGGCTTTTTCCGTTCGCTCCACCCGCCGAAGGACGCGGGCGTGGGAGACGATGACAGCGCACAACCGGGCAAGGGCGTGAAGCTCCTGCTGGTGGATAACGACGACTGTTTCATTCAAACCCTGGCCAACTACGTCCGCCAGACCGGCGCCGATGTGGTGACCTATCGCGCCGGTTTCCCGCTCGAAATGATCAACGAGATCCGTCCCGACATCATCCTCATCTCCCCAGGGCCAGGCCGGCCCGCCGATTTCGGCGTGCCCGATGTCGCGCGCTACGCAGCCACGGCGGGCATTCCGGTGTTCGGCGTCTGCCTCGGTCTGCAGGGCATTGTCGAAGCCTTCGGCGGCGAACTCGGCGTACTGGATTACCCGATGCACGGCAAGCCGTCCACGGTGATCCATCAGGGCAAAGGCGTCTTCCGCGGACTGCCGGGACGCGTGAAGGTGGGCCGCTATCATTCGCTCTACGCCATCCGCGAGAAGTTGCCGGAGTGCCTGGAAATCACGGCCGAGAGCGAGGACGGCGTCATCATGGGCGTCCGCCATCGCGACCTGCCCGTGGAGGCCGTGCAGTTCCATCCCGAGTCGCTGCTGTCGCAGGACTCGGGCCACGGCCAGTTGATGGTCCGTAACATGGTGGAAGAGTTTGGGCGCAGGAAGCGGCGCGGGTGAGAATCGCCTCAGGCGATTCACCGGGGTACCAGGACCTTTGGGGGATTGCGTTCTACGGAGTTTGACTGAAAACTGAAAGGACTCATGGAGCTGTCAGACGTCATCTACATCTTGTTCCTCCTGATCGTGATCTGGATCGCCGCCAACTGGGATTCCGACATCGGCGGGGGCAAGAGGTCGCGTCTTCCAGTTGCCTGCTGAGCAATGGCCCGTATCGTCGTCATCGGCGGAGGACTCGCCGGACTCGCCGCGGCTGCGGCCTTGGGCGGCGACGGCCATGATGTCGAAATCCTCGAAGCGAAGCCCTTTCCCGGCGGGCGCGCGGCTTCATACGAAATCCCCGGCCTGAGTACTGGCCTCTCCATCGACAACTGCCAGCATATCCTGCTGCGCTGCTGCGTCAACCTGCTGGATTTCTACCGCCGCCTCGGCGTCGAAGACGCCATTGAATTCCACTCGCGCATCAGTTTCATCGAACCCGGCGGCCGCATCTCCACCATGAAAGCCGGCGCGCTGCCCGCGCCTTTGCACTTCACCGGATCGTTCGCCTCGCTGAAGTTTCTTTCGCTCGCCGACAAGTTCGCCGTCGCCCGCGCACTGCTCGCATTGCGCCGCGAACGCCTTCGGCGCACGGATCTCGATACGATCTCGATGCTCGACTGGCTCCGCGAAAAGCGCCAGACGCGCGGAGCAATCGAGCGCTTCTGGCATCCGGTGCTTGTGAGCGCCATCAACGAGGAGCTCGACCGAATGGCCGCCGCGCATGGCTTCCAGGTCTTCTGGCTCGGCTTCATGGCAACGAAGACCAGCTACCAGATGGGCGTCCCCAGGATCCCGCTCAGCCAGTTGTACAGCGAAAGCAATTGGGCGTCGATGCCTGGCGTGAAGTTCCGGATCCGCACGGCAGTCACCGCCATCCTCGCCTCCGGCAGCCGGATCGAGGGCATCGAATGCGGCGGCGAGACATTGACGGCGGACCATTACGTCTCGGCCCTGCCATCTGACCGCCTGGCTCTACTTGCGCCTAAGCTCGGAATCGAATGGAGCCGGTTTGAACCGTCGCCCATCACCGGCATCCACCTGTGGTTCGACCGGCCTGTCACCGCGCTGCCCCATGGCTCGCTGCTCGACCGGACGATTCAGTGGTTCTTCAACAAGCAGGATGGCCGCTATCTCCAACTCGTCGTCAGCGCCTCGCGATCGCTGATCACGATGTCGAAGAAGGACCTTGTGGCGCTCGCTCTCAAGGAACTCGCCGAGTTCCTGCCCGGCATCAGCCAAGCCACGCTGACAGACGCCCACGTCGTCAAGGAATTGAAGGCGACTTTCTCGGCCTCGCCAGGACTGGAAACCTACCGCCCCGGCCCCGGCACAATCTATGACAACCTATCGCTGGCCGGCGACTGGACCCGCTCTGGTTGGCCCTCCACGATGGAAGGCGCGGTCCGCAGCGGATACATCGCCGCCTCGCATGCAACGGCGCGGCTGGGCGGTCCGTCCAACTACCTGCTGCCCGATATCGCCTAAAATGGAGTCATGCGCATGAGACTGATGGCTTTGCTGCTTCCTCTTGTCCTCGCCGTGCCGGCTTTGGCCGACCCGCCGACGACCACCCTGCGCGTCGAAGTGAAAACCCTGAGTGGCAAGCCCGTGGACCGCGCCAGCGTCATCGTGCGCTACGACCGGGGCCGCTCGAAACTGAAACTCGGCAAGAAGGTGATCACCTCCTACCAGCTCAAGACCAACCAGGACGGCGTCGCCAAGATCCCGCCGCTGCCCCAGGGCACCTTCGTCGTCCAGGTGATCGCCAAAGGCTACCAGACCTTCGGCGAGTCCTACGAAATCGAAGAAGCCGAGCGCACCATCGAAGTCAAGCTCAACCCGCCGCAGCCGCAGCACTCGGTGCATCAGTAGGCCAAATCAGTCCTCTGCCACGTTGAACTTGTCGCCGGTGTCGGCCACCCACTGCCGGACGCGCCCGATCAACTTTTTCCGTTCGGCGCGATAGCGGCTGTTGTGCGCCAGGTTCACCTGCTCATACGGATCGTCGTTCAGGTTGAACATCACATACGACATGCCGTCGAAACAGGCGTACTTCCAGCCGTCCCGCGTCACCAGGCCCCGATAGGGCTTGTTCACCGAATTGGCATGACCCGTCGGAACCACCGTTTGCAGATACGCCGAATCGGGCATCGAGGGCAAGGGACCCGTACCCGTGCGGAACGCCGAGAAATCCGAGCCCTCCATCCATGACGGTTTCCTGATGCCGCAAAGCCCCAGCGTCGTCGGCGCGATGTCGGGCGCGTTCAGCGGCACCGGGAAGCGACCCACGCGGTTCCCATACCGCGGCGTCGATCCCGAGATAATAAACGGGATGCGGATGGACTCTTCATACGGGTTCATCTTTCGATACATCCCATGCGAGCCGTGCATGTCGCCGTGGTCTGAGAAGAAGACGATGTGCGTGTTGAACGACAGCCCGGCCTGATCCAGCGCCGCGCGGATGCGGGCGATGTTGTCGTCCCAGTTCTCGATCATCGCGTAATAACCGGCCAGCTCGCGCCGCGCCAGGTCCTGCACCTCGGGCGTGTTGGGCACGTTGGGCCGCATCTCGAGTTTGGCGGGGGCGAAGCGGCGCATGTATTCCGGCGGCGCGACATACGGATCGTGCGGCGGCTGCACCGACAGCGAAGCGAAGAACGGTTTCTTGTCCGCGCCGCGTTCGCGGATGTATTTGATGAACAGGTTGGTTAGTTCATCGGTTTCGTAGCCAGGCAGGCGATAGTGAAAAGCGTCCTTACCTTCGCCGCCGTGGACCCAGGAATCCCACTGCGAGTTGTTGTTGTCGTAGCCCACCCACTGGTCGAATCCGCCGCGCTGCGCCGGCGTCGAGATGTAGTGCGCCCCTCGCCCGTTGCGCTCCTGCCAGCCGCAGAGATGCCACTTGCCGAACCACGCCGTGTGGTAGCCGGCTTCCTTGAACGGCTGCGCGATGGTGGGCTGGCCCGGCGGCAGCGGATACTCGTGGCCCACCACGGCGTGATGCGGATACCTGCCCGTCAGCAGCGATCCGCGGAACGGGCAGCACAGCGGAAAGCCCGACGTGGCGCCGGTGAAGCCGACGCCATCCACCGACATGCGGTCGATGTTCGGCGTGCGCACGTTGGGATCGTGCATGCAGGAAAGCGCCTGCGCACGGTGCTGGTCGCCGAACAGCCAAATGACGTTGGGCCTCTGCTGTGCGGCCGGCCCGCCCGGCGTGGCCATCGATCCCTCCATCCGAATTTCAGGCGGCGCAAATGCGCCCGCCCCTGTTGAGGCAAGAAAATCACGGCGTTTCATGTTGAACTCCCGAATCCCTGATTGTGACGCCTTTCCGCATCGCCCGTGCGGACTTCACCCTGCGCCCAGATAGAAGAACCGGGCGACGAACAGCGCCGTCAGCAGATAGACCAGCCAGTGGATGCTGCGCCAGCGCCCGGCGGTGACTTGCAGCAGCGTCCACACGCTGAATCCGAACGCCAGGCCGTTGGCGATGGAGAACGTGAGCGGGATGGCCGTGATCGTCAGAAACGCCGGGATCGAAGCCAGCGGATCGTGCCAGTCGATCTCGGCCGCGTGGCCCAGCATCAGCGCTCCGACAACGATCAGCGCCGGTGCTGTCGCCTGCGTCGGAATCACGCCAAACATCGGCGCCACAAACATCGCCGCCACGAAGAGCAATCCGCAGACAATCGCCGTCACGCCGCTGCGTCCGCCCGCGACGACGCCCGCCGCGCTTTCGATGTAGCTGACCACCGTAGATGTTCCGCTCAATGAACCGGCCGTTGTCGCCAGCGCGTCGCAGGTGAGGATGCGGTTCACGCGCGGGATTCGCCCGGCATCGTCAAACAGCCGTGCCCGCTTGCCCACGGCCACCAAGGTGCCGATGTTGTCGAACAGGTCGACGAACAGGAAGACGAAGACGATCTCGATCAGCCCCAGGCTCAGCGCGCCTTTGACGTCGAGTTGCATGAACGTCGCCGAGATCTCGGCGAACGAATACGGCGTCGGGTTCCATTTCACCAGCCCCACAGCCGCCCCGGCCAGTGTCGTCAAGATGATGCCGATCAGCATCGCCGCGCGCACGCCGCGGGCCATCAATGCCGACACCAGCAGCAAGCCGAAAAGCGACAGCAGCGTGCCCGGCGATCTCAGGTTGCCCAACGTCACCGTTGTCGCCGCGTCAGGCACCACAATGCCCGCGTTGCGGAATCCGATAAAGGCGATGAACAGTCCGATGCCAACGGCAACAGCCGAATAAAGGTCCCGCGGGATGGATTCAAGGATCAGCTTGCGCACGCCGCCCAATGTCAGCAGCAGGAAGATCACTCCCGAAAGAAACACCGCACCCAGCGCCGTCTGCCATGACACGCCCATGCCTTTCACGACGCTATAGGTGAAGTAGGCGTTCAACCCCATGCCCGGCGCCAGCGCGATAGGGTACTTGGCGAACGCGCCCATCAGGATGGAGCCCAACGCCGCGGACAGGCATGTGGCCGCCGTTGTCGCCGCGACGGGCATCCCCGCGTCGGCGAGGATCGACGGGTTCACGAAGATGATGTAAGCCATGGTCACGAAGGTCGTGAACCCGGCCAGCACCTCGGTACGCCAGTCTGTGCCGAGTGCGGTGAACTCAAAATACGTTTCAAGCTTCTTGCGCATGAAACGCACAGAGTATCAAAGCGCGCTACTGAAGTTCTTTGATGCGGTCCTCAACCCAGGCCATTTCCCGCCTCAGAAGAGCGAGCATCCTGTCGGTCGTCGCATCTCGCATCTCGGTGATGAGGCGCCTCTGCTGTTGTTCGAGCAGATGGATCTTTGTGTTTCGAGCCAGTTGTTCAGGGGTCAGTGTCGTTCCTTTGGCGGACAGCCGGTCCTGGGCGTCCTGGATGCGCGATTCCACATCCTTACTTTCCCAACCTCGGGCCATACCTTAATCATAGTCCCGCGCGCCGCCGGTGTCCCGGCTTCCACGGAAAGCAAGTGAGCGGAACCGGCTCGGAACGGGTTAGCGCCCGGCCTCGGAGCCGGGGCAACTTACAGTGGCGGGGTTGTCTGCCGCTCTCAACAGCATCGTCGCCTGGTCGTGACAGATATCTTTCCCCGGTCCGGCGCAGTAGCTATATCCTCGACCGATCAAAGCTGGCTAATAGTCCGGCCATGCTTGGGGGCGCAGTTCAAGATTTGCTGTCTCTCCATGCCGTAACTCAACGCGCCGCGCATATGCCGCAAGCTTGCGCACAAACTCCACGTCTGCCAACATCTCCCTCTGGACGCGGTCGAATGCATATGCGTAGTAGCTGCCCGGGCGCAGGCTGCCGATCGAGAACCTCCCGTGCTCCTCGCACTTGGCCGTACGGATGAATTGATGTGGGTCGCGCAAGGCCTCATCCTGCGGCACAAGCGCCACCCACATGCCCTCGCCCTTCTCGACGGTGCCAGTCACGCTGGCCGCACCCTGCCTGTAGATGATTCTGATCGGCAGCGGCGGGTTTCGAATGCCGACCGTCTGCGTGGTGACTTCCTGGTCGCCGTACAGGATTGAAGCAATGTAGTAACCAGGCACGTAACCTACGGGAAGGATGCGGTACTGGCCCGCATAAACTCGCTTCAGAACGAAGCCGCCATCCTGTTCATGGAAAGCGGATTCCTGGTAATCCCGTGGCTCAACCCCTTGCGGGATCAGGTAGACGCCAGAGACCTTGCGTTTTCCATCCCGGTCCCTTGGCTCCTCGCGATCCACAGAGCCTTTCACTTCGAACGGCGCCATAAGTCGCACTTCGATCCCGCTGACGGCCCTCCGCGACACATACAACTCGACAAAACCCTTGATCGCTTGGTCGTGTGGTCCGTGCGTGGCAAATATTCGCCAGTCTCCATCCATTGCGGAATCGGTATCGAAGCGCCCATTGCTATCTGTGGTCATGTTGGAGCCATTTGAGCCCATCGCTGCCAGGTCGGTCAGCCACACCGATGCTTTCGCCACAGGTTTGCCCTCTTGATCGATGACAACGCCCGACAATCGCCGCGCCGGCATAGTCCGTATCTTTATGTCGTAGCCTTCGAGCACTGCGCCCGGCCGCACTACAATCCTCCCCGCGCCAGCCATTTCTGTTACGTCGGGGAAGAAGGTGGCCACCCAACGGACCATTAGCCCCTCCTCCTCGGCAGCTGGCTCAACTGGTTTCTGCTTCACGGCAGGATCGGAAGAGGCGATGCGATGCGATGGCGATACAGCGAGAATCCAGGTTCCAGGCTCCAGGCGGGGGAAGCGGAATACTCCTCCCTCACCCGACACAGTGATCTGTATCCACTCTGCATCCCACAGCCGCCGCATCACCACTGGAACGTCTTTCATCGGCCTTCCCAAAGGGCTCAGCACGCACCCCATGACTTGCCCGAATGGCACAAGCTCAGCGCGTAGACTCACCTTCGGAGATGCGTCTGACATTGCGAAGGTCTTGGCAGCCGGGTGATCCGGAGCCAAACGCATGTAGTCGGGCTTGTCGATCACAGCGCGGTACTCGCCCTGCTGCACGCCTTCGATTCGGAACACCCCCAGCGCGTCGGTGGCTCCTGAATGAACGGGCTTGTCTCCCTGATGCAGCTTGACGACAGCGCCCGCGATCGGAGCTTTCGTTACTGCGTCAACAACGCTACCCTCCACGACGCCGCTCTGACCCAGCGCCGGAATTGCTGCGAGCGCGAGCACAATCAGGATCACGAGTGCGATTCTAGCAACAACACGCGGGGGCCGCCCAGGGCTTCACTCGGTTCTGGAGACCCTGGCGCTGTCTCGATCGGATTGTGCTGAGGTCCTGGAGCAGATCCCGCCGGAGCACGAATTTGGCTGGCGATTTCACAGCAACTGGCGCGCCCGCTCGAAGACGCCGCCGAGCATCTCCCTGGTCAACCGTCCGGTCTGTGTGTTCTGCCGGCTCGGGTGGTAGGAACTGATCAACACAGGAAACCCCTCGCCCAACTCATGCACCTTGCAGTGCGCGAAATCGTACCGGCCAACCGCATGGCCGCGGCCGCGCAGCAGCGAAAGGTAGTTGTCAAATGCCAGGCGGCCCAGCGCGACCACCACTTTCACTTGCCGGAGCAATCCGATCTCGCGATCCAGGTAAGGACGGCACGTGAGAATCTCGTCGCGCGACGGTTTGTTGTCCGGCGGCGCGCACCGCACAGACGCCGTCACCCACGCGTCGTTCAGAATCAGACCATCGTTGCGGGAAACCGATTGCGGCTGGTTCGCGAAACCCGCCTCGTGCATCGCCCTATACAGCCAGTCGCCGGATGCGTCGCCGGTGAACACCCTGCCCGTCCGGTTCGCCCCGTGCGCACCCGGCGCTAGTCCAACGACCAGCAACCGGGCGTTCGCGTCGCCGAAGCCCGTCACCGGCCTGCCCCAGTAGTCGCAGTCGCGATAGGCGCGCCTCTTCGTCCGGGCCACTTCTTCGCACCACTGGCGCAGCCGCGGACAAAGCGCGCACGCTTCAACTTCCCGATTCAGTACTGCAAGCGAATCCCGCATCCACTACATTCTCCCCCGATCCGCTCCGGCCCCCGGCCTCCCATGCCAGGCGTACAATAATGAACCATGGAACCGACGAAACTGACCCGCCGAACCCTGCTGGCATCCGCCGCGTTGCCCGCCGCCCTCAATGCCGATACGGCCCGGCCGGCCGTGCTGGGCGGAGAACCGGTAAGGAAACAGCCGTGGGCCTCGTGGCCGGTCTGGGACGAATCCGACAAGGCCGGCATCGTTGAAGTCCTCGACAGCGGCCACTGGGGCCGTACCACAGGCAAGCGCGTCGGCCAGTGGGAGGAGAAATACGCCGCGCTCACCGGAGCCAAACACTGCCTGGCCACCGCCAACGGCACCAGCGCTTTGATCTGCGCCATGAACGCACTCGACATCGGTCCCGGCGACGAGGTCATCCTGCCGCCCTACACCTTTGTCGCAACACTCAACGTCATCCTGCTCCAGCACGCCCTGCCCGTCTTCGTTGACTCCGACATCGAGACCTTCCAGATCGACGCCCGCAAGATCGAAGCCCGCATCACGCCCAACACTCGCGCTATCGTCCCGGTCCATCTCGGCGGCGCGGCGGCCGACCTCGACACCATCCTCGACATCGGCAAGCGCCGCAAACTCCCCATCGTTGAGGACGCCTGCCAGGCCCATCTCGGTGAATGGCGCGGCCGCAAGGTCGGCTCGCTCGGCGATTGCGGCACGTTCAGTTTCCAGGCTTCGAAGAACCTCAACTCAGGCGAGGGCGGCGCCCTGATCACCAGCAACGAAACCCTCTTCGACCGCGCCTACGCCTTCCACGGCAACGGCCGCGCGCGCCGCGGCGGCACCATGACGCTGGCCGGCTATGCGCTGAACGGAGCGAACCTGCGCCTCACCGAGTTCCAGGGTTCGCTGCTGACAACCCAGATGCGGCGGCTCGAATCGCAGTCCAAGCGCCGCGACGACAACGCGGCCTATCTGGCATCGCTGCTGGAAAAGATTCCCGGCATCCGCCCTCAGAAGCTCTATCCCGGCTGTACCCGCAACGCCTGGCACCTGTTCATGATGCGCTACGATCCGCAGGGCTTCGGCAGATTGAGCCGCGCGGCGTTCCTCAAGGCCATGAGCGCAGAAGGCATCCCTGCGTCGTCCGGATACTCGCCGCTCAACAAGGAGTCGTTCCTCGACAAGGTGCTCTCGTCGCGCCACTACAAGCGCGTCTTTGGCGAAGCGGCCCTGAAGCGCTGGCGCGAACAGAACCTGTGCCCGCAGAACGACAAGCTCTGCTCCGAGGCCGTCTGGTTCACGCAGAACATGCTGATCGGCCCGCGGTCGGATATGGACCAGATCGTCTCGGCTATTCAGAAGATCCGCGCTTCGGCCGCCGACATCAGCAAGACCGCCTGAAGCCTACGCGCGGCGTGCGAAGGTCAGCGCCAGCATCGTCTTGCCGTCGGCCACCGCTTTCGGACTGCGCGCTTCGAGCGCCAAGCCTAGAAGCCCCAACTCGGCGACGAGTTCGCCCTCGTCAATCAGGCTTGGATGGACATGCTTGAATGCAACCATCGACCCCGGCGGCGTGCGGCCCGGCGAGACCGCCGTTGCCATCTCCGGCGGGTTCAGCTGAATCACGATCATCACCAGCGGAGCAAGCCGTGTCAGCGTGGCCACAACCTTGCGCCAGTCGGTGTGTTCGAGAACCAGCGTTGCGCAGGCGGCATCGAAGGGCGCTTGCAGACCGCTGTGCTCCAGATCGTCGGCGACACAGATCGCACCGGGACACCGGGCGCGAAGCGCAGCTAGAAAGTCCGGGTTGATGTCGCAAAAAACCGGCCGGCAGCCGTTGAACGCCCCGTCTTCGAGGTAATCGAAGAACTGCCCCGGCCCGCAGCCCGCCACCAGCAGACGCCCGCAGGTTTGACGGGCAAATTCAGCGAGATGCTCAGCGTTGGCCTGCGCCTGGCCGATCGCCGCCATGTGCGCTTCGTAATCATGCGCCTTGACGCCGCCGCGCCAGGCATCTCTCAAAGTGAGTGTCACTGGTGTCATTCTATTGGATTGGAGGTGTGCGGATGACCACGAACCAGTCGGCCCGCCTATTCAGCCGGTATGCGTGGGCGGTCGTCGCCTGGAATCTGTTCGTCATCGTCTGGGGCGCGGCGGTGCGCGCCACAGGATCCGGCGCAGGCTGTGGCAGCCACTGGCCGCTCTGCAACGGCGAAGTGGTGCCGCGGGCGCCGGAAATCGCCACCATTATCGAGTTCACCCACCGCATCACCAGCGGACTGGCCCTGATCTCGGTCGCCGTCCTGGTCTATCTCGCATGGAAATGGTTCCCCAAGGGCCACCTCGCGCGTAGGGCCAGCCTCATCTCCCTCATCCTGATCCTGATCGAAGCGCTGCTTGGCGCCGGACTCGTCCTGCTCGAATACGTCGAACAAAACAAAAGCCTTGGCCGCGCCGCCTACCTCTCCGCACACTTGACGAACACGCTGCTTCTGGTCGGCGCTTTGGTCTCCACCGCCTGGCTCGGGCGACACGCCGCCCCGAAGCTGAAACCCATCGCCGCCAAGTGGAAATGGGCGCTGGCTTCCGTCATCGCCGCCGGCGTCACCGGTGCCATCGCCGCTCTCGGCGATACTGTCTTCCCGGCCACTTCCATGGCTGATGGCATGAAGGCGGAGTTCGCCACGGATGCTCATGCCCTGCTCAGGCTCCGCCTCCTCCACCCTGTCGTCGCCGTGCTGGCCGGGGTGTTTCTCCTGTTCACCGGCCTCCAGGTCTCCCGAGCCGGCGTTTCAGCCAGGTCCAAAGCCGGGGGCCATGCCATCGTCTGGCTGGTGGTGATCCAAACCGTCGCCGGCGTAGTCAACGTCTGGCTGCTTGCGCCGGTGTGGATGCAACTGCTTCATCTTTTCCTGGCGAACGCGCTGTGGACGATTCTGGTCCTCACCACCCTGGAAGAGCATTTCACCGAACACTAAATCGGCTCCAGTATTCAAGATTCGTCGAGTTACGGTACTTACAGTACGCATGGGACTTTTCAAATCTGATAGAATTCCTGCCACAGTCGCAGTCTGAGTTCGCTTCCCTATTCGAGCGCCTTATTGAGCGCACAAACCAGCGTGGATTGCGACCGCACACCCACTTTGCGATAGAGGCGCTTCAGATAGGTTCTGACGGTATGGATCGTGATCCCCAGCTCCGTTGCGGCAGTCTGCGGCCGCAGCCCTTCGAGCAGCAGCTCCACAAGTTTGAGTTCCGCCGGAGTGAACTCATACACTTTCAACAGTTTGCCCCGGCGATCCTCCGGTTTCATGCCGAGCGGGCACAGGATGATCCCGGCGTAGCCCGCTTCTGGCCTGCCGTTGGAAATCCAGGTGCGGACTAATCGGATTCTGGCTCCCCCTAAATCTCCATCAAGTTCGAGGACTTCGCCCTCAGGAGGCGTCGGTCCGCTCCATTTACCTTCGGATGTTTTCAAGGACGGGAAGTCCGAAAAGAAATTATGAGCCGCTGAATTTGAAAACAGGACTCTCTGCTCGTGATCAAGGATGACGATCGCCAGACTGCGCAGATCCATGGATCAAGGATTACACCCTATTTGGGTGGATGCATACACCCATTGGAGTGTAAACAAGCGTCAGGATGCGAAGAAACGCGAAATTCTGTCCGCAGCCTCCAGCAAGCGCTCTTCAGAGTTCGCATAACTGAACCTGAGGTAGCCTTCGCCGTACTCTCCAAACGCGGTTCCGCTCAGGCAGGCAACCCCCGTCTCGTCGAGTAGCGCATCAGCCAGAGCCTTCGATTTCCAACCAGTTGCCTCAATGTTGGGGAACGCGTAGAAGGCGCCCTCAGGCATGGGGCACCGGAAGCCAGGGATCTGATTGATCCTGTCGATGAAGACATCCCGCCTGCGCCGGAACTCCGCGATCATCGCTTCGGCTTCGTCCTGCGGTCCGTTCAGGGCAGAAATCGCGGCCCGCTGGGTGAAACTCGCCGTGCAACTGTTGGAATTCACCATAAGCTTGTTGACAGATTCTACAAGCGCCGGTGGCATCAGGCCATAGCCGATCCGCCACCCGGTCATCGCGTAAGTCTTCGAGAAACCGTCCAGAATGATGGTCTTCTCTTTCATGCCAGGGTAGGCTGCGATAGAGACATGCGGCCGGCCATAGGTCATGCGGCTGTAGATCTCGTCCGACAGCACCACGACATCGCGCCCGGCGAGCAGGGCCGCAATCTCAGCGATGTCCTCCTCCGGCATGATGCCCCCGGTTGGGTTGGCCGGCGAGTTGAGAATCACCATCCGGGTCTTCGAATTCAGCCGCGACTTGAACAGGTCCAGATCGAAACTGAACCCCCTCGACTCCACCAGGGGAACCGGCACCGGCGTCGCCCCGGTGAATCGAATCATCGATTCATAGATAGGGAATGACGGGTTTGGGTAGATCACCTCGTCGCCGGGGTTCAGCAGCGCCAGCATGGGGAAGAAGATGATCGGCTTGCCGCCGGGCACCACGCAGACATGCGCCGGATCGGCGGCGATGCCTCTCGTCCTTGTAATGTAAGCGGCGATGGCCTCGCGCAACTCAGGCAGGCCCTGGCTTGGCCCGTAATGGGTCCAGCCCTCGTCGAGGGCCTGCTTTGCTGCTTCGCGGATATGGCTCGGAGTATTGAAATCGGGTTCCCCGATCTCGAGATGGATGATAGAGCGTCCCTGGGCTTCAAGCGCGCGGGCGCGCAGCAGGACTTCAAAGGCCGTCTCGGTGCCGAGGCGGCTCATGGCGGCGGCTAACTGCATGGTTTGCCTTTCTTGGTTTGGATGGGGACTTGCCCCTGGGATAAGACTGCCTGGCCGGCGCCTGCACGGTTCATCCTGGAACCGGACCGGCGGCAGGCGGCCCACATCGAGTAGCGGCTTGAGGGTCCGCCCGCGGAAAACGGTTGGAGCGGACCTCTAAGTCTCATACAATTTCAGCATAGCCGGGTGCGGACCCGGTCTGCACGGTTTCAAGGTCGCGTTCGTCATCCCTATTGAGCTAAGATGCCGGCGCTGCTTATTTACCGTCCGTTCAAAGCGGACACCAAAATGAACGAAGCACACCACCCGCAAGTGGAGGGCAGTGAGCCGGGCGCATGGGATGCGCGTCACGAGGAGTTTGTCCAGACCCACCTGAAGCGGATCTTCAGCATTGTCTATAGAATCCTCGGCAACGTCGAGGACGCCCAGGATGTCACCCAGGAGGTCTTTATCCGCGCGCTCCAGCGCCGTGACCAATTGAAGGATCTCGACAAGGCCGCCCACTGGCTCTCGCGAATCGCGTCAAACGCCGCCATTGACCAACTGCGCCGCAAGAAACGCATAACCTGGACCGAACTGGACGAACCGCTGCAGAACTCCCTCCAGGCCGGCGCCGAAAGCTCTGAGGATTTGCTTCTACGATCCGAGCGCCGGACGCAACTCCAATCGGTCCTGGATCAACTGACCCCGCGGGAACGGGCGGCGTTGATCCTGCGCGATGTCGAGGACCTGCCCGCCGCGGAGGTGGCCCGTCTGTTGAATTGCGGCAAGGCGACGGTGCGCTCGCATATCGCCAACGCCAGGGCGAAGTTCAAAAGATTGATGGGGGCGGGGTTATGACGCGGCGTCACATCAGCGAAATGGATCTGGCGCTGGCCTCGGCGGGCGATCTCGGCCTCGCCGGCAGGCTGCGCGTCTGGTTCCATGCCCGCCGCTGCGGCCAGTGCGCCGCCGCGCTTGCACAATACGCCGAGGTCAGCCGCGCGCTCCGCGATTCATCCGGCGACGACCTCTTGAGCCCTGGCGCGTGGGCCGAACTGTCTCGCGAAATGACTGCCAACATCCGACTGGGCCTGGCCGCGGGCCGCATCGTCGATCCCCAGCCCGAAGCCAGGGCGTTGACGCCCGATGCTGCCGGCTGGCGCGTGGCCGTGGTGATGGCCACGCTGACCGTGGTACTAGCAAGCGGTTGGCTGCTCAGGCGCCCGGTTCCCATCCAAGGCGGACCGGAAATGCTCTCCGCCGTGGCCGAGGCCAGCGCCGAAGGCGTCGGTATTCATGAGGGACAGGCCGGGCTGATGCTGCTCAGCCCCGATCGCGAATCGTCCGTGATGCTGGCCGGCACATCCGGCGGCGCGCGGGCCAGGTTCATCGACGAACAGACCGGACAGGTGACCATTCATCATGTGGCGCTCGA
Organism: Bryobacteraceae bacterium; assembly: GCA_014860455.1. GTDB lineage: Bacteria > Acidobacteriota > Terriglobia > Bryobacterales > Bryobacteraceae > PNKE01. The sequence goes on along the minus strand of JACZJQ010000025.1, from coordinate 19,478 downwards.
AGACTAGTTCGCTCGTTACGTTCCGTTTCGGCCTGGCGGCCTCGCTAGCCGCCGGCGTGCTTTTTGCGCAACCGGCCCCGCCGTCAGGCGCGTTCCGAGTGGATCTGCCAGCCGATGCGCCGGTGGCGCTGGTGTCGGCCGATTGGGGTCAGTCGCAGGTTGCGCCTCGCGGCGGAGCGCTGCAAGTCGATTTGCGCTCCACGCTGCTGCTGAAAAACACCACCCAGCGGCGCATCCGCGGCGTCTCCATGCTGGTGCTGGCCCAGGAAGTCGCAGCCGGCGGCAAGGCGTCGGTGACGGTGCCTGCGCTCGACGTCGCCCCCGGCGAGGCGTTCCCCCTGCGCGTGGATGTCCGGCTGATGAGGCCTGGCGCCGCCACCGGAACATTGGTGGAAGTGAAACTCGACGGAGTGCTGTTCGAGGATCTTACCTTTTATGGGCCGAACCGGCTGAACTCCCGCCGCACCATGATGGCCTGGGAACTCGAAGCCCGCCGCGACCGCAAGGCGCTGCTGGCGATGGTTGAACGCGGCGGCGCCGTCGCCCTGCGCGAGGAGATGGTCGCCGTCCTTGGCCGCCTGGCTTCCATGCCCAGGCTCGACATCCAGGTTGCCCGGGCAGGCCGGGCCACGGTTCAACAGTCGACTCCAGTCAGGTTCGCCGCCCTGTCGATGCCCGGAGCCCCGGTCGAGTTGACCTCGGCCGAAGTCCTGGCCTCCGGCGCCGAGCTGAGGATCCCCAGAATCCAGATGCAGAACCGCAGCACACGGGGAGTTCGTTTTGTCGAGGTCGGCTGGCAGGCCCGCGACCACCAGGGCCGCCAGTTTGTCGCCGGCAGCCTCCCTGCCGCGGTTCAACTCCCCGCGCGCGCCAGGGCCACAGTCGAAAGGGATCAGGCCCTCAGGATTTCCGTCGCCGGCGCCCGGCCTCCGGAATTCGCCGAAGTGCGCGGCTTCATCGGCCTGGTGGAGTTCGACGACGGCGAAATCTGGGTGCCCATGGTGGCCGTGCCCGCCGTCACGGGCGAGCAGCAGCGCCTCGCCGAGATGTACCGCCGCAAGGGCATCGACGCCGTCGCCGCCGAGTTGAAACGGCTTCGCTGAGCCGGCTCAGTTCGCGCTCGTCTTCACCGGACCGTGGTTGTCGCAATGCCCGCCGTGCGGATGGTGCAGGTGGCCGTCCACAACGTAATCCACATGGTCGCCGTGCGGGATAGCCTCATGGCCGCACTCGGGACCATGCACATGTCCGGCGGCATGGCTCGCGCACGTATGCTCAGGCGTGCAGACATCCGGATTGGCGGCCGTCACCGGCAGGGCGTGCTCGTCCACATGGTCGCCATGCGGCTGATGCAAATGCCCGTCATGCAGGTAGTCGGTGTGGCCGTCGTGCTCGATCGCCGTATGGCCGCAGCCCGGCCCGTGGACGTGAGGATGGTTGTCGTGGATCTTATGAGGGTTCATGATTGCTCCTTTATCGAATTTGACTCGTCGCCACCGCCGGTGGCCGGCGACTCGCTGGCATGAGCCATGGCGCTGAACACCAGGTCCAGGACGTGCTGGTCCGCCAGCGTGTAGTTGATATGCTTGCCGTCCCTGCGGCGGGTGACCAATCGCTCCGAACGCAGCACCCGCAGACGCTGCGAGATTGTCGAAACCGTCTCGCCTTCAATCTCCGCAAGTTCGGAAACGCACGCCGGACCCTGCGCCAACAATGCCAGCAACCGTAGTCTCGGCGTTTCACCCATCGCCCGAAACAGCATCGAGGCCCGCTCCAGAGCCTCGTCGCTGACAGGCAGCCCGCGTTGCGCTGCCGCGTGATCGGTTTTGTCACATGCAGGTTGAGAAGCGCTTTTCATTATCATTCAATTGCACAACTGTGCAACTGTCAATTTAATCCTGCACCATCCCTCCGCTCGCGTCAAGCAGATTCGGCATGGGGCGCACACCCCGGCTTGCCTTCTTGCTGACGAAGCGGTACCTTATTGATATCCAACCCTCAACAAAGAGCCGCACCCGGATCGCCTTCCGGGTCCATGGCATGGACTGCTCCGAGGAGATCTCTCTGCTCAGGCGCGAATTGAGCAAAGTCAAAGGTCTCTATGAGCTCCACTTCGAAATCATCCAGGCCCGCATGACCGTCGAGTTCGATCCCGGACTCACCAGCGTCTCCGCCATCCAGTCTGTCGTCGCCGGCGCGGGACTGAGTTGCGAACCCTGGGACTCGGAATCAGCCGCTGCCGGGGCTGGACCGAAATTGAATTACCGGCGCTGGCTTACGGCCGCAAGCTTCCTCTTTCTCGCCGCCGGCGCGGCCGTAAACGCCATCTTCCACGGCGCGGGTCTCCTCCATCTGCTGGCCCACCAGAGCCACGACCACGAACTCCATGCCGACGTAGTCGCTCTGTTCGCACTCGCCATTGCCGCCGGCTTCGCGCCGTTCGCCAAAAAAGCATGGGCCTCGCTTCGCGCATTCAGGCCGGACATGAACCTCCTGGTCGCCATCTCGATCTTTGGCGCATGCCTGCTGGGCGAGTGGATGGAAGGCGCCACGCTGGCGTTCCTGTTTGCCCTCGCCGCGGAAATCGAAAGCTGGAGCGCATCGCGCGCCCGCCAGGCTGTCTCAGGCCTGTTCAGCGCCAGCCCGAAGGAGGCCTCCGTCCTGCACGGCGACCACGAACATCGCATCCCGGCATCAAAGGTCAAATCCGGTGACCGCGTCGCCGTGCGGCCCGGCGAGCGGATCCCCTGCGACGGCGAAGTGACCCGCGGCGAATCCTACGTCGATCAGTCGCTCATCACCGGCGAATCCGTGCCTGTCCCGAAACTGCCCGGCAGCCTGGTCTACGCCGGCACGCTCAACTCCGGCGGCTATCTCGAAGTGCGGGCCACACGCGCCGCTTCCGATACCACCGTTTCGCGCATCCTCCGCATGGTGACCGAATCCACCCAGCGCCGCACCCGCGCCGAGCTCTTCATCGAGAGATTCGTCCGCATCTACACGCCTGCCGTCTTCGGCCTGGCATTTCTGGTGATCGGCGTCCCGCCGCTGCTGCTCGGCGGCGACTGGAGCCACTGGTTCTATCAGGGCATGGTCGTGCTGCTGATCTCCTGCCCCTGCGCGCTGGTGATCTCCACGCCCGTCACCATGGTCTCCGCCCTGGCTTCGGCCGCCCGCCATGGCGTTCTCATCAAAGGCGGCGCCTACCTGGAGGAAGCGGCCCGGCTCAAAGTCATGGTCTTCGACAAGACCGGCGTGCTCACCGCCGGCCAGCCCAGCGTCGTCGAATTCATGGCCGTCGACGGCGACGACCCCGACACTGCCCTCGCCCGCCTGGCATCGCTCGAATCCCGCAGCGAGCACCCGCTCGGCCGCGCCATTCTCGCCTATGCCAACCAGCGCGGCATCGTCCCAGTTGCCGCCGGGGCCTTCGAAGCCCTCCCCGGACGCGGCGTCACGGCCTCTGTCGACGATCGGCTGTACTGGGCCGGCGGCGTCAGAATGATGGAGACGCTCGGCCTGCAATCCGCATCCTACAGGGACAAAATCGAGGCCCTTGAAGCCGATGGCTGCACCGTCATCCTCTGCGGACACGAGCAGGAAGCCTTCGCCGCCGTGGCGCTCTCCGACGCAGTCCGCCCCGAGGCCCGCAACGCCCTGGAGAGCCTGCACCGGATGGGAGTGAAGCACCTCGCCGTGCTCACCGGCGACGGCGATGCCGCAGCCCGCTCTGCCACCGCCGGCCTGCCTCTCGACGACATCCAAACCCGGCTGTTGCCCGAGGAAAAAGCCGCAGCCATCCGCGTCTACCAACGCCTCCATGGACCGGTCGCCATGGTCGGCGACGGCTTCAACGACGCCCCCGCCATGGCCGAGGCCAACGTCGCCATCGCCATGGGTCAGAGCGCCACCGACCTCGCCGTCGAATCGGCCGATATCGTCCTGATGACGGCCGACCTCAACCGCCTGCCCTTCCTCATCGTCCATGCCAGACGCGCCGCCCGCGTCATCCGCGAAAACGTGGCCATCGCCCTCGGCCTGAAAGTGGTTTTTCTCGCCGCCGCCGCCCTGGGTTCAGCCACGCTGTGGATGGCCATCGCCGCCGACATGGGCGCAACTCTGCTGGTCACGCTCAACGGCCTTCGGTTGTTGAGTGCCAAAAAGGCTTAGGGTCAGTTTGCGCGGCGTTTCACGCTGCACTCCGGACAACCGCCATAGAGCACCAGTTCGTGGCGTTTCACCGTAAATCCCGACGCGGCTAGCTTCTCGAGTCCAGGCAGGCAGCCATGCAACTCGAACACCCGGCCACAGCTTTCGCACTGGAAATGGTGGTGATGATCCTTGCCCGAAATCTCATACCGCGGCGGCTCGCCCGGCAACTCCACCGTCGCCAGCCACCCCTCATCCACGAGTGACTTCACATTGCGGTACACCGTCGCAATGCCCAACCCCCCAACCTTATTCTGCGCCAGATCCAGGACTTCGCCGGTCGACAACGGCCGCCCCGCTTCTTCAAAGGCGTCCCGGATCGCCGATTTCTGCCGGGTGTTCCGCGTGATCATCCACTCTCATGATAGTGATTCTTCACTCTCGTGTGGGACATCCCTTCCATTCGCCACCGACCCTCGACTTCACCTATTTCCAGATTGACCGTCTGCAACTCTCCGACTCAACGATGGCGAGGCCTGGCGCGGGCGTTGATCGGAGACGCGGGCGGAGTCATTGTATCGACGGTCAGACCGATTGGGGACACGATGGCTCAAGCGTTGATACCATGGTCCCCGTATGAAAGTCGCAGTCGCTGGTCTCGGTTTCATGGGCCTTACCCACCTCAAGGCCTACAACAGAATTTCGGGGGTGGAGATTGCCGGCGTCGCATCGGCCGATCCGAAAGCGTTGTCTGGCGATTTCTCGCATATCGGCGGGAACCTCGACATCTCGGGCCCCGCGCTCGACATCTCGTCGGCGGCAAAGTTCGAAGACTCGCTGGAATGCGTCCGCATGAAAGGCGTCGATGCGGTGGACCTTTGCCTGCCCACCAACCTCCACGCACCGGTCGCCATCGAGGCGCTCGAACACGGCAAGCACGTCCTGGTCGAAAAACCGATGGCGCTCAACATGGACGAATGCACGCGCATGATGGACGCGGCAAAGGCCAACGGCCGGGTGCTGATGTCGGCGCAGGTGCTGAGGTTCTTCCCTGCTTACAACGCGCTGATCGATGCCGTCCAGTCCGGCAAGTTCGGCCGCGTCCACCACGCGCTGTTCCGCCGCCGTTGCGCCGCACCGGGCTGGTCGGCGTGGCTGACCGACAAGTCGCTATCCGGCGGCGGCGTCTTTGACCTCCTCATCCACGACATCGACATGATGCTGGTCTGCTTCGGCATCCCCGACGCCGTGCGCAGTTGGGGCCATGAAGACCTCGGCCATGGCATCGACGCCATCACCAGCCAGTTTGAATACCCCGGCTCGGGCGCGGTGACGGTCACCGGTGGCTGGCACCACCCCAAGGCTTACCCGTTCTCGATGGAGTACACCGTCGTCGGCGAAAACGGCGTCATGGACTTTTCGTCCGAAGGCCGCCCTGTACGCTGGTTCGACAGGGACGGCACGGCCACCGATGTCGAACTCTCCGACGTCGACGGCTATCAGGCCGAGATCGAATACTTCGTCGAATGCTGCCGCACCGGCGCCGCGCCCGAACGCTGCACGCCTGAATCTTCCGCCGCCGCCGTCCGCATCGCCAAGACGGCCGAGGCCGCCCGTTCCATGAAAGGAGTATCTGTCCCTTGCCTACCCTAAAAGACCGCGAAGTCGGCATCTTCTTCTGGGCCGAACCCGACGCCCAGGCCGCTCTCAAAGCAGTGAAACAGTGTGGAGTCGTCTCCGGACAACTCGCAATCGACGGCACCGTCGTCCTCAATGAAGCAACCGCCCAAGCCTGGCGCGAAGCCCTGGCCGCAGAGGACTTCCACGTCTGCACGGTCTTTGCCGCCTACACCGGCGAAGACTACGCCGACATCCCCACCGTCGAACGCACGGTCGGATTCATCCCCCGCGACACGCGCGCTGAACGCGAAGTGCGGACCAAAGAGGTGATCGAATTCGCCGCCTCGCTGGGCGTGAAGAGCTTCGGCTGCCACGTCGGCTACATTCCGCATGACAAGTCGCATCCCGATTTCGTGGGTGTGCGCGATATGGTCCGGCGCATCGCCGATTTCGCCGCCACCCATGGCATGACCTATTGCCTGGAAACCGGCCAGGAGCCCGCCGACCAGTTGCTTGAATTCTTCAAGGACGTCGACCGGCCCAACGTGAAGATCAACTTCGACCCGGCCAACATGATCCTCTACGGTTCGGGTGAACCCATCGCCGCATTCCGCCTGCTGCGCGAGCATGTCATCAGCGTCCACGGCAAGGACGGCGACTGGCCGGACAAGTCCAAGCCCGGGTCGCTCGGCTGCGAGCGGCTGCTAGGCGAAGGGTCTGTGGACATTCCGAAGTTTATGGCGGCGCTGAAAGAGACCGGCTACACCGGGCCTATCTGCGTCGAGTCGGGCGTGCATGGCGAAGCCAACCGCTGGGAAGTTCTCAGCCGCGCCGTTGGAATTCTGAACTCGCTGAGATAGGCCTCTCCGATTCTGTGAACTTTGTTTCATGGGCTATCGTCATTGGATGGTAGCCCATGATCGAAGTTGACCATCTTCGCAAAGCGTACGGTCCGCTTGTCGCGGTCGAAGACGCTTCATTCACCGCCCGGCCCGGCGAGATCTTCGGACTGCTTGGTCCCAACGGCGCCGGGAAATCCACCACCATCGGCTGCATCTGCGGACTGCTTACGCCCACGGCCGGATCGATCCGCGTCTCCGGCCACGACGTGGTGGCCAGCGCGCAGTCGGCCAAGCGAACCATCGGCGTTGTCCCGCAGGAGATCGCGCTTTACGAGGACCTCACCGCCCGCGAGAACCTCGACTACTGGGGCGCGGTGCAGGGTCTGGGCGGCGCGGCGCTGAACTCGGCCATCCAGGAGGCGCTGCAATCCACAGGCCTGGCCGACCGCGCCAGGGAACCCGTCAAGCGCTTTTCGGGTGGCATGAAGCGGCGGTTGAATTTTGCCGCCGGCATCCTGCACAAGCCGAAGGTGCTGCTGCTGGACGAACCGACGGTTGGCGTGGATCCGCAAAGCCGCGTCCACCTGCTGGATCTGGTTCGCGGGCAAGCCAAGGCCGGCGCCTGCGTGCTCTACACCACGCACTACATGGAAGAGGCCGAGACCCTCTGCGATCGTCTGGCCATCATCGACCACGGCCGCATCATCGCCCAAGGGACGCTTGAGGAACTGCGCTCGATGCTGGGCGAACGCGACCTGCTGCGGCTGACCGGCGTGTTTCCGGAACAGGCGGTGCGCGCCGCTCTCGCCCAGGAGCCGGAACTTGAACTGCTGGGCTTCGAGGACGGGCAGTTGAGGCTGGCCCTGGCGCGCGCCTCGGAACGCCTGAGCCGGCTGTTTGAACTGCTTGGCGCGGCCGGCGCCGAGGTGCGCGGCACGACGTTGACGCGGCCGAATCTGGAATCGCTGTTCATCAAACTCACCGGCAAGGAGCTTCGCGAATAGCCATGCGCCTGCTGATCGCATCGTTCCGCAAGGACGCCCGGCGGGCCCTGCGCGACCCGTTCGCTCTGGCACTCTGGCTCGGCATCCCGTTCTCAATTCTGCTGGTCATGAACCTCGCCTTCGGCGGCACGGCATCGTCCGGACCTCGCCCGCAAGGCGTGATCCTGATCGCCGACCAGGACGAGACGCTGCTGAGCGGCGCCGTCAGTTCGGCGTTTTCGCAAGGTCCGCTGGGCGAGATGTTCAAGCCCGAAAAGACCACCGAGCCCGACGGCCGCGCCCGCATGGCCAAAGGCGAAGCCTCGGCGCTGATCATCGTGCCCAAGGGTTTTCAAAGCGCCGTGCTCGACAACCGTCCGGCAGTGGTTGGTTTGGTCAAAAACCCATCGCAGAGCATCATGCCCGAGATCGCCGGGCAGAGCCTGGACATGCTCGCCGAGGCGGTGCACTACATGCATGTGGTGGCCGGCGACGAGTTGAAGATGATCTCAAGCCAGACGGACCAGCCCAGCGACGCCGATGTGGTCAAGACCAGCTTGGCCATCAATGCCACGGTGAAGCGCCTCACACAGTACCTGGACCCTCTGCTCCTCGATCTCGAGATCAAGCAGCCGCCGAAGAAGGAAGAGTCCAAGCCGTTCAACATGTTCGCCTCGATGTTTCCGGGCATCGTCTTCATGTCGATCCTGTTCCTTGGACGCGGGTCGAGCGACGACATCTGGGACGAACTGCGATGGGCCACGCTGCGCCGGGCGCAGTCGGCCGGGTTGCCGGTGACTGCGATCGTCGGAGGCAAGACGCTGGCCGCCATGCTCACGGCCGCGCTGGTGACGGGTCTGGCGCTTGTGCTTGGATGGCTGTTTGCCGGCGTCACGGTGGCAAACTGGGCGGCGGCGCTGGGCTGGCTGATGGCCGGGGCCGCGGTCTGGTATCTGGCAATGCTGATCCTTCAGATCCTGGCCGGCGCGCGCGAGCGCGGCGAGATCTTCACCTCGCTTGTGGTGTTCCCGTCGATGATGGTCGGCGGCAGCATGTTCTCGTTCGACATGATGCCGGAATCGATCGCCGCCATAGGCAAACTGACGCCGCTGGGCTGGATGGTGGCGCGGTTCACCTCCATCCTCGGCGGCGCCGCTCCGGCAGCCAGCGTCCTGGCCTGGCTGGGCGTGATGGCGGCTGCGGCGGCGGTGTTGTTCATGTTGTCGGCGCGATTGCTGCGCTGGAGATTTCTGAAAGGCTAGTCCCGGCATGTTGATGCGCACTTTCCAGATCGCCCGGCGCGACTTTTTCCAACTGATCCGCCACCCGGTCACGCTGGTCTGGGCCTTCGTCATGCCGGTGGTTTTCTTTTCCTTTATCGGCCGCATGACCAGCGGTTTCGCACCCGGACCCGACCGCCGCGACACGATCGCCGTGCTGGCGCCCGCCGATGCCGGTTTCCTTGCTCCGGCCCTGGAGCGCCGACTCACCGCGGCGGGCTATGACGTCCGACTGGTTACAGGCGAGGCTGAGCTGTCGAAGTTCAGCCGCAAACTGCGCCTACCTGGCGCGTTCACCGCCACCGCCCAGGCCGGCAAGCCGCAGAAGATCGTCTTTGAAACCTCGGCTAGCGGCGCGGGCATGGATTTCGACAAGATCCGGCTGCAGCGCGCCGTCTACGGGCTGCTGGCCGAAACCATCGGCGCCAGCACGCGTTCGGGCGCGTTGACTGAAGCGTCGATGGACGAGACCGCCCGGCTGAGCCGCAACCTGACGATTGAGGCGACCGCGGCCGGACGCAGGCGAGCAATTCCGTCCGGCTACCAGCAGGCGGTGCCGGGCATCCTGGTGATGTTCATCCTGACGGTCCTGCTCACCAGCGGCGGCATCTCGATTGTGGCCGAGCGCAACACGGGCATCCTGCGCCGGCTGGCCTCAAGCTCGATGACGCGTCCGGCCATCGTGCTGACCAAATGGACGTCGCGCGCGGCCCTGGCCGTGGTCCAAACCGCCGTTGGAGCCGTCATCGGCACGGTGTTTTTCAAGGTGGACTGGGGGGCGTCGCTGCTGGCGGTGGCCGCACTGCTGGGCGCATACATGGCGCTTTGCACCAGTTTGTCGCTGTGGCTGGGCGCGGCTTCCCGCAGCGCGGGCCAGGCGTCGGCCATAGGCGTGATTGCCGGCAACCTGCTGGCCGCGCTGGGCGGATGCTGGTGGCCGGCCGAGGTGTCGCCGATGTGGATGCAGAAGCTGAGCCTGGCGCTGCCCACCGGCATCACGATGAACGGGTTGCACCGCCTGATGAGCTTCGGCGAGCCGGCCATGGCCGTGCTGCCGCATATCGCCGTGCTGACCGGCCTGGCGCTGGCCGCGGGTTGGCTGGCCGCCCGCTCCTTCCGGTTCGACTAGCGGCTCACCGGCTGATCCGCCATCAGCCGGCCATGGACTGCGGCGGCCTGCTCCATGACGCGGCGAGCGTGTGCGGCCGCCCGCTCCACGCCCTCGGCGTAGCTCAGGTTCGGCTTGCCGGGACCGCCGTTGTAGGCGCCCACGGCCAGGGTGATGTTGCCGTCGAAACGGTCGAGCAGGTCGCGCAGCAGAATCCCGGCATAGGTGGTCAAGTGCGCGGGGTCCACTTCATCGAGATTCAGCTTCCTCGGAGGCCGTAAATGCTCCGGAAGCAATCCGTACTCACGCCTGTCTTTCAGATAGAGCCGGTGCGCCAATCGAAGGGTCTCACGCGTGATCTGCCACACGCCGCTCGATTCATTCAGCACCAGGACCCTACCCCGCATGCGTTTCAACACCACGTCGCCCTTCTCCACGCGCCGTTTCCATACCGTGTTTCCGATGTCGCCCTTCACGTTCATGAAATTGTTTTCCATGGCGCCGATGCCCAGGAAGAACTCCAGCGGCAGATCAAAAAACGCCGATACTTCGATAATGTCCGCCGCGAGGTTCGTGGCCGCCTCGCGGGATAGGACGGGCAAAACCTCGCCCCGGCTCACGCGCGGATCGGTGAGGGATTTGAAACGCAGAAACCGGCGTGTGTAGGCCGCCTTCTCCGCGCCGCTCAAGTGTTCCATACGGCGCTCGACCGGAAGGTTGTAGGCGGCGATGAAGACACTCGTCTCCTTCCAGCGGGAATCCACGGCTTGCCTGTCGGCAGAGCGCCATTGCCAGCCGGCGATCTCTCGCTCCTGCTCCAGTCTGGAGAGCCAGTCCAGGCCGCCCAGGAGATCCTCGCTGATGACGGTCGAAATCGCGTAGTGCGGGTCGCCGGCCGGTGTCTCAATCGACAGCAGCAGCAGCCGTCCCTCAAACGCTGGCCGTCCTCGCATGTGATTGAACATCAAGTAAGCGAAGATCTCGTCCTGGAATCGGGCGATCTCCGCCAGCACCACCCCCCGGCGCGGGGAGAGCGTCAGCCGCCCACCCCTTTCCCACCAGAAGGGGTCGGTCCGCGGCGTGGACGTCCTGATCGGCCGGGGCCAGCATAGCCACCCTACATACAGGCTCGCCCCACACGCCGCCAGCAGAACCATGGCGGCGACCAATGCGATCCATCTCCGCGGTTTCATGATCCACTGACAGTATCCCATCCGCCCGGGGTTCTGCCTCAACGCAAAGCCTCCGCGAAATCAACAAATCCCGGCCGCCCGAACTCCTATCGTCAATGGTTGCGCGACGCGGACAACAGTCCGGTTCGGTAGTTCGCCGAAACGCGGGACCGCCGGATCACCGACTGACGCGCCAGGGAGCCCCTGGTCCACTCCCCTAACTCGGACCAGCGTCCCCGGCTCCACCCCACCTCGACTTCGTGACCGCCTTGATCCCGGGCGACGGTTCGCATCGCGCCCGTTCCGCTTCCGGTATGGGGCTGGCCTTCTCGATAGAAATTATCTATTGGACCGATTCGAAACGGTTATAATGGAGTCAGGACATGGCTTCATGTGTAGCCTCGGTCCCGATCTTCGATCTTTACCCCTCAGACAAGTTGGATCCGGCGTGTCCACCAGGCAGTGGGTTCGCGCCCCGTTAACGCGCCTTGCCCGCGGTCCATCATCTCAATTCGGTATAAGGAGAACATAAGATGACCACGATCCGGCTTTTTGCCCTTCTCGTTAGCCTCTGCGTTGCCGCATTGGCCTCCGCACCCCCGAAGAAGACCGTATTTGTCGACAAGATGAACGGTTTTGAGGAGGTGGTTGCCGAGGCGTTGCAGTCGGCCGAAGCTCCGCTGGAGATCATCGAGGAGGCCGCCCACCCCGACCTGAAGATCCTGCTAGGCAAGGCGTTCACGTCGGTCCATGCCGAGATCCTGTACCAGAAGCAGACGGGCCGCCGCGACGAGAGCATTCTCAAGGCGGTGGACGTGAAGACGGGCAAGGAGATTGTCTCCTACCGTTTCCATATGGAAGCCGACCGGGCGGCGAACCTCAAAGCAGCGCGCACCTTCGCCGAACTGCTGCGTTCGAAGCTGTCTAAGTAATAGCAAAAGAAAACGATTGGTCTGCGGCTGGAGTTCGTTTGGTCAACGTCTCCAGCCGCATCCTTACATATAGTCCGGCGCCTGGATGCCGAGGATATCGAGCGTAGCTTCCAGTTGCCGCCGGAAGTAGAGAGCCAGCCAGAGCAGGAAAACGCGCTTTTCGGGGTTCTCTTCCTTAAGGATGGGATAGTCGTGGTAGAAGGCGTTGAAGGCTTGGGCCAGGGTGAAGGCGTATTTCGCCATGTGCCCGGGCTCGCCTGAAGCCAGTGCCGAGGCCAGCGCCTTGTCCAGCTTCATGGCGTTGAGCAGGAGCTGCCAGAAGGGTTCGAATTCCAACTGCCGGGCGAAGGCTTCGCGGTTGAGCAAGGCAGCAAAGTCGGGCATCTGCTCGCCGCGCTCCTCCATTTTGCGGAAGATGTTGCGAGCCCGGACCGCGGAATATTGGACGTAGGGTCCGGTCTCGCCCTCGAAGCTGAGGGCTTCCTGCAGGTCGAAGGCGATCACCGTGTTGCGGGTGAACTTGAGCATGAAGTAGCGTAGGGCGCCGACGGCGATGCGGCGGGCGACCTCGGCGCGTTCGGCCTCGGGCTTGTCCTGATGGCGGGCATCGACCTCGGCGCGGGCCTTTTCAATCAGTTTGTCGATCAGGTCGTCGGCCTTGACGCCCAGGCCCTTGCGGCCCGAGACCTCGACGTAGGCTTTCTTCGAGTCCTCTTCCGACAGCGGGATGCCAAGTTCGACGCAGGTGCGCGGGCTCAAGGCCACCATTTCGTAGCTGAAATGGATGGAGTTGTCGGCCTGCTGTTCGAACTTGAGCGCCCTCAGGCCGGCGACGACGACGTCCTGCAGATAGCTCTGGCGGGAGTCGATGACGTTATAGACCTCAGTGCCGCCGCCGAAGCCGGGTGACGGCCCGTCCCATGCTTCATCGGTCGCCACCCAGGCCACGTGGCCGTTGGGGTATGTACGGAGCGGCTTGTAATGGAAGTCCTTGCCGAGAAGACCGAATTTCCACATCTGATAGGCAATGTCCTTGCCGACGTAGGTGACCGTGCCGTTGGAGCGGACGATCACCTTGGCGTCGTCGTCGCCTTCTTCGCCGGTGGTGTCGTCACGGAAATGGGCGGCGGCCATCACCCAGCAGCCCTTATTCTTGCCCTCTTCGACCAGATAGACCGCGCCGCGCTGCTTCAACTGCTCGAAGGCGGTGGCCCAGAACTGGAGGTGGAGGATTTCGCTTTCGCGCGGCAGAACGTCATACAAGATGCCGAGCCGCCACATGGTGTCGAGGTGGCAGTTGACGATGGCGTCGGCGACGATGTGGCCGAGGCGGGCCAGTTCGCCTCCGCCGTGTTCGATGGCGTGGAGCGTGTCACGCCGCCACTGGACAGCTTCAGGGTTGCCTGTGTAGAAGGCCGAGGTACGGGCGTAGAGGTCCCAGCAAAGATAGTCGAACTTGTCGCTTCTGCAGAGAACTTCAACCTCGGCGGCCGACTTCTTTTCCAGGTGATGGAAGCCGACGACGACGTCGGCCACCTGAACCCCCGTATTGTCGATATAGTTCTGGACTTCAACTTTTCGGCCCGAAGCGCGCAGCATGCGGACGAACGTGTCGCCGAGGATGGCGTTGCGGAGGTGGCCGATGTGGGCTGCTTTGTTGGGATTGATGTTCGTGTGTTCGACGATCACCTTGCCGGTGGAGGCGTCAGCGGTGAGATCAGCGCCTTGAAGCAGGCTTTGTCCGACGGCGCCGCGGTCGAAGCGGACGTTGAGATAGCCGCCGCCGGCCACCTCGATTTTTGCAACTCCTTCAATCGGAGGCAGTTCCGAGGCAAGCTGCTCGGCGATGAGGCGTGGCGCTTTGCGCAGGAGCTTGGAGAGAGCGAAGGCGACGGGCAAGGCGAGGTCGCCGTGCTTGGGGTCCTTGGGTTGCTCGGCGGCGACATCCAGATCGGCGCCGGAGGCCTTCAGATGGCGGCTGACAGCCTGGGTCAGATTCCGTTCCAGTTTGACGTACACTACCGACAGTCTATCAAGTTGATAGGTAAAGGGGTTTGGCCTAGTACGCACCCAACCAGTCGCACTTAAACAACTATCTAAAGATAGCTAATTAGTCCACCCACGGAGTGTATACTGTTAAGGACTGGCACCAAAGTGCTGGCACTGCGATTTGTTCACGGAGGAGCTATAGACAAATGAAAAGGTTAAGCAAGCTGTTGATGCTTGCGCTGTGCGTCACTGCCATGACGTTCGGTGCGATCATCGACGATTTCAATACGCCCTTTGGGCCCGCCAGCGACAACAACCCCGCGGCCGTGCTGCCCTACGGGATCCAGGTCGGCAAGTTGATCGTTGACAAGACCGCCGGTGCCAACACAAACTCCGTGGATACGAACATCACCGGTGGCCTATTCAACGTGAGTACGGGTTTCAACACTCAAGGCTTGGGTGGCGCGGTGTATGCCGGTTTCTGGGATCTGAGTGCGCCGGGTTCGACCATTTCAATCGACTTGATTTATAAGGATGTGATCGGCGGTACGGTCGAGTTCTGGGTCAGCAGCGACAACGGCTTGAACCGTACGACTTCCGGGTTGATCGCGTTGCCGGACGGCTTCCCTGCCACAATCAGTGCCGCGCTGACAACCTTCACAGGAACCGCGAACCTGAGCGCTATCAACGCTCTGGGCTTCACGGCCTACACAGTGCTGAACCAGGATTACGCCTTCGACAATTTCCGGGAGTATATCGTTCCTGAGCCAGGCACGTATGCGATGATGGCTGCCGGACTGCTCGGACTCTTCGCCATCCGCCGCCGCAAGGTCTAAGTCGGTAAACTTAGTCAACAAGCGAACCGCGCCCTCCGGGGCGCGGTTTTCGTTTGTGCAGGCGCTTAGAAGCGTCCTTTCCACCTCTCGCCTACCCCTCCGGTTGAGGAGGCCCGCCTCAACCTGCCTTGCCGGTCACTCCGCAAACCACTGATTCCAAACCCTCTCCTCTCCATACAGCATCAATCGCGCGGCATTGTACTGGGCAGCAGTACGTCGCGGGTTTCGGTACTGATTCGCGGCTGTCATAGACCTTCCTGGTGATTCGGTCTACCGAACCGGACCCTAGGCTGGGATTGTCGCTGCCAGTGCTGCAGCGTCACCCACGCCTGGATCGGCGGGATGAAGTTGAGGGGAAGGAACATGACGAGAATTTTCAATCTGGCTTTGGTCCTGGGGATCGCGAGTACGCTGAGCTTCGCCGCTGTGATCGACAACTTCAATGGATCGGCCAGCGCGCAGATCGCCCGTGATTCGGTGATCGACTCCGTCGCGGTGGTCGACACGTTGGGTGGAAGAACCATCTTTGCCAACAAGAGCGAAGGAAACTCCGGCATTTATCTTGACGCCACCATTGGCGCGCAGGTCGAGGACTACTTCTCGGGCAGCGCCGGCGTCGGAGCGGCTGGCAGGACGGGAGCCAACTATGCTGGCATGTGGAGCCTGACGTCCGCGGATCTCGGCTTCTCAATCGAACTGATCGGAAACGATCTGCCAGGGTCGAGTATCTCGTTCTGGCTCTCCGATGGAACCAACATGGCGACTTCGCCAGATTACGCCCTGGCCGTGGTCGGACCTGGCGACCCGAGCCAGGTGATCATTGCCTTGTTCAGCGGCTTCTCAGGAATCGAATCAGTGAACATGTCGGCGATCACCTCGCTGGGTTTTGTGAATACGCACGTTGCGAATGGCGATCTGGGGCTGGACAATTTCGGCACACAGGTCATCCCAGAACCGGGCACATATGCAATGATGGCGGCCGGACTGGTGGGTTTGTACTTCATCCGGCGCCGCAGAGCCTGAGCCAGCAGGCCGACCGCACAACGCTTCTGAGACAGGCCGCAGCCCCTGGGAGGGCCGCGGCCGTTTCCGTTTTGTTCCGCCCCACGATCTGCCGGGCATCCGCTATAATAAAGGGAGCTAATTCTAAGGCGCCGTGTTGATGCGCCTTCAGCTCTGGGTCCGACCGCCAGACTCCACTTCCCACGTTGCCGCAGTAGGATTGTGACCCGGCCGTATCAAACAATTCACACAAGTATTGTAGTGTCTGTACTGAGGAGAAACAGAATGCCAATCAAGAAGAGGGTTGAAACCGAATCCACCGCCGCCGCGGCAGAACCGAAGACGGCCAAGCGCGCCACGAAGAAGACCACCGCCGAGCCGAAAGCCGCCACGGCGCGCAAGCCCGCCGCGAAGCCGGCGACTTTGAGCGTCACGGCAGCCGCGACACACAAAGCGACGGCCCGGCGCACCGCAACGAAGACCGTCGTCGCGCCGGCTTTCGATGTGGACGTCCACCGTGAAGAGGTCGAGCGCGAAGCCTATCTGATCTGGGCCGGCCGGGGCCACGAACACGGCCAGGCGCATGAGGACTGGCTGCGGGCCATCGAACTGGTCAAGGCCCGCCACCAGAATTAAGTCACCGAATTAATTGTCCAAGGACCGGGCGCGCTCACCCCTGGGAGGCCCCGGTCCTATTTGTATTTGCGCAGAACAGCCAGGACGCGGCCCTGAATGTCGAGTTGCTCAGGCCTGACCAGGATGGGCTGCATCTCCGCGTTTGCCGGCTGGAGACGGTAGCGGCCGTCGGCCTCGCGATACAGGCGTTTGAGGGTGGTTTCCGTGCCATCGACCAGGGCGACGACGATTTCGCCGTCGCGGACGCTGGCGGAGCGTTGGGCCAGGACGTAGTCGCCGCTGAGGATATGGTCGTCGATCATGGAGTCGCCGCGGACTTCGAGGGCAAAGGTCTCGGCCGAACCGGCGAAGTCGGCGAAATTGAGCGTTTCCGGGTTCTGAATGGCTTCCACCGGCGCACCGGCCGCTATACGGCCGAGCAGCGGGATCTGGCCGGGCACAGCCGGATTGACGCGGTTCAGTTCGGCCTGCTTGTATTCGGCGGCGACCTCGATGGAGCGGCTCTCATTGAACCGGCGCTTGAGATAGCCCTTTTGTTCGAGGGCGCTGACGTGTTTGTGGACGGTTGCCAGCGAGGCCAGATCGACACCGCCCGCGATCTCCTCGAAGCTTGGGCTGTAGCCGTGGTGTTCGGAGAATTTTAGGATGAAGTCGAGGACTTCCTTCTGTCTGGGAGTAAGGGCCATGGTCGTATTCTTGGCGAATACGAGGCGAAAGTCAAGTACTGGATTAGCCTTCTGTTCGCCCTGGCGCACTCGCTGTTCGATCCAGCGGCCTGGTTGCAGGGGCCGGAGCTGATGCAGTCCGGCTCAGTCGAGTAGCTCCTCCAGCAACCCGCTCCGGCGAAATCACGCAATAGGACCCGCTCGCTTTGCTCGCGGCCTCAGTTCAGTCCGCAGCGGCCCGGAGTAGGGCACATCTGGCCGCAGGGACCCGGTTGCGGGGACGAGGCAGAGGGGCCGTTGGCGTGGGCGGCGAAGGTGGAAAGTTCCTTTTCGAGATGCTTCTCGCCGCAGGAGGGGCAGGTGAGTGATTCGATGTCGGAATCGCGGCGGATGAGCTTTTCGAAGCGTGAACCGCAGTCCTGGCAGCGGTATTCGAAGATCGGCATGATCTACCTTGTCCTCCTGAGAATCTCTAATGCAATTGTATCAACGGCCTTGCGGACCTCGGAAGCGGGCGCGGTCTGGTGGTTGGAGATGATGGAGAAGGCGACTCGGCGCGAGGGGTCGTCGCCGGCATAGCCGCTCAAGGCCGTGACGTGGCTGATGGTGCCGGTCTTGGCGCGGATGGCCGGTGCGTCAGCGGCGCCGGAGAAGCGGCCGGCAAGGGTTCCGTCTTCGCCGGCGATGGGCAGCAGGGCGCGAAACGTTTCGCCGTGGGAGGCGTGCATTCTGGCCAGAAGGCGGGCGACGAGTTCAGGCGTCACCAGGCCGCGGCGGCTGAGGCCGGAGCCGTCGAACAGATCGGACTCTTCGCGAATCGCGCCAAACGAACTCATCCATTCCGAGAGTTCCTCCAGGGCCAGTTCGCGCGATGCCTCGCCACGGCGGACGCGGGCGGTTTCGAGAGACACCAGTTCGGCATGGAGATTCTGGCTCACCTTGTTGATCACTTCGAGGATCTGCGCGAGCGGCGGCGACTGGCGGCGTGCGAGGATGGCGCCCTCGGGCCGCGAGTAGGGTTCGCCTGGCAGGCGGTGCTCGGCACGGGCTTCGCGGACGACGACGCCGCGGTCTTCCAGCAGACGTTTGAAGGCCCTGGCGGCGTATAGGGCAGGGTCGTCGATTGCGATGGAGACAGTGGATGCGCCGCCAGTGGGGGGCGCGGTGCCGGAGATGCGGAAGACTTTCGAGCCCGCGGCGCGGGAGACTTCGATCTTGCGGGGCAGGCCGGCTCCGATGCGGAGGGCGTTGAAGACGGTGTATTCATCCGTGGGCGGCAGGAAGGAGACGTTGGCCAGGGGGGACGTCTTAACCGGGCGGATGGTGAGTAGGATGGCGTTGTCGTGGACGGTGAGGGCGGAGACGGGCGCGCCGTATTCCCAGATGCCGTCGTCGGCGGTCCAGCCTTCAGGGGTAGGGTCGAAGGGGTAGAGACGGTCGTCGCCGATCACCGCGCCGACGCGGCGGACGCCCATTTTCACAACCTGGTCGGCCAGGTCTTCCAGGCCGGCGAGAGGATTGCCGTTGCGGGCTTTCTTGTCGAAGGGATAGGCGCGGCCGGAGAGAGTGGGGTCGCCGGAACCAACGATGCGGAGAGAGGCGACGACGCCGGCGGGACTGGGCAGCGCGGGGGCGAGAACCCGGGTTTCGAAGCGATAATCGGGGCCGAGGCGGTCGAGGGCGAGCGCGGCGGAAAACAGCTTGGTGTTCGACGCCGGAGTCATGGGGATGGTGCTGTTTCTCTGGTAGAGGGTGGAGCCGGTGGCGAGGCGGATGACGTGGATGCCGATGAGGCCGCGCAGCGAGGGGTTGTTCTGAATGACCGCTTCGATGGCGTCGTTCAGCGACTGTCCGTGACTCATGGCGGCGAATGCGAGCAGGAGAAAGAGGAACCTCGGCATGAGCTTTCAGTTTATCCTGAGGCCATGAAGATGCTTGCAGTTTGGCTGGTGGCGTTGCTGGCGCCGGCGTGGGCGATCGAGCCGCGCAAGTCGGCGGCGGAGTACCATGCGCAGGCAGAGACGGCTACGGCGACGCTGGGGGCGGAGTACATCGGCAGGTTTGTGACCGGGGACGGTGGCAGCCACGCGATTGGCGACTATGTGGCGATCGAGGTGGGCTATTTTCCGAAGGCGAAACAGACGGAGACGATCCGGGGGTCGGACTTCATGCTGAAGATCAACGGCTCTAAGCAGTTGGTCTACCCGCAATCGGCGCATCTGGTGGCTGGTGCGATCCGGAATCCGCATTGGGAGCGCCAGAAG
>JACZJQ010000258.1 GCA_014860455.1 Bryobacteraceae bacterium | reverse complement strand
GGGCTGGGTTGGGTGATTTTGGCGGCGACTCCGGGAACCTGCTGGGCGCGGGAGGCGATGTGCGAGAGGCGGGCTTCCCATTCCTTCCATTCGGCCTGATGGTCGCGTTTGATCCAGGCTTCGACGGCGGCGAGCATGCCCATGATTTCCTCCTTGCCGGCTTTCATGGCGCGGCCGAAGGCGTGGTGGGGGGCGGAGTTGAGCCAGGCGGCCTGGAGCCATTCCTTCTCGCCGAGGACGAGTCCGGCGGCCTGCGGGCCGCGGATGCATTTGCCGCCGCTGTAGGCGACAGCCGTTGCGCCGCGTTCGAGATGGACGTTGGGTTTGAGGGTGAGGATTTCGGCGGCGGCATCGACGAGGATGGGGACGTTGTGGCGCTTGGCGATGGGGGCGAAGACGCGGGTGCCCAAGGGGCCGTCGTCACCGGGTCCGCCAAGGATGTAGACCATCGCGGTGCGACTGGTGAAGGCGCGTTCGAGTTCGGAGGGGTCACGCACTTCGACGATTTTGACGCCGACCATGCGGACGGCGTGGTCGTAGACGTTGCGGGAGTAGGCGGGGATGATGACTTCGTTTTTGAGGCCGGTGAGGTCGGGCAGTTGCTGCATGCGCTCGGGGTTGGTGCCGGCGATGGCGGCGCAGGTGAGATGGGAGATTGCCGCGCAGCAGCCCGAGGTGACGATGCCCCATTCGGCGCCGGAGATCTCGGCGAGGCGTGCGCCGACGCCATCCATCAGCTCGTCCATGTGGACGAAGTGGCGGGAGGCTTCGTCCATTGCCTTTTTGACCTCCGGCAGCGTCTGCGAGCCTGTAATGATCGTGAAGGTGCCGCGGGAGTTGATGACAGGCTTGACGCCGATGGACTGGTAGAGGCGGGCGGTAGGTTCGAGCGGTGCGGCGGCGATGCGGCGGCCGAAGGCGGTGATGGCGGCGAGGATGGATCCGGCGCGGAAGATGTCGCGGCGGGAACCATTGATGGATTCAAGCATGGCTATTTCCTCCCGGATTGTCTTGCGGCGGCGGGACGGCGGGCGCGGCCGTAGGCGTCCCAGATGGCGTCGCCCTGGTGGGTGTAGCCGGCGGGCAACTTGTCCCAGCGTTCACGGGCGAGGCCGTTCAAGTCCCAGACGATTTTGCCGTCGCGGACGGTGATTTCAGCGATGAGTTTGGTGGAGCCGTCGAGGCGGGCGCCGTGCATGTCGACGAAGCCGAACGAACCCTTTTCGAGCTTGAGGACGGCGACGTCGGCGGGCGCGCCGGGGGAGAGGTGGCCGAGGTCTTCGCGCTGGATTTCGCGGGAGGGGTTCCAGGTGGAGCGGGCGATGACGTCGTCGAGCGGCAGGCCCATGGCGAGGAACTTGTCCATGACGTTGAGCATGTCCTTCATGCCGGCGTTCATGGAGGAGACGTGAAGGTCGGTTGAGATGGAATCGGGCAGGAAGCCGGCCTTGACGAGCGGGACGGCGACGCGCCAGGAGAAGGATCCGCCGCCGTGGCCGACGTCGAAGATGACGCCGCGTTTGCGGCCATCGATGAGGGCCTGGGCGGGGCCGCCGGTGGCGCCCTGCTGTTCGCCGCGGAGGCCGGAATAGCAGTGGGTGTAGATGTCGCCAGGGCGGAGGATTTTCGTCAACAGGTCGGAGATGGGGCGTTCGGGGCGGTTGGAGCCGTAGTCGATCATGACGGGGATGCGGGCGGCTGTGCCGGCTTCGACGGCGCGGGTGAAGGGGGCGGTTTCGGGTCCGTTGTAGTGGGCCGATTTGATGCCGACGATGATGCCCTTGTGTTTGAGGGCCATGTCGGCGGTGGCCTTGGCTTCCATGTCGTCGAGGTTCTGCTCGTAACGGCCGCCGCGCATGCCGTTGCCGACGATGTTTAAGAAGGCTAGGACGCGGGTGCGGGAACGGTTGATGACGCGGTCGAGGAAGTCTTCGAAGTTGCGCCAGCCTGCGCCGCCGGCGTCGGCGACGGTGGTGACGCCGTTGCGGAAGGAGTGGCCGTCGGGGTAGACGCTGAGGTCGCCGGCATAGGAGCCGCGCTCGCCGGTGCCGGCGTAACAGTGGACGTGGATGTCGATGAGGCCGGGGGTGACGTAGAGGCCGGCGACGTTGACGGTTTTCAGCGCCGAGGCGGCGGGGATGTTGGAGGAGACGGCGGCGATTTTGCCGTCCTTGACGGCTACGTCGCGGACTGCGCTGAGGCGGTTTTTGGCGTCGATGACGTGGCCGCCTTTGAGCAGGAGGTCGTACTGCGGCGCGGGCTGGGCGAGGGCGGCGGCGGCGATGAAGGTTGCGAGTCGGATCGTCATAGTTGGTCCCCGATCATCACATTAACCCACATGACGGGCAATGGCTGCATAGGCGGAGCGGAGAGGACGGGTAGCGAAGGATGCCGTCCGGGAGCGTTAGAGAAATTTCCTGAACCAGGCGATCATGCGGACTTTCATGTCGTCGTTATAGACGTGGCCGGTTTCGGGGTAGATGACGCTTTGGAAGGAGCCCGGCTTGCCGTGGACTTTGTAGACCTGCGAGAGGATCTGCTCGAGTTTCTTCATCCCTTCGGGCGGGGAACCGGCGTCGCGGTCGCCGGTGAGGGCCAGGAAGGGGCGGGGTGCGAGAAGGGCCATGACGCCTTCGGAGTCGAAGTGTTTGAGCAGGCCGGGGACGAAGTAATAGATGCCGTGGGCGCGGAGGGCGCGGATAGCGATTAAGTCCTCATAGCGGGTGAAGCAGGCGACGCCGACGACGGCTTTGACGCGGTCGTCGATGGCGGCGAGCCACCAGGCGCGGGTGCTGCCCATGCTCATGCCCTGGGCGCCGATGCGGTTGGGGTCGACTTCGGGGCGGGAGACGAGGTAGTCCAGGGCGATCTGTTCGTCGCGGAGCATCATGCCCCAGAGAGTGCGGCCGAGCCAGAGGTTGAGTTTGAAGAGGGAGAGTTCCATGTCCGAGCCGCGCTCCATCTTTTCGAGATCGCCGGCGGGGCCGGAGCCTTTGCGTTCGCCGTTGAAGTAGTTGTCGATGCCGATGACGACGAAGCCCTGTTTGGCGAGCATTTCGGCGACGTTTTGGGAGGTGGGATCGTAGCCGAACATGTTGTCCTTGGTGCTCGAATGGCCGTGCATGGTGAGGATGGCGGGCAGGCGGCCGGGACGCTTGTCGGGGATGGCGATGTAGCCGGGGACGGTGGCGTCGACGCCGTTGTGGAAGACGAATTTTTCGATGCGGTAGCCGTCTTTCTGGTCAGTGGAGACGATGCGGACGTTTGAGGGCGAGGGGCGCGGGGGGAGGTCGCCGAGCGAGGCGATGACGATTTGCCTGACGCGCTGGCGCTGGGTTTTCCACTGGGCGGCGGACGAGGGGATGGCAAATTTGCCGTATTTGAGGTTCCTGTAAGCCTCTGGGACGCCTTCCCAGGGTTGTTGGAGGGGCGGCGGGGTTTTGTCCTGCGCGGCGGCGAGGCCGGCGGCGAGGATCAAGATGGATGCGGACTTCGCGATGCGGAGTTTCATAAGCGCCTCCTGGGGAGTGTTGAGGACATGCTATCGCGGTTTGGGCAGGGCGGGGGCGCGCGGTGGCAGAATGGATAGAAGACAAATCCCATGGCAACCGATATCAACAAATACAGCTCACGAATCACGCAGCCGAAGTCACAGGGGGCGTCGCAGGCGATGCTCTATGCGACGGGCATGGTCGAGGAGGACATGGGCAAGGCCCAAGTGGGCATATCGAGCGTCTGGTACGAGGGCAATCCGTGCAACATGCACCTGCTGGACCTGGCGGCGAAGGTGAAAGAGGGCGTGGACGCGGCAGGGCTGGTGGGGCTGCGGTTTAACACGATCGGCGTGAGCGACGGCATCGCGATGGGCACCGACGGGATGAGCTTCTCGTTGCAGTCGAGGGATCTGATCGCGGATTCGATTGAGACGGTGATGGGGGCGCAGTGGTATGACGCCAACATCTCGCTGCCCGGGTGCGACAAGAACATGCCGGGCTGCATCATTGCGATGGCGCGGCTGAACAGGCCGTCGATCATGGTGTATGGCGGGACGATCCGGGCGGGGTGCCTGGGCGATAAGAAGCTGGACGTGGTGTCGGCGTTCCAGAGCTACGGCGAGTACATTTCGGGCAACATCGACGAGGCGGCGCGGGCCGAGATTGTGAGGCATTCGTGCCCTGGCGCGGGGGCATGCGGCGGGATGTATACGGCGAACACGATGGCGTCGGCGATCGAGACGCTGGGGATGTCGCTGCCGTACAGTTCGTCGACGCCGGCCGAGGATCAGTTGAAGCTGGACGAATGTGTCAGGTCGGGGGTGGCGATCAGGCGGCTGCTGGAGATGGACCTGAAGCCGCGGGACATCATGACGCGCGAGGCGTTTGAGAACGCGATGGTGATTGTGTCGGTGCTTGGCGGGTCGACCAACGCGGTGCTGCATTTGATCGCGATGGCGCGGGCGTGCGGGGTGGCGCTGACGATTGACGATTTCCAGAAGGTGAGCGACCGGGTGCCGCTGCTGGCCGATTTCAAGCCGAGCGGGAAGTATGTGATGGAAGACTTGCAGGAGATCGGCGGACTGCCGGCGGTGCAGAAGATGCTGCTGGCCGAAGGGCTGCTGAACGGCGACTGCATGACGGTGACGGGCAAGACGCTGGCGGAGAACGTGGCGGATCTGCCGGGGTTGGCTGAGGGTCAACAGATCGTGCATCCGGTGTCGAACCCGATCAAGGCGACGAGCCATTTGCAGATCCTGCGGGGGAACCTGGCGCCGGAGGGCGCGGTGGCGAAGATCACGGGCAAGGAAGGGCTGAAGTTTACGGGTCCGGCGCGGGTGTATGACTCGGAAGAGGATATGCTGCGCGGGCTGGAGACGGGCGAGATTGTGAAGGGTGTGGTGATTGTGATCCGGTATGAGGGCCCGAAGGGCGGGCCGGGTATGCCGGAGATGTTGACGCCGACGTCGGCGATCATGGGCGCGGGGTTGGGCAAGGACGTGGCGCTGATGACGGACGGGCGATTCTCGGGCGGGTCACATGGGTTTATCGTGGGCCACGTGACGCCGGAGGCGCAGGAGGGCGGGCCGATCGCGCTGGTGCGCAGCGGCGACACGATTACGATTGACGCGCAGGACAACGTGATCAGCGTGGATGTATCGGATGAAGAGATGGCGGCGCGGCGGGCGGAGTGGAAGATGCCGCCGTATAAGGCGACGCGGGGGACGCTGGCGAAGTATATCCGGCTGGTGAAGAACGCGAGCCAGGGGTGTGTGACCGACGAGGAGTAACCGGGGGTCACAATCCGGGCAGTGGAGGCGGCGTGTCAAAGCGCCGCCTCTTTTCTTGGAATGTGGGGTAAAGACGGGGCGGGTCAAAATGAGGTAAAACGATCTTAAGAATCCAATATCAAGGCCTGTCTGGCCGTGGGCAGGTCAACAAGGAGAGGACCAATGGCGACGATGAGACGATTCCTGCTGGCCGCGGTGGCGGCTGCTGTGTTGATGATGTGCGCGGCAATGCCGGCTGGGGCGGCGGAGAAGCGGGACGGGATGTTCATCCATATTTCGCATGGGGCCGACAGTGCGCATCGCGTGTTGATGGCGATGAACATGGCGGCGATGATGGCCGAGGATCATCCGGTGCTGGTGTATTTCGACATCAAGGGGATCGAGGTGGTTTTGAGGGACGCCAAGGACATCACGTATTCGCATTTTCCGGCGTCGAAGCAGCAGTTGCAAAACCTCTTGAAGAAGGGCGTGACGGTGATGGCGTGTCCGGGTTGTTTGAAAGCGGCAGGCAAGACGGCGGCGGATCTGGCGCCGGGGGTGAAGGTGGCGGACAAGAAGACGTTCTTCGGGTTTACCGAAGGCCGGATTATTACGCTGGATTACTAAGTTACCGAGCCGGCGGCGGGACACGGCAGGCTGAGGATTTGGCGCCGGGGGCGGCGTCGAGGAGCCAGCATTCGAGGGCGGGCTTGAGGGTCAAGTCGACGCTGGTGAGGGGTTTGCCGGAGCGTGAGAAGACGACTGCGCTTTGGCCGACCTTGACGGCGATGGCATCGGGGCCGGCGGGGAGCATTTCGATTTGAGGCTGGGCGGAGGAGTCCGCCGCGAGACGGGGGATGAGGACGTTGAGGAAGAGGTTCGACGCGGAGGGGGAGGCGGGTGAGACTTCGACGCGCCAGCGGCCGCCAGGCTTGGGTCCGGGGGCGCCTTCGCCGCCAATGGGCTGGAGGTTTGTCCCGTTGAAGCCGTTGGATTCGTCGCCGTCGTGTTCGACATAGCTGCCGAAGTTGGGGCCGCCGATGAGGAGGGTGCGGGCGGCGGCGGGGAGAAGGATGTGGTGGGTGAGGGCGCCGAGGCCGTCGGCGCTGCGCAGGGTGCGGG
>JACZJQ010000257.1 GCA_014860455.1 Bryobacteraceae bacterium | reverse complement strand
CCCACGCCCCCGCCACCCACGACCACTCCGGCAGCCGCCACGGGCCCAGAATCCGCCCCCCGGCGAGCGCCGTGCCGAAATATCGCACCAGCGTCGTCCCCATGTCCAGGTTCCAATGCATCGCATACGGACCTTCGGCCGGCTTCACCGCCACCGACTGGTGCAAAACGAAATACAGCCCCGACACCGCCCAGTACGGCAGCGTCCGCTTCCACTTTCCCGGCCCGTACAGCAGACACCACCCCGTCGCCAGGGCAGGGAAGACAATGTGGATCTCCAGCGCCCCGAATCCCAGCAGAAACACCGCCATCGCGCTCGCAGTCCGCGCCAGGCTCGGCCGCTCCGCATCCCGGATGAACAGCATCAGCGTCGCCAACAGGAATAATCCGCACAGGATCTGGTTGTATGTGGACAACCAGCTCATCGGCGTCCCCAGGCCCGGACTGATCACCCACAACATCGCCGCCAACCCCGCGGCCACCCTCGACCCCGTCAGCCGCAGCATCAAACTCGCCATCAGCCACAGCGACCCGATCTGCGTCAGCGCCACCAGCGCATGCATCGGCCGCGGGTCCATCCCAAACAGCCCATAGCCGGCCAGGAAAAACGCCCTCTCCGACCACGGCCGGATCGTCCCCTGCGCCTGCGGCGTGAACAGCAGTCCCGGCAGATCGCTCCATGAATTGAAGAGCCGCCATTGCAGCAGCCAGGCGAAATCGTCCTGCTGGAACCAGCCCTGCAGCCCATCCGCATAAACGATAAGCAGCAGCACCGGCGGCACAATCCACGGGCACCACCGGCCCAATCGCTCCGTCATGGCTCGATGAACCCGATCGACACCGCGATCAACCCAAACTCCCGCGCATCCTCACCCTGCCGCGCCGCCTTGTCCAGTTCAAACTCCGCCACCACCGCGCCCTCACCCAGCGCCTCCTTCGGAACGGGGAAAAGCACCGTCTGCTGTCCCGCCACGGTCAGCCGCTGTGGCTCCAGCGCACGCCCGTTCAGTTTCACGCTGACCGTCAACGGCAGCAACTGCGCGGCGATCACATCCGCCACCGCGCACTTGAGTTCCAGCTTCGCCCCCTTCACGCGCCCGGCCAGCGGTGTCCCCAAACTCACTGAAAACTTCCTCTCCGTCCACCGCCACGCACTGCTCTCGATCTGCCCAAACCCGCTCAGGATCTGCGACTCATCCTTCGGCTCGCCCATCGACACCATCGTCGCCAGTTCCGCCGGCTCCTCAATCGTCGCCGAGGGGTTCGGCCGCCGGTACTTCTTACACCCGGCCAGCGGCGCCAGCGCCAGCAGGTACATGAACTTCAGCCGCCGCACGCTCTCACCTCCACCAGGCAATTGTAGAACGCCGGTCCTTCGCCCAGATCCGTGAACCTGTCTGAGATCAGCCTGTTCACGTTCACCCCCCACCTCACCATCGGCGCCCTCACCACCCCCGGCCTGGTGTAGTCGCCCACCGCCGCCGTCAACCTCACCGCACCCCGCCCGTTATAAACCTCCACCGTCTGCCCGTCGGTAATCCCCCGCGCCCGCGCATCGTCGGGGTGAATCTCCACCACCGACGTCTGCGCATCCGTGTCTTCCCGGTGTCCAAAAGAACTGTTCAACGTATCGGCGCTCTTCGACGAAACCAACTCCAGCCGGTACTCGCCCGCCATCGCCCCCAGCCTCGACTCCACCGGCGGCACATACCCCAACTCCGCGCCCGAAACATTCGCCCGCCCCGTCGCCGTCCTGAACCCGCCCTCCGCAAACGGCCGCTCCGGCACATTCAGCCGGATCGAATGCTCGGCGACTAGCCGCTCCCACGTGATCCCCTCGAGATGCGGCGACCCCGAGTCCAACAACGCACGCACCATCTGCTCGGTCCCGTCCTCGAAGCACGGCTCGGTAAACCCCATCCGCCGCGCCAGCTCGCTGAAGACGTCCGCGTTCGCTCTGCACCCCTCCGGCGGCTCCGACGCCTTCAACGCCAGTTGCAAATGGTAATGCCCATAGGCCAGGTACAGATCGTCATGTTCCAGGAACATCGTCGCCGGCAGCACGTAGTCGGCGAACCGCGCCGTATCGGTCACGAAGTGGTCCATCACCACCGTGAACAGGTCCTCCCTTGCAAACCCCTCATGCACCAGCCGCTGGTTCGGCGCAATCGCCGCCGGATTCGAGTTGTAGACCACAATCGCCTTTACCGGCGGATCGGAGGTCTTCGTCAGCACCTTGCCGATCTGCGACATGTTCAACAGTCGCGCCTCGCGGCCGAGCGCGACCAGTTGCAGGTCGGGCCGCTCCAGAGCTGCGCGGTTGAAATCGAACGCCGCCGACGTCGACAATTGCAGTCCGCCGCCAAGCTCCCGCCACGCCCCCGTGATCGCCGGCAACGCCGCAATCGCCTGGACCGCCCGGCCGCCGCGCTCTGACCGCTGCACGCCATAGTTCAACCGGATCACCGCCGGCCGCGCTGTCGCATACTCCCTGGCAAGCGCCTCGACATCTTCCGCCGCAACGCCGGTCAGCTCCGCCGTCCGCTCCGGCGTGTACTTCGCCGCCAATTCCGCCAGCGATTCAAACCCTTCCGTATACCGCTCGATGTAATCGCCGTCGGTCAGCCCATCCCTGACGATCACATGCACCATCCCCAGTGCCAGCGCCAGGTCCGACCCCGGATACGGTGCCAGGTGCACATCCGCCAGTGCCGCCACTTTCGTCCTCACCGGATCGATCACCACCAGCCGCGCCCCCCGCCGCCGCGCCTCCACGATAAACGGCCAAAGGTGCACGTTCGTCGCCAGAATATTCGCGCCCCAGGCCACGATCAGCTTGGCGTGGACGAAATGCTCCGGCGCAGGCGCCAGCCTCGTCCCCTGCGCATTGTTCAATCCCACCGTCCCGGCCTCGGCGCAAATCGACCGGTGCAGCCTCGACGCCCCCAGCCGGTGAAAGAAACGCCGGTCCATCCCCGCGCTTTGGATCAGCCCCATCGTCCCGGCATACGAATACGGCAGAATTGATTCCGAACCATACTCCGCCGCCGCCTGCTTCAACCGCCCCGCTATCCCGTCCAGCGCCTCGTCCCACGTTACCCGCTCAAACTCGCCCGCGCCCTTCGCGCCTACCCGCCGCAACGGCTGCGTCAGCCGCGCCGGATGGTTCACCCGCTCCAGATACCGCGTCACCTTCGCGCACAGAAACCCCTGCGTGATCGCATGCCCCGGATCGCCCTGGATCCGCACCGCCTTGCCTGTGCCCGTATCAACGGTCACCAGCACGGAACAAGTGTCGGGGCAGTCGAGCGCGCATGTCGACAGCCGTTGTGTTGAATTGGGTTGCTCTGGCACGTGGGTTCATCCAATTATACGAAGCGGCCCCGCTCACGGGACCACCACGCAGTCATCCCTCCCCGCGGCTCCTAAAGCTTGATCTTCAGGATCGTCAGCGAGTGCTTCGGGAACGTATACACCGGCTGAGCGCCGTCCATCTTCAGCGTCACCGTCCGCGTCGCCGGCCTCACCTTGGTATCGGCTCCGAACGTATGCGTCGCCTTCAGATCCGGGTGGTTCATCTCCCACACCTCGGCCGCCGCCCCAGCCTTGCCCTCCACGCTTTCGATCCTCGCCGTGATGTCCAGCTTCTCGCTGCGGTTCAGCACGTTCAAAAAGACCGTCTTCGTCTTCGCATCGTAGGTCGCCGACGTGTCCAGGTACGGCAGCTCCCGCTTGCCCGCCGGCTTGTACATCGGCGATTTCACCCACAGCTCGATCGCCGTCAGATCCCTCTGCTTGGCATACTCGGCAATCGGGAAGTAGATCGGCTGCAGGAACAGCCCTTCTTTGTTCGTGAAGATCGGCGCGATCACGTTCACGATCTGCGCCAGGTTGGCCATCTTCACCGAATCGGCGTGGCGGATGAAGGAGTTGAAAAACATCCCCATCGCCAGCGCGTCTTCGTAGTTGTAGATCTCCTCCAGACGCGTCGACCCCGTGGCGTGCTCCGAATTCCCCCGCGCCCTGTACCAGACATTCCACTCGTCGTAGGCGATGTAAATCGGCCGCGCATTCGGCCGCCCCGAGCGCGCAGCTGCGATCTGTCCTTCCACAACTTCAATCCGCTCGTCGATATCGGCCGAAGCGGCCAGGAAGTTCTCGAAATTATTGGCTTGGTTGCCGATGTAGGTGTGCAGCGAGATGTAGTCGATCTCGTCGCGCAGCTTGTCCAGCACCACCCGGTTCCAGTTGATCCAGTCCGCCCCGCGCCCGAAGTTCGACGATCCGCTGGCAATCAGCTTAATCGACGGATCCACCCGCCGCATCGCCTTCGCCGCTTCCAGCGCGAACTTCGTGTAATCCTCGGCGTTCTTGTGACCCAACTGCCACGGACCGTCGATCTCGTTACCCAGGCCCCAATACTTCACCGCATACGGCTTGTCGCGCCCGTTCTTGCGCCGCTGCCGCGCCCACTCGGTATCGCGCGATTCGTTCGTATACTCCACCCACTGCCGCGCGTCCTCAACCGTCCCCAGCCCGGCGTTGATGCAGATGTAAGGCTCCACGCCCGCGCGCTCGGAATAGTCCAGAAACTCGTCCGTGCCGAACGTGTTCGGCTCCAGCGCTCCCCATGCACCTTCGGGCCGCACCGGCCTTTGCGCCTTCGGACCAATTCCGTCTTTCCAGTTGTAGCCCGACACGAAATTGCCGCCCGGCCAGCGCAGCAGCGTCACCCCCATGCCCTGCATGGCCTTCATGACGTCCTTGCGATACCCGCGTTCATCCGACAGCGGCGAGCCCGGCTCATACAGCCCGCCGTAAATGCAGCGGCCCAGATGCTCGGCGAAGTTGCCGAACACATGCGGGTGCACCTGGCCGATCACCCGGTCGGTGTCGATTTTGATTCTCGCCTGTGGAGCCTGTCCGGACGCAGCCAACCCGGCTGCCAGCAGCAGGACGATCGCATTTTTCATGCGACTATCCTATCGCCGCCGCCTTGCTCTCCGCCAGCCTTGGACGCCTTGTGTTAGTACGCCCAGCGCCACAGGTTCGCAGCTGAAGTGAACCCCGCGCCCACGGCTGTGAACAGCACCAGGTCGCCCTTCGCCATCTTGCCCTCGGCAATGGCGTCGCGTGTGGCCAGCGGAATCGTCGCCGCCGTCGTGTTGCCGTAGCGCTCGATGTTGATCATCACCTGCTCGGGCTTCATCCCCAGCCTGTGCGCCGCGGAATTGATGATGCGGATGTTGGCCTGGTGCGGAATCATCAGCTTCACGTCCGACGATTGAATTCCGCATTCGGCCAGCAGATCGGCGCTGATGTCGCCCATGCGCCGCACGGCGAATTTGAACACCGCCTGTCCGTCCTGATCGACGTAATGCAGCCGCTGCGCCACCGTCTCGGCCGACGCCGGCAACCGGCTGCCGCCAGCCCGCATCTTCAACGCAGGTCCACCCGATCCGTCGATCTCGTTCTTGAAACCGACGAATCCGGGCTCGCCTTCCTCGGCCGGCTCAATCAGCATCGCCCCCGCGCCGTCGCCGAACAGCACGCACGTCGTACGGTCCTGGTAATCGATAATCCGCGACATCGTGTCTGCGCCGATCACCAACACTTTCTTGTGTGTCCCCGCGCCCACCAGGTGCGCACCCGTCGTCAGGCCGTACACGAATCCGGAACACGCCGCGATCAAGTCGAATCCCCACGCCTTCTTCGCCCCGATCTGGTGCTGCACCAGGCAGGCAGTGGACGGGAACATGTGGTCCGGCGTCACCGTGCAGACGATGATGGCGTCGATCTCTTCGCCGCCGATGCCACGCTGCTCCAGCGCCGCCTTGGCGGCCATCACGGCCATGTCCGATGTGGCCATGTCCGGATCGGCAATATGGCGCTCAAGGATTCCGGTCCGTTCCAGAATCCATTCGTTCGACGTGTCCACCATCTTCGCAAGATCGTCGTTCGTAAGGACGCGCGGCGGCACATAACAGCCCAGCGCGCTGATTTTAACGTTACGCAAGAAGCCTCCAAAACTTGGTCCGGTCGAGGCGGATACCTGCCCGCCCTTAACGGACCTCCGCGTCCGGTTGAAGAGGACGCAAAACTCCATTGATATGCTATTCGGAAGAGGGATGCAAGTGATCCAACTTAGGCTGTTCGGCGACGAACCGGTTCCCAGCGCCGATCCGCCCCGGTTTCAGGAGTCCGCCGACGACGTCTTCACCCGCGTTTACCGCCAGAAAGCCATCAGCGCCCGACGCAAATCCCGCGGCGTCTCCGCCCAGGTCAGCTTCCGCCCCTGGGCCAACGCCAACGGCCGCATCAGCCTTCACGATGATATCCTCCACGTCCATCTCTCCGACCTCTGGCGCACCGCACCGCCCGCCGTCGTCGAATCCCTCGCCGAGATCCTGGTCTCCAAGCTCTTCCGCCGGCCGCCTGCCCAGGAACACTCCGACCGTTATCGCGAATGGGTGAATACCGAAGAGATCCACGGCGAAATGGTCCGCCTGCGCCGCGAACGCGGCAGGAAGAGTTTCGCCCACGCCACCGGCCAGTGCTACGACCTGGATGCGCTGTTTGACCGCCTGAATCAGGAGTACTTCCAGGGCTCGCTTAATCGCCCGCGTCTCGGCTGGAGCCGCGCCGCCTCGGCCTCACTGCTCGGCCACTACGACCCGCCTCACCACGCCATCGTCCTCAACCGCCTGCTCGACAAGCCGGAGATCCCAGCGGCAGTCGTCGAGTTCGTCCTCTACCACGAGATGCTTCACGTCCTGCATCCTGTAGAGTTGCGCGGCGGCCGCCGGCATATCCATACCAGGGCCTTCCGCATCGATGAGAAGCGTTTTGCAGCCTACGACGAGGCTAAGCGTTACATCCGCCG
This sequence comes from Bryobacteraceae bacterium, assembly GCA_014860455.1. GTDB lineage: Bacteria > Acidobacteriota > Terriglobia > Bryobacterales > Bryobacteraceae > PNKE01. Next base: position 20,028 of record JACZJQ010000257.1, on the reverse strand, counting down.
CAGAAACTGGCGAGAGTTCTAACCTGACGCACGTCGACACATGCGCACAACGTCGTCTTGGCCGCTGGCGTGCCTGACTCGCCCGAAACTAGGCGGCCGAGAGGCTCTGCTGCCTGACGCTCGCCGCCAGCCCGTTCAACGCGCCCACAAGCCCCGTGGTGTCGACCCGCGATAGGCCGGCGCGGAACCCGGCAATCTGCATCTGCGCCGACCACATAGCCAGAGTGAACCGCAGCCGCCTTTCGAACAGCAGCTCCCGCAGTTCCCGCCCGGCCGTGCCGGCCTCCACCATCAATTGGCCGATGGCTTGCAGCTTGTCGAAATCGGCGGACATCTCTCTCAAGTACTGCCGCATCAGCTTGACGCGGCGGCTTCTGAACTTGGCCGCCATTCGGCGATCGCAGCCAGCCAGACCGGCAATATAGTTGAAATCCTGCTCTGACAGCAACCGGGCGATCGGCTTGTAGCGTTCCGGGCTGAAGCTGTTCCACCAGGCCAGGTCAATCTCGAAGACCCGCCGCGTCCTGATCAGCCGGCCGAGAAGCCAGCAGAGCAGGAGGAGAAGCAGCAACGAGGCGCCAGCAATCGGTACAAGTGGGCTCATAGTTTGACCTCACTCATAGTTTGACCTCACTCAGACGTTGACGTTATATCGTAGCCCGAAATCTCTTTTAGCGCAATTGACTTCTGTCCGCAAGAGGCAATGCCCCTTGCATTAAAGAGGTTTTACCGATCGCGCCATGGCATTCAGCGAATTCAGCTGACTGAGCAGCCGCGCCCGCTGCTCCGGCGAGCGCCGGATGGTCCCCTCCGAGAGCGTCCTTTCACCCGAACGGGTGAATGCGAACAGCCAGACCGTGCAGACCAAGGTGTCCGCCGCCATGATCAGCACCCCGCCCATGGTCCCGTAGTCCGACCCCGCGAACACCCGCACCGCGATGCCCGTGCACGCCGCAGCCAGTTTCGCGCACAGTCCGAAGCTGTAAACGGCCACGTTCCGCCGCAGCGGAACCGGGAACCACAGCACGAAAACGGTCAGGGTGATCAGGAAAAAGAGCACGACTCCGGAGATCCAGGAATCCAATAGAAGGAATAGACGCAGCGTTGGGTATGGCTCGTTGGGAACCTGCAACCCCAGTTGCACGGTCAGAAAAGCGATCGCCCCCCCGGCCGCCACTGTCGCAACAAACGAACGCCGGCCGAGCGCCGAAAGACCGCTATAGGCCTCCAGAACCAGCCTGTAGATCTCCAAACCCGCCCACACCGTCAGCAGAGACAGCATGGGGGAGGTGATGATGTAAACCCAGCTGTAGAGGTATTGATTCGCCTGCAGTCCCATCAACAGCAACGACCGGGCAGGCAGCGAGACCAGAAAAACCGCCAGCACAGGGTAGAATCTTCCAAGCCCCGCGGCCAGGAACTTGATCGCCACCAATACAGCCGCCGCCGTGTTCAGATACCAGATGAGCGTTTCGAGCACGTCCGTATACTCCCGGGGGCTGAATACAAGAAGGGCGCGCATTGCTGCGCGCCCTTCGATGATATCAGTATCCGGATTCACTGCCAGCCGCCTGCTGCAGGCCGTGTTCACCGGGTGGCGAAACGCCATTAACTACAGCCGTCCGGCGCTCAGGGTCCGGGAGGCACGCAGGGGAAGCACTTCGGGAATGGATCGGCCTGCGGCACGATGATGCTGAAAGCCGGGGTGGCCAGCAGCAGGGCAAGAATGATTCTCTTCATGATTGGGTGACTCCTTCGGAAATTGACTGTTCAGCAGCCTCGAACAAAGCCTAACTGCTTCTGGCGATTTTGCGAAGCGCACAGGATAGATTTTCTGATTTCGGAACAACTCTGCCGGCGATCTACCGGGCGAAGATGGGGGATGGCGCGAAGACTCGCTTTTCTATTAAGATAGATCGAGGCTTGGACCGGCAGGCAATGACCCTCATGACGTCAGAACCCTGGAGGAGTGCGAGCGCGGACGTCTGGCACCGGACGCTGTGCCAGATCCCCACGTATTATGGACGCCTCGTCTATCTCGCCCAGCGCCGCAACCACGACACAGGCAAGTACGAACACCACGGACTCGCCAAAATGTTCGGCGAAGAAGAGGCGCACACTGCTCTGCGGTCAAGCCACGACCGTACCTTTCGCCAGTGGCTTGAACTCGGCATCGAGCAGCAGCGTGCCGACATCTCCCTCTATTTCGCCGGCCTGCCCACCAACCGCACAGTGCTGATCGAGAACTGGCTCAGGCTCGCCCCCTATCGCAACCTCGTCCCGTTTGACGCCAGCCCCGCCGATCAGGAGTTATTTCTCTCCGACCTCGAGTTCCTGCTCTCAGCATTCAGGAACGCGTCCGTGGCTTGACCCCTGCGCCAAACCTGATAGCTACTCCGGTCACCCGCCCCAGCACCTCAGCCTCTTCCCCGTGGCGGTAGACCGCCGGCGCGCAAGGTGACGCCGGATGGGGAATCGCGATCAGCCGGTCGCCTTCCAGGCTGCACCAGCAACAGAGCCACCCCTGCCGCGTCTCGAGGAAGTAGATCGGACGGTCGGCCTCGCTCGTCCATCCCGACTGCGCGATCCTGTTGCTCGATTCGTCGATCAACAGCAGGCTTCCGGGATGCAGAAGCGGGTACATGAACCAGTCGTCCAGGCCAACGAATCCGTAGCTGTGCGCGTTCAAATCCAGCCCTGCCAGCAGCATCACCGGCAACATGCCCCAGCTCTGGATATACCGGCTCAGAAACGTTGTCTTGCCCAGGTCCACGCCCGGGTCCAGTGAAATCGGCACCTGCACGTGCGCCTGCGAACCCATGCTCAGGCCGTCCGCGCTCCAGTTCACCAGATGCGTCTTGTCCGGCGCCACAAGCGTGATGTCGGACGGCAGCCCGCCCAGGTCCACCCCATACCAGAACAGCACGTCCTTCAAATCCAGCCGGTAGATCGTGCAAAGCGAATACAACTTGTAAATGTTCGGAACCACGCCGCGGTTCTCGATGTCGGACAAGCGGCTGATGGCGATCGTGAACTCGCCGTTTCGGTGGCGGTCGGCGATGCGCGAGCTAAACTCCTCAACGTCGCGGTATCGCAAACCGAGTCGTTCTCTTGCCTGCTTCAGCTTCTGTCCGGCGTCATCCATGATATGATTCGATGCGGCTTGGGCTCACTTCTTCGCGCCGGGCCAGCCGTTTTCAGGACGCGGAAGCTTGAATCCGGCGGATTCGCACCGCCTGATTCAATTCTGTTCTGGAATCGGAACAAACTCAAGCAACGGGGATCACATTGGCGAAACACCTTAAATCCAAACGCACTCTGCGCGTAGCCTTTCAGGGCGAAGCCGGAGCTTTCAGCCACGAGGCCATCGTCAAACTGCTCGGGCCTGATGTCGAAGTCGTTCCCTGTCAACGGTTTGAGGAAGTCTTCGCCACTCTTCGCTCTGGCGGCTGCGAGGCCTCCGTTATCCCCATCGAAAACACCCTCCACGGGTCTGTCCACGAGAACTACGACCATTTGCTCCACTTCGATCATCAGATCGTTGCCGAAACCAGCGTCCGCATCGTCCACAACCTCATCGCAGTCCCAGGCGTTCGCTTGGCGAATGTTCGCCGTGTCTACTCCCACCCAGTCGCTTTGAACCAATGTCTGTCCTTCTTCGCCGCCAATCCCCAGTTCGAGCGGGAGCCGTTCTACGACACCGCAGGCAGCGTCAAGATGATCATGGCCGAGGGCCTGAAGGACGCCGCCGCCATCGCCTCCGCCGTTTCGGCCACCATCTACGGCGGCCGCATCCTGCGCCGCTCGATCGAGGATGATCGCCAGAACTTCACCCGCTTCTTCCTGCTCCGCCGTGCCGGCGATGCGCCGCTGCCGGTCGTCGAGAAGGGCAAGAAGGGCTGGAAGACCACGCTGGTCTTCACCACACGCAACCAGCCCGGCTCGCTGTTCCGCGCCCTGAGCGCCTTCGCCCTGCGCGACATCTCGCTCGCCAAGATCGAATCCCGCCCCCTGCGCGGCAAGCCCTGGGAATACCTTTTTTATCTCGAACTGCTCGGCAGCCTCGACGAGGAGCGCGTCAAACGAGCCATCGGCCACCTCGAAGAACTCAGCGACATGCAGCGCGTGCTGGGCTGCTTCCCGGCCTGATCCGCTTCAGATCACCCGCGCGCGGATGATCCGGTCCAGCTTCGCGAACTCGCGGGCCAGATACGCCTCGCCCTCTTTCGTGATCCGGTCCTGGCTCGGACCTTTGCCCTTCGGCGCGCCTTCGCCGTAGCCCGCATGGAGCTTCTCGACGACATCCATGCCCTCGACTACCCGCCCAAACGCCGAAAATCCTCTCGCGTCCAGCCGCGAGTTTGCCCCCAGATTGATGTAGACCTGCACGGTCCTGGTCTGGGGTCCCGACGTCGCAAAGCTGATCGTGCCTCGCACATTCGACGCCCTTACCGGATCGTCCTTGATCCGAGTTGAATCGTCCCAGGCCTTCGACACCGCCGGATCCGGATTGATGCCCCACTGCACGACGAAGCCCGGCAGCACCCGGAAAAACCGGCAGCCATCGTAATATGCGCCCCGCACCAGGCTGTAAAAACGGTCCGCCCCAAGCGGCGCCCACGGCCTCGCCACCTGAACGACAAACCGCCCCTGCGTCGTCTCGAATCGCGCCTTCCAAACCACCGGCGACCTGCGCATGATGAGGGCAGGCTCTCTCAGCCGCGCCAATCGCGGCGCGCATCCGGCCATCGCTGCGGCGCCGGCCAGCAAGCTCCTGCGGGAAAACTTCATCCCCCTATGTTAGTCCGCGCCGCTCGCCCCGCACCCCGCCGTAGTAAACTCGTCTCTCAAATGCCCCGCATCAAGCTGACCCTCCTGGCCGCCCTCGTCTCGCTCTCTCTGCTCCCCGCCCAGGAGACCGTCGATCACTCAGCCGGCGCCACCTCCCTCGCCAACCCCGCCGTCAAATACTCGCGCCCCTTGAAGTCCTACGCCGTCCTCAAACGCGGACCCGTCGAAGCCGTCATCGTCGACAACTCCGCCGTCGACGACGATGTCCTGCCGGGCCACCGCGCCGGCTACAGCGGCCTCGCCCTGCTGCGCCACCAGCGCCAGCCGCAAAACCTCTTCGTCCCCGCCTATTCCGGACTCAACTTCGAACACATCCTCGACGGCACGGCCTCCACTGACCGCCGCATCCAGTTCGAGCCCCGCAACCACCCCATCGAACTCCGCGCCATCAGCTCACACATCGCCGAGCTCTGCCAGCCGCCCACATTCCACCACGCCCTGGAGTCCTGCCAGCGCTATGAACTCCTGGATGACGGCACAATCGCGTTGACCATCGAACTCATCGCCCGCCGGCCCACGTTCAAGAACGGCTACATCAACCTCTTCTGGGCCAGCTACATCAACCAGCCCGAATCTCTCGACATCCACTTTCGAGGCGTCCCTGCATCGGATCCCAAGGCTACACCCGCCTGGATCCTTGGCGTCACCCCCGCCCACGGTGAACTCTCCACCCACATCGCCACCACCGACACCCGCGTCTTCCCCCACGACGAACCCTTCCCGCTCACCCTCGTCCACAGCCTCTCCAACCACCGCTTCACCGAACCCTGGTACTTCGGCATCTGCCGCGGCATGGCCTTTGTGCAGATGTTCCGCCCGCGCGACCAGGTCCGCATCACGCAGTCGCCCTCGGGCGGCGGCAAAGGCAACCCCGCCTGGGACTTCCAGTTCTACGTCCCCAACTACGCGCCCGGCCGCCTCTACCGCTTCGTGATGCGCGCCGCCTATCTGCCCTACGAATCGCACCAGCAGGTCGAAGCCGCCACCCGCGCCCACCGCGCCGCCCTCGCCACATCCAGCCGCTGAAGCTCTCCTGCCCCGCCGGGCCAGCCTCACTTCTGATCGCCTACCATCAGCCACCGCCTTGTTCTATACTTCAAATCGACCAGGAGGTCCGAATATGCTCAAACTCGCTTCTCTCATGCTGCTGTCCTGCGCGCTGCTTCTCGCCGGCGACAAGAAGGGCTCCTCCGACGACGCCCGCCAGAAATGCCTCGACGGCTGCGCCAAACGCCTCGAGACCTGCAAGAAAGCCGCCAAAACCGACAAGGCCCTCACCGCCTGCACGCAGTCCAACAACACTTGTCGCGCCGCCTGCAATAAATAGACAGTTTCCGAGTCCGGCCGGCTGACGCCACAGCGCACAGTCCGGCCCCTCGTCATCTGGGATCCCTGGTGTGCGTTCACCCAGTTGCCAGTTCTGCCCTGCAGCGCTCTTCCTTCGCCAGCAGTTCCGCCCTGGCGAACCGGACTATGCCGGAATCCAGACCGAGCCTGTCGAGATAGGCCTTCGCTCGTTCCAGGTGCTTGAGTGCGTCCTCGTATCGGCCCTCCAGCATCGCGATCTCGGCGTCCAGCCCGTCCAATGATTTAGGCTTCCAGATCCCGCAGGCGCGGTCCCGCCACACTCGGGCCTGTGAGGGCTGTTTCCTAATCACCGTGCTCGCCGACGCTGCCTCAACGAAGATCACGCTCCTCAGTAGCTTTCCCATTCGGTGCGATTCAGAGAGCGCATTTTCCAGATGCTCCAAGGCTGCCACTTCCATCCCCTCGGCAAGGCGCCTGTAATGGGCCATCAGTTGAAAATAGGCGTATCCACTGGTCTTCCTGGTGGCGCGCAGCATGAGTTCGAAGTGCTCTGAATTCCAATCTTTCGGGCGAACCCCCTGGGCTTCCTGCGACTGGATGTCCAAAAGGGCAATCCAGGCCTTCGCCTGCACAGGATTCCGGGTCAGTTGCCAGATCCGCGCCGTATCGGTCATGTTGAGCCCGGCCGAGTATGGGATGGCCGAGAGCAGAAACAGAACCAGCGACACCCAGGACAGAGTTCCGGCCCATGCCCAAACACCGTCCCCGTACAGGCTCGTAGCCAGCCATGTCGCTGACGCTAACGCCAAGCTAAATAGTGGTCCACCCGCGACCATCCAAACGTACCTCCCCGCACTGTGATCGGCGGCTCCGATCCGGGGTTTGTAGCATCCGCAAAAGAGCGATTTGATTTCGAATCTGAAGATCCAGCGGTCTCCAGATCTGAAGTACCCGAACGGCCCGACCGAGAGTCCATCCACCCCCAGGCCCACGATCGATCCAACGAGTAGATGACCGAATTCGTGAACGGCAAGTGAAACGAATACTGCGGGAATGATCAGCCAGTCATTGATTTCGGGCCAGCGGATCTCCGGCACATAACCCATCTCAATCAGGATCAGAAGAGGGAGAGGCAGCAAACCCAGAAATGCGCCGAGAAGGATCTGGCGCCAAATTTTCGGCGGTTGTGGGGGTTCATGTTCCAGGTCGAGGATTGGAGTCTGAGACACGGCTCAGATCAGCATATCCACACTGGTTCGTGCCTGTCCAGCGTTCCCGAAAGACTGGGATTGTACGTCGTTTGCGGCCAAGCAATGCGGCGCGATTAGTGATGTTTCACCGAAAAGCCGAAAGGGTACCTCATCACTTCTCCACACACCCGGCAACTCCAACAAGCTGTCCGCCAGTGGCCTATCCCCGGCCGCTCCCCAACCAAGCCCTCCGACCCACTCGCCACGGCGCAGGCCACACACGTGTTCCTCCCACGGAATACGCATCCCAGCCGCGGGCAACGTCCCTACCGGGCTGGGCTCAGGCGTTGACCAGGCGGGTATCGACCGCCGGCGGATTGGCCGCTTCGTAGGCCTGGATGGCTTCTTCGTGCTTCAAGACGAAGCCCAGTTCATCGACGCCTTCAAGCAAACACGCCTTCGAGAACGCGTCGATGGCGAACTCAATCGCCTTGCCCGATTCCAGCGTCAGCGTCTGCGTGGCCAGATCCACCTTCACTGTGCCGGACGCGGCCAGCATTTCCTTATGGACATCGCCGGGCGCCACGATCGGCAGCAGCCCGTTCTTCAGCGAGTTGTTCTTGAAGATGTCGGCGAACGAGGTTGAAACCACGGCCCGGAATCCGTACTGCGTCAGCGCCCAAGGCGCATGTTCGCGCGACGAACCGCAGCCGAAGTTGTCGCCCGCCACAAGCACTTTGCACTGCTTGGCCTCAGGTGTGTTCAGCACGAAATCCGGCTTCGGCGAACCGTCGGCCTCATACCGCCAGTCAAAGAAAAGCTGGTCGCCCAGTCCGTCTTTCGAGATGGTCTTCAGGAAGCGAGCCGGGATGATCTGGTCGGTGTCAACGTTGTCCACCGGCAGGATGGCGTAACGGCTTTCGAATGCTTCAAACTTCTGCATGATGGTCTCCTCGGCTCAGCCCAACAGCGTCCTGACATCGGCGACGACACCCGCCACCGCCGATGCGGCAGCGGTCTCCGGGCTGGCGAGGAACGTGCGCCCGCCCTTGCCCTGACGGCCTTCGAAATTGCGGTTCGACGTCGACACGCTGTATTCGCCGGGCTTCAACTGGTCGCCGTTCATGGCGATGCACATCGAACATCCGGCCTCGCGCCATTCGGCGCCGGCGTCGCGGAAGATCTGGTCCAGACCCTCGGCCTCGGCTTCGCGCTTGATCTGCATCGAACCGGGCACCACCATCGTCCGCACCGCCGGGTTCACCTTGCGGCCCTTGAGAATCGCTGCGGCGGCCCGCAGATCGCTCATCCGCGAGTTGGTGCAGGAGCCGATGAAGACAACGTCCAGCTTCTGGCCCAGCAGCGGCTTGCCCGCTTCCAGGCCCATGTAGGCCAGGGCTTTCTTCAGCGTTTCACGTTCGACGGCGTCGGCCACCGAGCCGGGGTCGGGGATCGGCTGTGTGATGGCGACGCCCTGGCCAGGATTGGTCCCGAAGGTGATCATCGGCTCAAGCGCCGAGGCGTCGATGGAGATCTCCTTGTCGTAGGTCGCGCCTTCGTCGGTCGGCAGCGTGCGCCACTTCGCCACCGCCGCATCCCAGGCCGCGCCCTTGGGCGCCAGTTTGCGTCCCGCGAGGAACTCGTAAGTGGTGTCGTCCGGCGCAATCAGCCCGGCCCGCGCCCCGCCTTCGATCGACATGTTGCAGACGGTCATGCGCTGTTCCATCGTCAGCGCGCGGATGGCCGACCCGGTGTATTCGATGACGCATCCCGTGCCGCCGCCGACGCCGATACGCGCAATCAATGCCAGGATGATGTCCTTCGCTGTCACACCCTTGCCGAGAGCTCCTTCAACCTTCACGTTAAACGTCTTCGACTTGCGCTGGAGCAGGCACTGCGTCGCCAGCACCATCTCCACTTCGCTGGTGCCGATGCCGAACGCCAGCGCGCCAAACGCCCCGTGCGTCGCCGTGTGGGAGTCGCCGCAGACCACCGTCATGCCCGGCTGCGTCGCACCGTTCTCCGGTCCGATGACGTGGACGATGCCCTGCTTGTCGTTCTTGAACCCGAAATGGGGGATGCCGAACTCGGTGCAGTTCTTTTCAAACTGCGCCACCTGCGCCGCCGCGATCGGATCGATGATCGGAAGGTCGCGCGGCGTCGTCGGCGTCGAATGGTCGCAGGTGCCGAGCGTCAGATCAGGCCGCCGGACCTTGATCCCGCGCGCCCGCAGCCCGGCGAAAGCCTGCGGCGAAGTCACTTCATGCACCAGGTGCAAATCAATCCACAGAAACGCCGGTGCGCCTTCGGGCTGGGCAACAACGTGGGAGTCCCAGAGTTTTTCGATGATCGTCTTCGGTCGGCTCATTCGTGTGTTCCTATCTTCACTTGTACCACCCGTTGAGTGCATGACGCGCTCGCTACGCTCACGGACTTCTGGTCTACCCGCTCGCTGCGTTCGCGGCCTCGGCGCAAAGTGCCGGCCGGGGGGCCGGCCGCGGACCAGGGGTCCGCCCTACCCGATGGCTTCGCAGACCGATTGGCCCACCTGTTCGGTGGTGGCCGGCGCGCCTGGCGGTTTCAGGTCGGCCGTCACCCGGCCCGAATTCAGGACCGCTTCCATCGCCCGGTTCACCGCCGCGGCCTCTTCCATGAGGCCGAAGCTGTATTCAAGCATCGCCGCCACGCTGCCGATCGCGCCCAGCGGATTGGCTTTGTTCTGCCCCGCAATATCCGGAGCCGAACCATGGACCGGTTCATACAACCCAACCCACGCCCCCGACGGCCTCTTGCCGCCAATCGACGCCGACGGCAACATGCCGATCGACCCGGCCAGTACCGCGCCTTCGTCCGACAGAATGTCGCCAAACATGTTCTCTGTCACGACCACGTCGAACCGCCGCGGGTTGAGGACCAACTGCATGGCGCAGTTGTCCACCAGGATGTGTTCGAGTTCAACCGTCGGGTAATCGGCCGCGACTTCGGTCACCACCTTGCGCCACAGCTGCGACGTCTCAAGGACGTTAGACTTATCGACGCTGGAAACCTTCTTTCGCCGCTTCGACGCCAGCTCGAACGCCATGCGGGCAATGCGGTCGATCTCGTGTCGCGAGTACGCCATCGTGTTCACCGCATGCTCGTTGGGAGCTTCGCCGGTGATGCCGCGCGGGGTGCCGTAGTAGATGCCGCCGGTGAGCTCGCGGACGATGATCATGTCCGTGCCTTCGACAAGATGATTCTTCAATGGCGAGGAATCGATCAGCGCCTTGTAGGTCCGCACCGGGCGCAGGTTGGCGTAGACGCCCAAAATCGCCCGGATGCCGAGCAACCCGCGTTCAGGGCGCTGGGCCGGCGGCGCGTTGTCGAATTCGGGCAGGCCGACTGCCCCCATCAGAGTGGCGTCTGCGTCCTGGGCGAGGCGCGCGGTTTCATCCGGCATCGCCTGTCCGGTTTTATGGATGGCGACGCCGCCCAGCAGGCCTTCTGAAAGATTCAATGTGTGGTTGTAGCGGGTAGCCACGCGCGTGAGCACACGTACGGCTTCCCGGGTGACTTCGGTACCGATGCCGTCACCGGGCAGAACGAGGATGTTGAGTTGCATGTTGTCAGTCCGCCGAGGCCGCGTCGGAGAGGTGAACGGTGTGTTCACCGCCCTTCATCGCCCGGATCAGGCCCAGGATTTCATTATCCGTCACGCCCTTCTTCCTGTCGGCGATGGCGATAAACCCCGAGTAGACTGCGTCGAGCTCATCCTTGCTGACGTTGTAGCCGAGGATCTCGCACTTCGAGCGCAGGGCGTGGCGTCCGCTGTGCTTGCCAAGCACGAGGCGGCCTTCGGGGATGCCGACCATCTGCGGGTCGATGATCTCGTAGGTGGACTTTTCCTTGAGGTAGCCGTCCTGATGGATGCCGGCTTCGTGGGCGAAGGCGTTTGCCCCGACCAGGGCCTTGTTCGGCTGGGGTCCGAACGTGATGATGCTTGACAGCATCTGCGAGGCAGGGAACAGATGTTCCGTGTTGATCCCTGTCTCGAACGGATACTGGTCGTTGCGCACCTTCATGACCATGACGACCTCTTCCAGCGCGCAGTTGCCCGCCCGCTCCCCGATGCCGTTGATCGTGCATTCGATCTGGCGCGCCCCGGCCACCACCGCCGCCAGCGAGTTGGCCGTTGCCAGGCCCAGATCGTTGTGGCAGTGCACGCTCAGGATCGCCTTGCCCTCCAGCGCCTTGTCGATGCGCTGGATCATCGACGCGTGTTCGGATGGCGTCGAGTAGCCCACCGTATCGGGCAGGTTGACCGTGCCCGCGCCGGCGGCGACGACGGCCTTGGAGACCTCCTCGAGGTAATCGAGGTCCGTCCGCATGGCGTCCTCAGCGGAGAACTCGACGTCGTCGGTAAACTGGCGTGCGAGTTCAACGGCTCTGCAGGCATCCTCAAGAACCTGCTGGCGGGATTTGCGCAGCTTGAACTTGAGGTGGATATCGCTTGTGGCGATGAAAGTATGGATTCGCGGGCGCGAGCAGGGCTCTAACGCCGAAGCGGCGCGTTCGACATCCAGACGGGTCGCGCGGGCCAGTCCGGCCACGCGAACCTCAGGCATCGCGCGACTGATTTCGCGCACTGCCTCGTAGTCGCCTTCGGAGGCGATCGGGAAGCCGGCTTCGAGGATATCGACGCCAAGCTCCACCAACTTATAAGCCATCCGGAGTTTTTCCGGGACGCTCATACTGCATCCGGGCGACTGTTCGCCGTCACGCAGCGTCGTGTCGAAGATGTAAACGCGCTTTCGGTCGTTGGTTGTGTCCATGCTCGCGCTCGCAAACTCACTTTCCCGGCCGTTCCGGCGCCCTGGCCTGTTGCTCCTGGCGTGGCGGAACGACCGCTCATCCAACATTCTCTCCATCCAATGTCAATTTGGCAAATTTATAATCATAGGTGCTTGAATAAGTTCTTGCTATGGGATAAGATCTATAAATAGGTACTGGTAGCCTCATAGCTTCTATGGAACTCTATCCACTCAAGGTCTTCCTGACAGTCGCCACCGAGCGCAGCTTCTCGCGGGCGGGAGAAAAACTCCTGCGGACGCAGCCCGCCATCTCGCTGGCCGTGCAGAGGCTGGAGCACGAACTGGGCGAGAAACTGCTGGACCGCACCGGGCGGGAGTTGACGCTGACCGACGCGGGCAAGATCGTGCTCGAGTATTGCCGGCGGTTCGAGAACCTGGAGGAGGAGCTGTCGGCGTCGATCGCGGAGCTGCGTGATCTGGCGTCGGGCCGGCTCGTGATCGGGGCCAACGAATCGACGTGCCTCTATCTGATCCATCACATCGTAAACTACCGGCGGCTGTATCCGAAGGTGAAGGTGCAGGTGAGGCGGACACTGTCGTCGAAGCTGCCGGCGCAGATCATTGACGGCGATCTGGAATTGGGCGTGGTGTCTTATGACCCGGACGACGATCACCTGACCTCGCATGTGATCTATGACGACCACCTCTGCTTTGTGGTGAGCCCGCAACACCGGTTCGCCGGGCGTGAACGCGTCGGCATCCAGGAATTGGGGATGGAGACCTTTATCGCCCACAACGTCGTTTCGCCCTACCGCGAGTTCGTCATCAAGGCGTTCCAGAAGGCTCGGGTGCGGCTGAACATGGATGTCGAGATGCCCACCGTCGAAACCATCCGCATGATGGTGCAGCGCAACGAAGGCGTCGCGTTCCTGCCCAAGATGTGCGTCGAAAGCGAATTGAACCAGGGCGAGATGTGCGAGATCAAGGTGGAGGAGTTGCAGGTGGAGCGCAAAATCCGGCTGATCTACCCGAGCCGCCGCAACCTGTCCCACGCCGCGCAGGCGTTTCTGGAGGTTGTTGACGGCGCCAAGGCCGCCAATCACGCCGTGTGATCCGGTTTGCTGGACCGTGGTGAACAAGACGTTGAGGGAAATGCACGTGGCAGGAGCCGGGCCATCCCGTTTTGGGGATGGCCATTTTTCTGTCTACGTGCGAGATTCAAATCATGAAACGATTGCTGGCACTGATTCCGATTCTCATCCTCTCCGCGGCGGCGCAGGCACAGATGCCCGCTGTGCAGATCGAAGGTGAAGTGGTTGCGCGCAACGACGATGTCGTGTTCCGCCGGATCGACGCACACACGTGGGTCGGCACCGGAAAGCTGATGGCCAACGAGAGCCTTTACCTGGTGGAAGGCGAAAACAAGGCGGTCCTGATTGACGCCGGCACGAAGATCGCGGATCTCGACAAGATTGTCGCCTCGATCACGAAGAAGCCGGTGATGCTGGTGGCCACCCACGCACATCCGGATCACACGGGAGCGGCCATCAACTCCTTTGCCGAACTCTACATCAATCCGGCCGACGCCGGGTCGCAGTTCGTGTCCCACTACAAAGGCAAGCTGAAGGACCTCAACGACGGCCAGATCATCGACCTGGGCGGGCGCCAGTTGCTTGTGGTCTTCACGCCGGCCCACACGCCGGGATCCACCACGTTCATCGACACCGCCGCCGGCTACGGTTTCAGCGGCGATTCATTCGGGTCCGGCAACCTGCTGCTGTTCGGCAAGTTCTCAACGCTCATCGAGACCTGCAGGAAGACGAGCGCGCTCATGGAAAAGCACCGCATCAAGTTCTTTTATCCGGGGCACTTCATGGGCAAAAACGTAGAGACCAAGCAACGGGTGGACGATGAACTGACGCTGAGCCAGGACATCCTGTCGGGCAAGGTGAAGGGGCAGGAGAACCCGAGGGCGCGGATGGGGATGAACCTGATCGTCAGCGCTTACGGCGTGCGGATCAACTACAGCGAGCAGGCGTTCGAGTAGACGCGCGCCGGCTACTCGGCCGGGATGTCGCAGACGACGAGGTCGGGCGTCTTGAATTTCGCTTCTACGGCGGCGGCGCCGTCAGGGCGGACGACGCGGGACACGCCGCAGTGCATCTGGTCTCTCCAATCGCCGCCTCTGACGCGGGCCAGCGCGACGTTTGCCGCGGCCACCCACATGCCGGTCGCCGTGGCCACGCGGCGGATGTGAGCGGCGTATTCCTTGGCGTTTTTTTCCATGTCAGCGACGGGCGCGGCGAAGCCGTGCGGGGCGATCAGCAGCCATGCGCCGGCGGCCGCGGCGCGTTTGGGGATTGCGATGTCGAAGTTGTCGGCGCAGATGGTCAGACCTAAGCGGCCGAACTCGGTGTCGACGGTGAGGGGAGCATCTGCGGGTCCGGCGTCGTAGATGTGGCTGGTGAGTTCCGGCAGGGTACGGATTTTGCGGTGCTTGTGGACAGTGCGGCCGGAGCGGTCGAGGATGACAGCCGAGTTATAGACGCCGGCGCCGTCCTTTTCAAGGCAGCCGCCGCAGATCCAGAAGTTGTGGCGGCGGGCGAGCGAGGCGAGGAAATGGGTGTAGGGGCCGGGGATGGGCAGGGCGTCGCGGCGGCCCTGCTGGTGGAGCCAGCCGAAGTCGACGGCCTCGGGCAGGCAGAAGAGGTCGGGGCGATGGCGGGCGGCATCGGCGGCGGCTTCAGCGGCGATTTCCATGTTGCGGTGGAGGTTGCCGTCGTCGAGATCGATCTGGGCGAGGGCGATGCGGAGCGCGGGGTGGCGCGGCGCGGCGGCCTGGGCGGCGATGGAACTCATGGCGACAAGCGCCCCGCGGCGCGTGACCTGCTGATTCGCCGGCATGGCTGGACTCTACCCCACGGCAGCATGGAAGCACAAGCGGCGCCGGACCGTCACATCTGAATCGGCAGAATGGTGGTGAAGGCTCCGCCGTGGTTGAACAGGAAGGCCTGGATACCGAGCGCGTATTTGGGCGCGGTGACGCGCAGCACGCCCTTGCGGCCGGCCAGGATGGGGAACTGCTCGTCGATGCGGAAGGCGGTGTGGTGGCCTTTCGTCAACTGCACCTGGACGCTCATCAGGCTGACGCCGCCTTCGTCGACGGCGTCGACCGTGACCGACAGGTCGGAGGCGCCGTAGTTGGCCAGGGCGATGCTGGAGGCAAATTCCGCCGTGTTGTCGAAGGGATAGAGCATGGTGGCCGTCGTGGCGGCTGGATTGAACGGCACCAGGCACTGGACGGCGTCCGGCGCTCCGGCGAAGGGCACGACGGTTTCGAAGTCGGGACGGCCGGGGACCTTTTGCCGCAGGATGGCTTGGCCGCTCAAGGCGACCTGTGCCGGCGGCGTCATGCGCAGCCAGCCGACCGCGAGCGCGGCGGCATCGTCCTCGACAACGACGCGGGCCGAACCGCCGGGCGGGAGGTAGACGAGATGAGTAGCCGCGGTGACGCCGTTGGCGGGCGTCGGGCGGGGCGCGCCCTGCTGGTCAAAGAAGGCGAGCTGGACGTTGCCGCCGGCGGTAAGCGAGCGGTTCACCACAACGATGGTGGTCTTCCACGTTCCGCCCGGGGAGGTTCCGAAGGCGATCTGGGGGACCATCTCGGCGGAGGCCAGAGCGGGCAGGATGGCAAGCGCCAGGAGGGCTCGCGTCAGTAAGCAGGTGCTCTTCATTTGAATTCGACCTCCACGAGGTTGGAAATGGCGTTGGCGTTGCCGGCGACGATGCGGACGGGAACACGGCCCTTGCCGGCGAGAGAGGCCGGCAGGGCGAGAGCGATTTCATCCACGCCGGGCACCGAGGTGGCGGCGATGCTAAGGATCTGGACTGACAGGCCGCCGATTTCGGCCGAGGCGGGCGAGGGGGCGCTGGCGAGTCCTGTGCCGTAGATGTAGAGGACACGGGGCACGGCGACGGTACCGGCGGTGATGGGCGAAGTGGCGCACTGGGTGGAGACGGTGTTGCAGGAGAACGCCAGTTCGTAGGTGGTATTTTTCGTGGCGGTCTGGGGTCCGGCGACGGCTGCGGCGGCTCCGGCGCCCCTGCCGTTGGCCGAGAACAGGGCCGGCGAGGGGTTTTGCATGTTGATGACGCCGGATTGGATGATCTGGTTGTTGCGGATCAGGCGGAAGGGGGTGGTGTTGACGCCGGGTCCAAGGACGGGCAGCGTGGCCTGGAAGACGATACGTGTGGGTGAGGCGCTGATGATGGGCGCACGGACGGGTCCGGTGCGCGCTTCGAATTCGAGGACGGTTCCGGCGGGCGAGAAGTCGAAGCCATAGAAGGGGGTGACGGCGAAGGCCGGGGCGAGGTCGTAGCCGGTGAGGGCGGCGAGGGAATTGGTGGCGACCACTTTGATGGAGTCGCTGGCGGCCGAGACGATGGCTGCGGGGGCCGGTGGCGGTACGGAGAAGATGGAGAAGAAGCCGTCGGCGGCGGTGCCGGTGGCGACGGGCTGGAAGGCTCTATATGTGGGGAAGTTGCGTGATTGGGCCTCGCCGCCGATGACGACCTTCTGATCGCCGGACAGGGCGATGGCGAGGGCGTGGTCATCGCCGTCGCCGCCGAGGAGAGTGGAAAAGATGACGGTGCCGCCGGAAGAGACCTGGGTGAGGAAGGCGTCGTAGCAGGGAGCGGGCTGGCCGGGGAGGCAACCGCCGAGGGTGGCCTGGTAGGGCGAGGCGAGGGGGAAGTTGGAGGAATTAGTGGCGCCGGCGAGGTAGAAAGTGCCGGAAGCGTCAGCGGCCATGGCGTGGAGATAGTCGTCGCCCCCGCCGCCGATGATGACTGACATGCTGACGCCGGTGGGGGCGGTGGTTTTCAGGCGGGCGATGAAGATGTCGGCGCCGCCGGAGTTGTGCGACTGGGACGGGAAGTCGTGGGAGGCGGTCGAGCCGGCGATGGTGGTTGCGCCGGACAAATCGAGGGAGAGGGCGGTGGCGCCATCTTTGCCGGAGCCGCCGAGGAATGTGGAGAAGCGCAACGCGGTCAGATCGGGGTTGAAGCGTGCGACGAAGGCGTCGCCGCCGCTGCAGCCTTGGGCGCCGCCTTTGTTGGTTGACTGGATGGGGCTGATCAGGGGCAGGTTGGACGAACTGGTTTCGCCGGCAATCCAGACGTCGCCGTCAGGTCCGATGGCGATGGCGCGGGCGATGTCGTTGCCGCTGCCGCCGAAGTAAGTGCCTCGTTCCAGGGTCAGGTCCTGGGAGAAGCGCAAGACGAAGGCGTGGACAGGGTAGGGGGGGGCGGAGCCGGAATAGCAGGAAGAGGGACCGATGTTGTTCTGGTAGGCATTGCTGGGAAGGGCGACTTGGAACTCGGAGGTCTGCCCGGTGACGTAGAGGCGGTTCAGGGAGTCAGTGGTGAGTGCGTAGACCGCGGTCAGAGTCTCGTTGGGGGATCTGAGGCGGACCTGATTGATGAAAAAGCCGCTCGGGGTGAAGCGGGATATGGAGATCTGGCCGGAGTTGGACCAATTGCCGGCGACGTAGACGTTGCCCTCGCGGTCGACGGTGATGGCGCGGGCTTCGTCTTTGGAGTCCGAGCCGAGATAGGTGGAGAACAGCAGGTCGCGGCCGTCGGCGGAGAAGCGGGCGAGGAAGTGGTCGTAACAGACGCTGGTGGGGCTGAGGTTGCAGCTGCTTTGGGCGGCGTTGCGGATGTGGAATTCCTTCGACGCAGTGCTGCCGGTGACGTAGATGGTCCCGTCGGGGCCGTAGGCGACAGCAGTGATGTGGTCGAATTCGTTACCGCCGAAGACGGTGGAGGAGTTGAGCGAAGGTGACTGGGCGTGGCAGAGCAGCGAGGCCAGGAAGAGTGGCAGGCAGCGTATGAGCATGAGTGAAACGTCCTCCATTGGCGATCAGGTGCCGCTTGGGGCGATGATACCCCGTTTGGAGCGCTGCAACAAGTCGAGCAGGGCGAGGGTGGGATTTGCGGGTGTTTTTGGTGATCGGGTGTAAGGGCGATTGGTGCGGGAAGCAGGGTAAGGGAGTAGTTCTGGCGGGTGAGGGGCAATGCCGCCGCCGGATCCGCCCGGTCTTCTGGGGCTGGGCTATTAGGCAGACTGCTTGGCTTTTTTGGGCGCCGCCGCGCCTTTTGTCCGCCGCCGGCGAGGTGCGGGCCGATTGGCCGATTCCTGTTGTGGACCGGCCGCGGGTTGACCGACACTCATGAGGGCCGGATCCGGGTTGACTGCGACGGGTTCGAGCCCAGGCTTCGCGACTACCGGCTTGGACAACTGCGCCGAGGTGTCTCCATACCCGGCCCAGCTCTGGCGAATGCCTTCGGCCGGGTTCTGCATACTGGCTCCCGCGGGCCGGAGAGAATAGATGGCGGCCTTCAACGCCTGAAGCGTGTTGGTGAACTTCGCCCGCGCCATCCAACCGCCGCCAGGGTGCCGTGCCTCGGGAGAGGGCGTCTGGAGATTCATGATTCGCGCGACGAGTTCTGAAACAGACCGTGAGAAGGGCGCCTCCTCGCTGAGCAGTGCACGCTCCTTCAGCGCTTTCTGGAGCGGAAGGTAAGCGTTGGGGAAGTACGCCACGGGCTTTCGCTCGAGGATCTCCTCAATCGCCGTCTTGCCGAGTCCCACATGGAATGTCGCCCGATTCACAATCAACTCGAGGCGGTCGAGGAAACCGAGTTCCTTCAGGAAGTGAAGCTGGCGCCGGGCCAGATACAGTGATGTCAGGTCGGGGGAACAGACCATGTAGATCTGTGTGGATTGTTCCAGCGCATGGATCGCAAAACTCTCATGGCTCCCGGAGAGGTCCGCGATGACCACTGGATACTTGCTGACAGCGTAGCTCAGCAGGCGATGCAGTTGGTGCGGATCCAGCGTGGCCTCCGGGCCGCGCTGGGTGCAGTGCATGAGATGGATGCCGCCTCTGGTGGCAATGAACCGGCCCCACAGCGATTCGTCAATCCGGTAAGCGTGCTGAGCCGCCTCGAACAGCGAGGTGCCACCCACGGCCTCCGTGATGAACTGCAGCGTGCCGCATGTCAGGTCGAGGTCGAACAAGGCGACAGGGCTACCGGCGGCCTTGGCGCACAAACTGGCCGCGTGCGCCGCCACGGTGGAACTTCCGGACCCCGGCTTGCACGGGAGGAAGCACACGAATTCACTTGCTCGACGAGCCTTGTCACCGAGTTCATGGAGTTCAGCCCGTATCCTCTCGACGGTCGCGTGGAGAGCGGCTTTGTCCACCGGAGCCTGCACCCATTCCCGCACGCCGGCTCGCATGAGTCCCAGAACGCTGGGTGTGTCAATGTAGCGCGAGAACGCGATGATCGGCATCGTCCGTTCGACACGGTGAATCTCCGCGGCAGCCTGGATACACCAGTGCAAATCCTCGGCTTCCAGGAAGACACAAGAGGGCGTCTGCAGCTTGAGAATCTCTTCAATTTCCCGATTCTCGGTTCGGGGCATCGCCAACTGGGGAGTAATCGAGCGGCATGAATGGAGCAGTGTCCGCAGCAACTCGGTGGCGAGGGCCTCGTCGGTTCCGATTACCAGGGTACGCAGGATTAGCTCGCTTAACATCGGTTTCTCGCGGTCAACTGGCAGCGCTCACAGAGGGAGGGGCGTTGGCGTCCTGGGCAGTCACCGCTCGGCGGCCGCATCTGCCCTTTGGCGAAATGGAGTAGCCCCTTTCTCCTACCACCTGGAGTGTGGTACCTACGCATCTCTGAGTGATATATCGGCAGGCTAGAGCACTTTCGATTTAAGTAGATACACATCCGTGATATGCTTCTCCTGAGAAGGGAGTCATCGGATGCGTGCCTATTCACAGGATCTGCGGGATCGTGTTTTGCGCGCTCTGGAG
>JACZJQ010000256.1 GCA_014860455.1 Bryobacteraceae bacterium | reverse complement strand
GGTCAGGCTTTGCCGGGCCAGACCGCTCGGGCCACGCGCATGACGTTGCCGCCGAGAATCTTGCGGATCGAATCGTCGGGGATGCCGCGCTGCACCATGCCGACGGTGATCATCGGCCAGTTGGTCCAGGAGAGGCTGGGGTGCGAGCGGTTGTCGAGCGCGCCGGCCGGCCACATGGCTTCATAGAACTGGCGGGATCTGGGGCGGGGACCGACCTTTTTGTACTCGGCGTTGGAAGTGCTGGGGATGTAGGCGAGGTCGGTGCCGATGGCGACATGGTCGGCGCCGAAGCGCTTCACCATGTACTCGATGTGGTTGAGCATGTCGTTGATGTCGCCGGGGTCGCCCAGGAATGAGGTGACGCTATAGACGCCCGAGTAGCCACCCGTATCGGCGATGGCGCGCAGCACCTCATCGGGCTTGGCGCGGATGTGACGCCGCACCTCGACCGCGCCGGTATGGCTGGCCACCATTGGTTTCGACGACGCCTTGGCCGCTTCCAGACTGGTCCGCCAGCCGGAGTGCGCGACGTCGACGATCACGCCCACGCGGTTCATTTCGGCAATGGCCGCCTTGCCGAGATCGCTTAATCCGGCGTTGGCCGGTTCGGCGCAACCGTCGCCGAGCACGTTGCGGCGATTGTAGGTCAGGTGCATCATGCGGACGCCCAATTGGAAAAAGACGCGGATCCAGGAAAGCTCATCGGCCTCTGAACTCCACTGCTGGGCGAGCGGCACTCCGTTGGCGGTCATGTAAAGGCAGTGCCGGTTCTGCTTCTTCGCCGTCTCGATGTCGCCGGGGGTGGCGGCGCGCGAGACCTCGCCGGACATCATGTCGGTGAGGTAGGTGAGGTAGGCGAGGCGCTTGAGCAGGCGTTGGGGCGAACTGCCCTCCTGGCCGGCGTTCTGAAGGACACAGGTGACGCCGGAGGCGCGCCAGGCGTCGAGGTATTCGCGGCGTTGCGCTGGGTCTTCGGCGACGCGCGACAGCAGCATGTCGGTGTTCAGATCCTCGACTTCGGCGGCGCTGGCGCCGGCTTCGATGGCGCGACGGACGGCGTCGCCATCCACGGCCGAGCGCGGCGAAAAGCCGTAGGATTCAACCACTAGCGATTGCGCGTGCAACTCCAGGCCGTGTTCAAGGTGGCGCTGGCTCGGCTTCAGCACGGCCAGCGCGGCGTCGCGCGAACGTTGGATCTGCGGATTCACTTCGGCCGCCTGCGCCAGAAGCGCGGCTGAGCCGCTGAGGAATGCACGGCGTGACGTCATTTCGCGTTCTCCTCTCGATCAGTGGATGTACTGCTCTATCATGCCGCGTTTCATTCGGGCTGGCGCCGAAAACGCAAACCGGCCCAAAACGGCAGCCAGAGCAGCGCGAACAGCGCCAGGGCTAGAAGTTCGCCGGAGACGATATACCACGGCCAGGGACCCATCCAGTCGAGCGGCGAGCGGCCTTCGGGCTTCTCGCACAGGTACATGTAGTTGGTGTGATACCAGGTGTTGAACAGCCCGACCAGCGCCGCATAGACGTTCAACACAAGCATCGACCGCCAGACGCAGCCCGGCTTCGGCCGCAGTGTGCCGGACCAGGCCAGCGCAGCCATCGACGCCACGATCAGCCCGTGTGCCGAGAAGAAGTAGATGGATGGATAGGAACAGAGCGGCGCCCACAGGTCAGGCCACATCAGGGCCATCGCCGCACCGCTCACCCCGGCGAAGAAGGTGAATTCGAAGATGGCCTGGCGCAGGGCGATCAGAGTGAAGACGGTCAGCCAGACAATCAGGTCGCACAACTGCAGCGGCAGCCCTTCGGGGAAACGGAAGCCCTCCACGCTGAGCCGGTAGTAATACCAATACGATTCACCCGCGGCCATGGCTACAGCCACGCTCCAGCGCACCGCCCGCGGCCACTTCCGCATCCCGATTGTCAGCAGCCAGGCAGCGACGGCGATCGCGCCCAGGATACCCAGGTGCCATGCGCCGAAAAGCCGCCATTCGACGTTCATTTCACTGAAGCGGCCTGAGGCCTTGGATAGTTCGGCGAATAGAGGTTCGACTTGGGCCGCGGCATGAGCCTGCCGCCTTTTACCCAGGCCTCGCCGCGAGGCTCGAGATGCGCCGCCATGCGGGCGCGCCAGGCCGCCGTTTCAGGCGACGACAAGGCGATGTCGTTCAATTCGTTCGGATCTTGCGAAAGATCGAAGAACTGCTCCTCGCCGGTCTGGGCATGGTAGATGTACTTGCGGCGGCCGTCGGTGACAGCGGTCCAATGGTTGGCTGGACTGTAGCAGACGTCGTGTTCGAGGTCGATCCACTCGCGCTGGAGGGCGAGCAGGTTCTGGCCTTCGACCTGGGCCGGGATTGATCCGCCCGCGGCCGCAAGCAGAGTGGGCAGGACGTCGCGGATTTCGGCCGGGGCGTCCTCGACTCTGCCGCGCGATGCACCGGGGCCACGGACGATCATCGGAATCCGCGCCGACGGCTCATAGGCGTAGGACTTGCGCCACAGGTTGTGGTCGCCGGTCATGTCGCCATGGTCCGAGATGTAGACGATAAAGGTCTCATCGAGAATGCGCTTGTTCTCCAGGCTCTCGACGATGCGGCCGATCTGTTCGTCGACAAACGACACAGCGCCGTAATAGCCGATGCGGGCGGCGCGGGTTTCGGCCTCGGACACACGGCCGTGCCAGATGTCGTCGCGCGTGGAGTTCCGTGGCTCGTACTTCGACGCCCAGGGCGCGACAAAGGGCCGGGGCATCTCTCGTTTGGAGAAGAAATCCCACCAGCGCTGGGGAGGGTCGTAGGGCGAATGCGGGCGGGCGAAGGAGACCTTCAGGAAGAACGGCTCGGCGGCCGAATAGGAATCGATGAAGCGGCTGGCGACGTCGGCGGTCCAGCGGGTGGGGTGGAGGCGTTCGGGAAGCTGATAGGCGCCGCCTTTATAGTCGTTGAAGCCGATGCCTGTGGCGTCGGGATTCAGACCGGGCGCTTCGCTGGCAAACCAGGCGCGGTAGTCGCTTCGGAAGTCGGGCGATTCGGCGCGGCCGGATTCGTCGAGGATGGTTCGATGAAAGCCGTGGAGGTTGCGCTGGTGCGCCCAGTGCATTTTGCCGACGCCGAGCGTCTGATAGCCCTGGGCGCGGATGGCGGCAGGCAACTCGACGGGGTATTGCGCAGCCACGCGGCCATAGCCCAACATGCCGTGGGTCCACGGAGAGCATCCGGTGAGCAGGCCGGCGCGGGCCGGGGTGCAGGTGGGCGTGGAGGAATAGGCATGGCGGAAGCGGACGCCATCGCGGGCCAGGCGGTCCAGAACCGGAGTATGGGCGTGGCGGTTGCCGTCGGCACCGAAACAGTCGCCCCGGTGCTGGTCCGACATCAGAAGCAGCAGATTGGGCTTCGATTTCGACAGTCCTTTGAGCACGGCCGGAGCCGCGCAGAATTCCCGGCGGGTCAGGGAGGGCATCCCTAATGTCTTACCACTCGACGGGGACGCCCGGCTCCAGGGTCCAGACGGTGCAGTCGAGGCCGGCGATGCGTTCGGCCAGCGCCTCGGGGGTTCCGACGAGCGGGGGGAAAGTGCCGTAATGCATCGGGATTACGGTCTTGGCTTGAAGGAGGCGGCAGGCGACGGCGGCCTCACCGGGTCCCATCGTATAGAGATCGCCGATGGGCAGAAACGCGAGTTCCGGCTTATAGATTTCGGCAAGGAGAGCCATGTCTGAAAACACCGACGTGTCGCCGGCGAAGTAGATGTTCCGGCCGTCAGGCAGATGGATGATGAACCCGCCCGGTTCGCCGCCGTAGATGATCTTGCCCTCGTCGGCGATGCCGGAGCTATGGAAGGCGTTGGTCATCGTTACCCGCACCGGGCCGGCCTGCTGGCCGCCGCCTTTGTTCATTCCGCAGGCGTTCTCGACGCCCTTGGATTCGAGCCAGGCGCAGATCTCATAGTTGGATATGACCTGCGGCTTGAACTTGCGGGCCAGCGGCACGGCGTCGGCGATATGGTCGAAGTGACCGTGGGAGACCAGCATCGTGTCGATGCGCGTAATCTCAAAGCCCTCGGGATGCTTCGGGTTGCCGTTGATCCAGGGATCGAGCAGAATGTACTCGCCCGTCTCCAGCTTCAGTTGAAAAGTGCTGTGGCCCAGCCAGATGATCTCGATCATGTCCGGTACTGCCCTCCAGTAGACATCTTATGCGAGCCGCCCGGACACCCTCAATCGCCATTCGACCCGTATAACCGACCGTTCGGCGCGAGGATAGCATCTCCAGCACGGTTGCCATGCTCTAATACGGAGAGCAAATCTCTCATGTCGGACCACGGATTTCGGGCCCGCAGGGACTGGGCAGCACTCAAACGACGCCTGCGCGAATTGAAGATGATCGCCTATGGCGCGGTCCATAAGGACCACCCCATCATGGCGCATATCATCCCGATCCGCCGCTGCAACCTCGCGTGTACCTACTGCAACGAATTCGACGACTACTCGAAGCCCGTCGCCACCGACGTCATGTTCAACCGCGTGGACCGGCTGGGCCGGCTGGGCACGGGCATCATCACCATCTCGGGCGGCGAGCCGCTGCTTCACCCCGACCTCGACCAGATCATCCACCGCATCCGGTCAACCGGGGCGATCACCGGCTTGATCACAAACGGCTATCTGCTCACCGCCGACCGGATTGAAAGGCTGAACCGCGCCGGTCTGGATCACATGCAGATCTCGATCGACAACGTGATGCCCGACGAGGTATCGAAGAAGAGCCTGAAGGTGCTGGACCGAAAACTCCAGCTGCTGGCGAAGCACGCGCTGTTTCATGTGAACATCAATTCGGTGGTGGGCGGCGGCGTGAAGGACCCTAACGAGGCGCTGGTGATCGGCAAACGGGCCGTTGAGATGGGTTTCAGTTCGACGATTGGGATTATCCACGATCACACGGGTCAGTTGAAGCCGCTGTCGGCCAAAGAGCGGGAGATCTATCTTGCCGTCAAGGCATTGGAAAAGCGCAACTTCTCGCAGTTGAGCTTCTTCCAGGAGGCGATCGCGAATGGCCAGCCGGCCAAGTGGAGGTGCCGCGCGGGCGCGCGTTACCTCTATATTTGCGAGGACGGGCTGGTGCATTACTGTTCGCAGCAGCGCGGCTATCCGGGCAAGGCGCTGGCGGAGTATTCGGTTGCCGACATTCGCCGTGAGTACCTGACCGAAAAGGCCTGCGCGCCTTACTGCACGGTGAGTTGCGTCCATTACGTCAGCTACTTCGACTTCTTCCGAGCGCCGCAGACCATCCCCGACACCCGGCCGTTTGAACCCAACGCACCGCCGCTGGTGCAGATCCACAGCGCCGGCAAGACGGCCTGACCGCAGGATCCATGTTTCCGCCTGAGGAGTTCCCTGAGTTCAGGGTTGAGCCTCCGCCCTTGCCGCCGGGCATCCTGTTGTGGGATGGCGGCTGCGGCGTCTGTTCGAAATCGATCTTGCTGCTGAGGCGGCATGCGCGGGTGGGGATACCGGACGCGCCCATCCAGAGCTATCCGGGGCAATTGCCTGATGTGGGGGATCAGGTGGTCTGGGTCGATGCCCAGGGACAGATCTTTGGCGGCACACGCGCCATTGCGGCCGCACTGTCCAGTTCAGGACACCCGGCGCTGGCCAGGGTTCTGGTGGCGCCGCTTCTCAATCCGGTCTTCCGGGCAATTTACAGGGTGGTCGTCCGGTACCGTCACCGCTTCGGCGCCGGCGGTTGTTCTACTCCGCGGGACCTGTCAGAAGATTAGGCGCACTTCGGCATTTCCCGCCGATCTGCTTTGATTTCAGGCTCTTGGAGTGTCTCTTCAAGAAACACGGCGAAACCCACATGATCTTCGTCCTGATCCACTCCGACCAGTTTGCGGATCTCAGGACTCATCCAAACCTGTCCACGGGTGAGCACGACGGAATCGAGCATTCTGTTGCCTCCGCTGTCCTTATCGGCGCACCAGGAAGGATTTGAGAAGAAATCAACCGCGCAGTTCGGCGGCGATCTCCTCGGCCACCCGGCGTGCCTGCTCGACTTCGGAGCGCTCGAAGCTGATGGCGCCCACCCTGGGGTGGCCGCCGCCGCCGTAGCGTTCACAGATGGTGGCCAGATTATGGGTTGGCTCGGTTGGCGCCCAGGGGTTCGAACCCACGCTCACCTTGGCGCGGAAACTGGCCAGCGAGACTGAAACCGTATAGGTCGCCTCGGGAAACAGCCAGTAGGGCACAAACTTGTTGTAGCCTTCCAACTCATAGCCGGCAACGTCGAAGTCGATGACGCCGTGCGACGACCGCCCCGTCTTGCGGATGATGTCGATCGAGGCGAGATGGCGATCCCAGAGCGGCTGGAACTGTGACTGGACCCACTCGTCCGAGATGATCTCGCCCAGTTTCATGCGCCGCATCATCCGGATGATGCGGTGAACCCCTTCGGAACCCTTCATCGCTTCGATCACCAGCGTGAGCTTCATGGCCGGCTCTCGCATCATGACGGCTTCCTCGGCCGAGGCATAATTGGCCCGGTCGACGATGTCGGCCCAGTGGACGAGGTCGTCGAGATCCTCGGGGTGGTAGCCGTACTTCTCTCGCGTGATGTCGGCGATGAACTTGGTGCAGGAGCCGTATGCGGGGTCGATATAGAAGTTGCGCGAGTCCTTGTGCTGCTCGTAGTGGCGGGCGTCTTCGGGGCTGAGGAAGGCGCTCTGATGATGGTCGAACCACCAGGTAAGGCGGGGATTGGTGGAGTATTTGAAGTCGACGATGGCGTTTTCGTCGCCGTCGAACATCGAATCTTCAAACAGCTGAGACGCCTTGTGGGCTAGCCCGGTGAAGGAGAACTCAGCGCCGGGATGGATCTTGTCCTCGATGAAACGGCTGAAGAAAGCGGCCGAGGCCGAGCCATCGAAGCAGTGGTCGTGATAGAGAACGCGAATGTTCATTAGGGCATGTATCCGGATCGCAGAGAAACATTAAAGGATGCAATACTCGTGGGGTCCGGTGCAACCTGTCTTTCCGGCGGGCGTTCAGGAGAGCGCCGCGGGCTTTGCACCGCAGCCGCCGCAGCAGGCATCAGCATGGGGATGAACGAACGCGTCAAGGCGCTCAACCAGGCGCCGGTCCGGCATGGGGCAGAGTATGTCCTCTACTGGACACAAATGAACCGCCGCGCGGACTCAAACCATGCCCTGCTGCGCGCCGCCGAGTGGGCCAACTCGTTGGAACTGCCGCTGCTGGTCTACGAAGGGCTTACCTGCTCTTACCCTTTCGCCAACCGCCGGTTGCACACCTTCATCCTCGAAGGCGTCCCCGAGCAGGCCCGGCGATTCGCCGCCCTAGGCGCCGGCTACTGCTTCTATCTCCGCCGGACCCGGCAAGACCCGGACGACATCCTCTACCGGCTGGCGGCGAAGGCTGCCGTGGTGGTGACCGACGACTACCCGGTCTTCGTGGCCGCGAAGCACAATGCCTCGGCGCCGGCGAAGCTTGATGTTCTCTACGAGGCCGTCGAGTCGTCCTGCGTCGTTGCCATAAGCGCCTTCACCAAGCGCGAATACGCCGCCTACACGATCCGGCCGAAGATCCACCGCATTTGGCAACGCTACCTTTCGCCGCTACCCGAGGTGAAACTGACCCGGCGCTGGACCGTCCCGCCTCCGGAGTTCCATACCGAGGTCACAGCGGCCAACATAGCCTCGCTGGTGGCTTCCTGCGAGATCGACCATTCAGTCGCGCCATCGATCTCCTACACCGGCGGCCGCCTTGCCGCCGAGGCAACGCTGCGGCATTTTCTTAACAACAACCTGCGCCGTTATGCCCGTGAGCGCAATGAACCCGCCGCGCACGCGACATCGGATTCAAGCCCCTATCTTCACTTCGGCCAGATTTCGGCGCTGGAAATCGCACTGGCCGCGCGCAGCCATGCCGCCGAGCATTCGCTCGTCGCCGATGAGTTTATTGAGGAACTGATCGTCCGCCGGGAACTTGCCTTCAACTATGCGCGTTTCGCCTCGCCGCCAGACTCCTTCGCCCATCTGCCGGACTGGAACCGCAAGACGCTCACTGACCACGACTCCGACCCGCGCTCGCCGGTCTACGGCTATGAGGAGTTCGCCGCGGCCTCGACGCACGATCCGCTGTGGAACGCCTGCCAGAACGAACTGCTGCTGCGCGGCAAGATCCACGGCTACTACCGCATGTACTGGGGCAAGAAGATCATCGAATGGTCGCGTTCGCACCAGGATGCGCTGGAGACCATGGTCCGGCTGCACGACATCTACGCGCTCGACGGCCGCGACCCGAACACCTACACCAACATCCTGTGGTGTTTCGGGCTGCACGACCGTCCCTGGCAGGAGCGGCCGATCTTCGGAATGGTCCGCTATATGTCGTATGAAGGCATGAAACGCAAGACGGGCGTGGACGCATACTTGAGAGAGATCGCCCACTTGCAGCAGAGCGGGTGCGACCCGTTCCGGTTGAAGACGGAGGTGTAGTGATGATCGTCGCCATCACAGGCGGGACGGGTTTCATTGGCAACGCACTGGTTGAGGCCCTGAAGGCGCGCGGAGATCAGGTGCGCCTGCTCAGCCGCACCCGTGGGCCCTATCTCTGGGATCCGCTGGCTGGTCCACCGCCGCCTGAAGCGCTCGACGGCGCCGATGCCGTCGTCCACCTGGCCGGCGAATCCGTTTCACAGTACTGGACAGCGGCGGCCAAAAGGCGCATCCGCGAGAGCCGCGTGGCGGGCACGCGCAATCTGGTTGAAGGGCTGCGGATAATGCACACGCCGCCCAAGGTGCTGATCTCGGCCTCGGCGGTCGGCTTCTATGGCGACCGCGGCGACGAGATCCTGGATGAGTCATCCGCGCCTGGAACCGGCTTCCTGCCCGAGGTCAGCCAAGTCTGGGAGGCGGAGGCCAATGCCGCATCCGGGTTGGGCATCCGCGTGGTGACCAAACGAACCGGAGTGGTGCTCCATCCCGGCGGGGGCGCGCTGGCGAAGATGCTCCTGCCGTTCAAACTGGGCTTGGGAGGACGCCTGGGTTCGGGCCGCCAGTGGATGCCCTGGATCCATCTGGACGACCAGATCGGGCTGACACTGTTCGCCCTGGTTACCCCCAGCCTGTCCGGACCGGTGAACGCCGTGGCGCCGGATCCGGTCACCAACGCCGAGTTCGTCCGGGCGCTGGGCCGCGCGCTCAGCCGTCCTGCCATCATTCCTGCGCCGGCTTTCGCCCTCAAGATGGCGCTGGGCGAGATGGCGCAGATCGTCCTTTCAAGCCAACGGGTTGTGCCGCGGGCGCTTGAGCAGGCCGGATATATATTTCGGTATCCGAGGCTTCCGGACGCCCTCGCGGCGCTTTACTTATAAGTCTCGGAAATGGTACGCTAAGCGATTGATAATGCGCACCATCGACCTGATTCAACGGAAGCGGAACGGCGAGGAGCTGCTCCCTGAGGAGATCGACTGGCTCGTCTCCAGCTACACCCGGGGCGAAATCCCCGACTACCAGATGTCCGCCTTCCTCATGGCCGTGTACTTCCAGGACATGAACGACGTGGAGGTTGGCGCGATGGTGCAGTCCATCATCGCTTCGGGCGAAAAGCTGGACCTCTCCGGCGTCGCCGGCCCCAAAGTCGACAAGCACTCCACCGGCGGCGTGGGCGATAAGACCAGCCTGATCGCGGCTCCGCTGGCGGCTGCCGCAGGCGTCAAGGTGCCGATGATCTCGGGCCGTGCGCTGGGCCACACCGGCGGGACGCTCGACAAACTCGAATCGATCCCCGGATTCAACACCGCCATCAGCACAGAGCAGTTCATCGCCCAGCTGAACGAAATCGGCATCGCCATGGCCGGCCAGAGCCCGACCATGACGCCCGCCGACGGCAAGCTGTATTCGCTGCGTGATGCCACGGCGACGATCGAATCGACCGCGCTGATCGCCGCGTCGATCATGTCGAAGAAACTGGCCTCGTCGCTCGACGGCCTGGTGCTCGACGTCAAGGTGGGCTCCGGCGCGTTCATGAAGCGCCAGATCGATGCCCGCCGCCTGGCGCAGTTGATGACCACCATCGCCCGCCGTGCAGACCTGCGCTGCCAGGCGCTGATTACCGACATGAGCCAGCCTTTGGGCTATGCCGTCGGCAATGCGCTCGAGATCATGGAGGTCTCACAGACGCTGCAGAACGGCGGCCCGGTCGACCTCACCCGCATCTCGCTTGAACTCGCCGCCCGCATGATCCACATCGGCGGTCTGACCGAATCTCTCGACGACGCCCGCGAGGTCGCTCAGGCCCGGCTGCTGGACGGCTCCGGCTACGCCAAGCTGAAACAGGTGATCGACGCACAGGGGGGCAATTCCCAGGTACTGGACCGCTTCGACCTGCTGCCGAACGCCACTGGCGCAATGGAAATCACCTCCCCGCGTGCGGGCTTTGTTTCCATGATCGACGCCGAGGAAATCGGCTCCGCATCAACCATGATCGGCGCCGGCCGCGACACCAAGGAAGCCTCGATCGACCCGGCCGTCGGCGTCATCCTCGAGGTCAAGGTCGGTCAGCGCGTCGAGGCCGGCTCGGTCCTGTGCCGCCTCTACTACACCGGCGAAGAGCGGCTTGAAGACGCAGCCGAGCGCATCGAGGACGCCTTCCGCATCTCGACCACGGTGCCCGAAGCGCGCGAACTGATCCTCGAAATCGTCGGCTAGGACACACCTGGACAAACCAGCGAGGCCATGCGATGGACCGCTTTACCGGATTGCTGGGCCTGGTCCTGATCCTGGCCCTGTGTTACGCGCTCTCGACTTCGAGGAAGTCCATCCGCCCGTCCCTGCTGCTGTGGGGATTGAGCCTTCAATTCGGCTTCGCCTTCCTGGTGCTGAAGACCGATTTCGGCAAGCTGTTTGAAATCGCCAGCGTCGCCGTCAACGCCCTGTTGGAATACACCGAAGCCGGCAGCCAGTTTCTGTTCGGCCCGCTGGGTGCGAAGTCGGGCCAGTTCGGCGTCGTCTTCGCCTTCCAGGTGCTGCCGATCGTCATCTTCATCGCATCGCTGTTCTCGATCCTCTACTACTTCGGCGTGATGCAGGTGGTAATCAAGGCCATGGCGTGGCTGATGCAGCGCATCATGGGCGCGTCGGGTGCTGAGTCCACCAACGTCGCTGCCTCGATCTTCATGGGCCAGACCGAAGCCCCGTTGACCATCCGCCCCTTCCTGCCGCGGTTGACCGAGAGCGAACTCTTCACCGTCATGGTCTGCGGCATGGCGCACGTTTCCGGCGCCGTGATGGCGGCCTACGTCAAGATCGCCGGCGTTGACATCAAACACCTGCTGACCGCCGTCATCATGACCGCGCCGGCCACGCTGCTGCTGGCCAAGATGCTGGTGCCTGAAACGGGCAAACCCGAAACGGCCGGAAGCGTCGACATCCAGGTGGAAAAGCCCGGCGTCAACGTGATCGACGCCGCCGCGCGCGGCGCCGGCGAAGGTCTTCAACTCGCACTCAACATCGGCGGTATGCTGATCGCATTCCTTGCCCTGATCGCAATGCTGAACGGTATGCTCGGCTGGGCGCATTCAGTCGTCCCGGCGATTCCTGAGTCCATGCAGAAGCTGTTCGGCATCATCTTCGCGCCCATCGCCTGGCTGCTGGGCGTGAGTTGGAAGGACGCGTCAACAGTCGGTGACATGCTCGGCACACGCATGGTACTCAACGAGTTCATCGCCTTCCTGCGACTGGGCGAAGTGAGGGCCTCGCTCGATCCGCGCAGTTTCGTCATCTCGACGTTCGCGCTCTGCGGCTTTGCCAATTTCAGTTCCATCGCCATTCAGATCGGCGGCATCGGTGCTCTTGCGCCAAGCCGCAAGTCCGACCTGGCTCGCATGGGCCTGAAGGCCATGATGGCCGGCACTCTGGCCAACTTCATGTCGGCCTGCATCGCGGGGTTGCTGCTGTGATCCGCGAAGCCGCCGATTATCTTCGGCAGCGCATCGCCTCCTGGCCCGAAACGGCGATCGTCCTCGGCAGCGCTCAGGCATCCTTCGCCGGCGAACTGGTGAATCCCGTCAGCATCGACTTCAGCGAAATCCCCGGCTGGCCGGCGCCGTCGGTGCAGGGCCATGCGGGCAAGTTGATAGTCGGCGAAGCCGCGGGCGTGCCTGTGACGCTTGTGAGCGGGCGCGTGCATCTTTACGAAGGCTGGACGCCGCAACAGGTCGTCTTCGGCGTACGCGTACTCGGATTGCTCGGCCTCAAGCGCCTCATTCTGACCAACGCCGCCGGCGGCATTAAACCCTCCTACCGCCGGGGCCTGCTGGTGCTCATCACGGACCACATCAACCTGCAAGGTTCCAATCCGCTGGTGGGACCGAACGACCCGGAACTTGGCCCGCGCTTCCCTGATATGACGCGCGTCTACTGCCCCGAATTCAGGGCTTTGGCAAAGTCGGCTGCTGCGGAGTGCGGCGTCGATACCGGCGAAGGCGTCTATGCCGCCATGCTGGGCCCATCGTTCGAAACGCCCGCCGAGATCGGCTTCCTGCGCGCCATCGGCGCCGACCTCGCCGGCATGTCCACGGTTCCGGAGGCGATCACCGCCAACCATATGGGCATCCGCATCCTCGGCATCTCGACGGTCACCAACATGGCCGCCGGTATGCAAGCCGAATTGAGCCACACTGAAGTGCTCGAAATCGGGCGCTCCTCGGCCGCGGATCTGGCTTCTCTTTTGCTCGCGCTTCTGCCTAAACTGAAATCGTGAGCGCTTCGCTCGAACTGCTGCTCGCGGCAGCCAAACAAGCCCGTGAAAACGCCCGCCCGGACTATTCAGGTTTCAAAGTCGGAGCCGCGGTCGAGGACTCCGAAGGACGCATCTTCGCCGGCTGCAACGTCGAATCGGCCTCCTACGGGCTCACCATTTGCGCCGAACGCGCAGCCCTGTTTTCCGCTGTTGCGGCCGGGTCCTCTGCGTTTCGTCGCCTGGTCGTGGTCACCGCCGCCGAGAAGCTCACCCCACCCTGCGGCGCCTGCCGCCAGGTGATGTGGGACCTCTGCGGCGACGTCGAAGTCACCCTCGCCAACTTCGACGGGGCGACTAAAACATACTCGCTCTCCCAACTGTTCCCGGAACCCTTTGATGCAAAAAGCCTCGATTAGCCTGCTGCTGCTCTGCGCCTCCGCATTCGCCCAGAAGCCCGCCGATTTGATTGTCTCGGCTGGCACCGTCGTCACCATGGACGCCTCGGGCCGCGTGATTCAGAACGGAGCTGTCGCCGTATCCGGCGGGTCCATCATCGCCGTCGGCACAAAGGCCGAAATCGACAAGACATACAAGGCCAAGGCCCGCATCGACCGTCCCGACGCCATCGTCTTGCCCGGCCTGATCAACGCCCATACACATGCGCCCATGAGCCTGCTGCGCGGCCTCGCCGACGACGTCAATCTCGGCGACTGGCTGCGCAGCTACATCTTCCCGGCCGAAGCCAAAAACGTGAATCCGGAGTTCGTCCGCTGGGGCGCCCGGCTCGGTATTCTCGAAATGCTCCTAGGTGGAACTACCACCTACACCGACATGTATTACTTCGAGGACGATATCGCCGAGGTCACCAAACAGGCCGGTATGCGTGGCGTCCTTGGCCAGACCATCATCGGCTTCCCCGCCCCGGACTACAAAACGCCCGAGGCTGCTCTGGCCGCCACCGAAACGTTCATCCTCAAATGGAAGAATGATCCGCTCATCACGCCCGCCGTCGCCCCCCATGCCGTCTATACGAATTCGGTCGAAACGCTCAAGGCCGCCAGCGCACTGGCCGACAAGCACGGCGTCCCGCTCCTGATTCATGTCTCCGAGACCCAGGCCGAGGACGCGCAGGTGTTCGACAAACACCAGCGGTCGCCAACCCGCCTGCTGGCTGAGAACAACGCCATCGCCAAGCGATCCGTCTTCGCCCACGGCATCTGGATCAAGCCAGAAGACAGGCCACTGCTGGTCGAGCACAATGTGGGCGTGGTCCATTGCCCTGGCTCAAACACGAAACTTGGCAGCGGCATCCTGGCGACGGCTGAGTTTCTCAAACTGGGTGTCCGCCTTGGCCTCGGCCCCGATGGACCCGCCGGTTCCAACAACGACTTCAGCATGTTCGAGGAGATGGACCTCGCCGCCAAACTCGCCAAGGCGACAACATCCGACCTGACCGCGGTCTCCGCCAGAACCGTCCTCGAGATGGCCACCATCGGCGGCGCGCGCGCGCTCAAGATGGACCACCTCATCGGCTCGCTCGAAGCCGGCAAACGCGCCGATCTCATCACGGTCTCAACCCTCGCTCCCCATGCCGTCCCGGCCCACGACCCCTATTCGATGCTCGTCTATTCACTGAAGGCCACAGACGTTCAGGATGTCGTCATCGACGGCCGAACAATCGTCCGCGACCGCCGTCCGCTCACGCTCGACCCGGCCGCAATCCTCAAGAAGGCCCGCGAACTGCGCGCCGTCATCGACGCTTCCATCAAAGCCAAATAGCCGCCGAAGCGGTAAAATCACAGTTTCAGTGCGCTACTTTCTCACCGCAACCATTCCGCCCTTCCGCCGCGTCCTGCTGGTGGAAAGCGGATCGCGCTACCTGCTCGAAGACCTACTGCCCGGCATCTACTCTCACCATCCCGAATGCGAGCGCGTCGACGTGGTCACCTGCTTTCCCGGCGCGCCCTCCACGTTCGACCCAGCGCGCGGTGAGGTCTTCCGTGTCCATCAGTTCCAGGGCCGCGAGGGCCGCAAACGCCTGTACGCTCATCTAAAACAGACCGGCTACGACGTCTGCGGCGTCATCTGTTCCGGCGAAGCCATCATGACCAAATGGAAATGGGCCATCGCCTGGCAGGCGCCGTCGAAGATCTTCATCCTCAACGAGAACGGCGACTACTTCTGGCTCGACCGTTTCCAACTCTCAACCATCCGCCAGTTCATGCTTTTCCGCGCGGGCCTGTCGGGCGCCAATGCCGTCTCGACGCTTGGCCGCCTGGCGCTGTTTCCGTTCACCCTCGGCTTCCTGCTGGCGTTTGCCGGCTGGGTCCATCTGCGAAGAAAGGTACGCATGCTATGAAGGCAGTCTTCGTCACCGAATTCGGAGGCATCGACAAGCTCCGATATGAAGAGGTCGCCACGCCTGTCTTGGGCGACGGCCAGGCTCTCGTCAAGCTCGCCTACACCGGCGTCAACTTCATCGACATCTACTTCCGCACCGGCCTCTATGCCGCCCCTTCGCCCGTGGTGCTTGGCATGGAAGCGTCGGGCATCGTCGAGGCTGTCGCACCCGGCGTCGATTCGGTCAAACCCGGTGACCGCGTCGCCTACGCCATGGCCCGCGGCAGCTACGCCGAATACGCCGTAGTGCCGGCCTGGCAGTTGGTCAAGGTACCCGCCCAGGTTGGGCTCGACCTGGCCGCGGCTTCAATGCTCCAAGGCATGACCGCGCACTACCTCACGCATTCCACTTACCCTCTGCGCCCTGGTGAAATCTGCCTGGTCCATGCCGCCGCCGGTGGCGCAGGCCAGTGGACCGTCGCTGCCGCCAAGATCCGCGGCGCGCAGGTGATCGGCACTGTCTCAACTGCGGCGAAGGCGGAAATCGCTCGCGCCGCCGGCTGCGACCACGTCATCAACTACGCCGAAGCCGATTTCTCCGTCGAAGTGAAGCGCATCACCGAAGGCCGCGGCGTCGATGTGGTCTACGATTCAGTGGGCGCGGCCACATGGGAGAAATCGCTCGACTCGCTGCGCCCGCGCGGCATGATGGTCAGCTTCGGAAACGCCTCCGGCCCTGTGCCCCCGTTCCCGCCATTGACGCTCAGCCAGAAGGGCTCTCTCTTCGTCACACGCCCCACGCTGGCGCACTACACCTCGAAACGCGAGGAACTTGAATGGCGCGCATCGGATATCCTGAGCTGGGTCCAGGGCAACCTGTTCACGCCGCGGATCTATAAGGTCTATCCTCTCGCCGAAGCCGGCGCCGCCCAGGAAGCGCTTGCCGCGCGGCTCACGTCCGGCAAACTGTTGCTCCAGCCATGAAGGACGTCATGACCAATCGAACTCTACGCCTGCCCGTTCTCGCACTGATCGCCATCGCCGCCTGGGGCCAGGGCGCCAATGCGCCATATAAGGTTCACGACACCAAGCCCGTCATCACCCACGGGCCGATTCTGCTCAACCCCTCCGAGACCGGAGTCTCCATCCTCTGGACCACCGACACGCCCAGCCATTCGAAGGTGCTCTACGGGACCGATCAACTGGATCAAGTGGCCGAACCCTTCGAACATGGCTTCCTGCCAGTCGGCACTCGACACCTCATCCACCTCACCGGACTGCTGCCTGGCCGCGCCTACAAGTACCAGATCGTGTCGACGCGCGTCGTGAAGCTGAAGGGCTACTGGCCCGAAAAAGGCCTGAACGCCGAGAGCGGTCCTCATTCCTTCAAAACGCTGGATCGCGCAAAGACCGAGGCTGCGTTCGCCTTCATCACTGACACTCATGAGGACGTCGCGCGCGTGAACGCGCTCACCGCCATGATCGACTGGACCAAAGCCGATTTCCTGGTCCACGGCGGCGATGCCTTCCACACCATCGAAAGCGAAGACCACCTCTTCGAGCGCTGGCTCGACCCGGCCGCGGCGGCCTTGAAGCAAAGCGTCCCGCTCATCTGGCTCCGAGGCAACCATGAGACCCGCGGCGCGTTCGTCCGCGAACTCTCCGGATACGTCGCCCCGCCGGAGGGCCGCTTCTATTTCGCCCGCGACCACGGCCCCTTGCACGTGATGGTGATCGACAGCGGAGAGGACAAGCCCGATTCGACCAACGTCTATGGCGGTCTGAACAGCTTCGCGGCCTATCGCCGCCAGGAGTTCGATTGGTTCTCCAATCACGTGAAAACCGCTGACCGCATCCGCTCCGCCCCCTTTAAGGTGATCCTCGTTCATCAGCCCGGCTGGGGCTATGTTGAAAAGCAGAACGACAAATGGGTCCAACTCGCCAATGAGGCCGGCGCCGATCTCGTCATCTCTGGCCACACCCACCGCTTCTCCCACCGCCTGCCCAAGGAAGGCGAAAACCGCTACCACCACCTCGTCGTCGGCCAGGACCAGGTGGCCATGGTCTCGGCCACCAAGGACACGCTCACCGTCACCGTCACCGCGCGCGACGGCAAGCCGGTAGAATCGTTCACGCTCACGCCGCAAAAGTAGCCGCGCCCACAGGGATACACTGAAGGCAATGCGCCTCAAGATGTATCAGGTGGATGCCTTCGCCTCCGAAGTCTTCAAGGGCAACCCGGCGGCGATCTGCCCGCTCGACGCCTGGCTGCCGGACGCGGTGATGCAGTCGATCGCCATGGAGAATAATCTCGCCGAGACGGCGTTCTTCGTCCCGCAAGACGATGACTACCATCTACGTTGGTTCACGCCGGAGACCGAGGTCGATCTCTGCGGACACGCCACGCTGGCCTCGGCGTTCATCGTCTTCCGCTTCCTGAAACCGGATGTTTCGCGAGTCGAATTCGACACTCGCAGCGGACGCCTCACCGTCTCGCGCGACGGCGACTGGCTCACACTCGACTTCCCCTCGCGCCCGCCCGAACCGGCCACACCCTGCCACGGCCTGCTTGCCGCTCTCGGCGGCGCGCCCGAAGCCGTCTTCGCCTCGCGCGACTACATGGTCGTCTACAACACGGCCGCCGAAGTCCTGGCGCTGAAGCCCAACATGAATGGCCTGATGGACCTCGACCGCTTCGCCGTCATCGTCACCGCACCAGGCGGCGGCGATTGCGACTTCGTCTCGCGCTTCTTCGCCCCCGCGCACGGCGTGCCCGAAGATCCCGTGACAGGCTCGGCCCACTGCACAATGGTTCCCTATTGGGCCGCGCGGCTGGGCAAGAACGAATTGCTCGCCAGGCAGGTTTCCCGCCGCGGCGGCGAACTGCGCTGCACGCTCGCCGGCGACCGCGTCAGGATGTCGGGCAAGGGCGTGCTCTATTTCGCAGGCGAGATTGAGTTCTAACCCCACCCAGCGAATCGAACTCACCCATCGCATTCTTCCCGCTTGGAATCACTCCGGCGCGATAAACTCGTAAGTCGTAATTCGAGCGCACTCGTCGCAGGAGGTCACGCGCACTCATGAGCCAACATCCGAACGCCGTCAGCCGCCGAGATATGATCCGTGCCGCCGGCGCTGCATCCCTCGCGCCCGCCCTCCAAGCCCAGACCGCCGCAGCCCCGGCCCTCAACGCCGCCGCCGGTGTGGACCGCGTGACCATCCTTCCCGGCAAGACCTATCTGAGCGGCTGAGCCGGCTATGGCGATCCGCCTCCCATCGATCCCCC
>JACZJQ010000255.1 GCA_014860455.1 Bryobacteraceae bacterium | reverse complement strand
GAGGCGGGTCCGCAGGGGGGACCGAGCTTGTTTGCGTATCCGGCGCAGTCGAATTTCTCGGGAGTGCAGCACCCGCTGGAGTGGATCGGGAAGGCGAAGGAGTTGGGGTGGGACGTGTTGCTGGATGCGGCGGCGTTCGTGCCGACCAACCGGCTGGACCTGTCGCGGTGGAAGCCGGATTTCGTGACGTTGTCGTTTTACAAGATGTTCGGGTACCCGACCGGGGTGGGGTGTCTGCTGGCGCGGTATGAGGCGTTAAGGAAGCTGCGGAGGCCGTGGTTCGCGGGCGGAACGATCACGGTGGCGAGCGTGCAGGGCGACCGGTATTTCATGGCCGACGGAGCGGCGGCGTTTGAGGACGGGACGCCGGATTACCTGAATATTCCGGCGGTGGAATTTGGGCTGGAGCATTTGGAACGGGTAGGGATGGATCTGATCCATAGCCGGGTGAGGTGTCTAACACGCGCGCTGCTGAAAGGGCTTTCGGAGATCCGGCATGGGAACGGGCGGGAACTGGTGAGGATTTACGGGCCGCTGGATACGGAGATGCGGGGCGGGACGGTGACGATGAACCTGTATGACGCAAAGGGCGAGATGATCGACCACAGGGAGGTGGAAGCGGCGGCGGCGAGAGAGGGGATTTCGATCCGGACAGGGTGTTTCTGCAATCCGGGCGGGGGCGAGGTGGCGCTAGGGATTACGCCGGAGGAGTTGACTGGGTGTTTTGCGCAGCCTGAGGTGGAGGAGTCAAAGAGGTTTACGGTGGACGATTTCCGTTCGTGCGTGGTGGGCAAGGGGTCGGGTGCGGTGAGGGTGAGTGTGGGAGTGGTGTCGAATGCGGCGGATGTGGAGAGGCTGCTGGGGTTTGTGTCGGTGTTCGCGGGCTGAGGCAACCGGGCGGGTAGGAACAAACGGAGCGAGCCTCCGCTTTCGAGGGCGGAGGCCCAGGGTGGATGGGTATGGCTCGGGGTCAGCGCTTGGACAGGTCGCGGACCCAGAT
This sequence comes from Bryobacteraceae bacterium, assembly GCA_014860455.1. Classification (GTDB taxonomy): domain Bacteria; phylum Acidobacteriota; class Terriglobia; order Bryobacterales; family Bryobacteraceae; genus PNKE01. Next base: position 4,287 of record JACZJQ010000255.1, on the reverse strand, counting down.
ATCCTTGAACAACATGTGGCCGGCGCCGCCGGAGTGGAGTTGAAGGGCGATGGTGCCGTCGAGGAATGGGGCGCGGGGGTCGGTGAAGTCGATCATCTGGACGCCGTTCAGGTAAGAGATGTAGCGGTTGCCCTGGATGGTGACGGTCATCTCGTTCCAGTCGTTCTGGCGGACGACGGTTTCCTTGTCAGGCGAAGGCCAGACGATCCAGGCACGGCCGAAGCCATAGACGCCACCCGAGTGGCGGCCGATGGAGCAATCGATTTCAACCTGGGCGCCCTGGCTGACGTCGGCGGTGCCGGGCTTGAAGCGGGTATGGAAGTAGACGCCGGAGTTGCCGGTGCCGACGCACTTGAAGCGGAGCGAAAGGGTGAAGTCCTTGTAGTCCTTTTCGGTTTCGAGGTAGCCGTAGCCTTTGGTGAGGGTTTTGCCTTGAAGGACGCCGTCTTCGAGGGCGACCCATTGCTCGGCGCCGACGTTCTTCCAGCCGGTTGTGTCCTTACCGTTGTAAAGCTGGACCCAGTCCTCGCCGGGAGGGCGGGGACCAGAGGGGCGCTGCGCGAAGGCAACGGAGAGAAGGAGGAGTGAGGCGAGCAGTAGTCTCATAACAGACCTAGGATAATCCAGGAGAGGGGCCCGGCGGGCGGTGTGACTGATTTATCAGTGGAGCGCGCGGTCTAGTCCACCCAGCCGGCGGTGAAGATGTTGAACTCGTATCGGCTCGACGCCTTGTAGTCGCTGGAGAAGACGAGGGTTTTGCCGTCGGGCGAGAATTCGGGGAACGAGGCGAAGCCTCCGAGGTTGGTGAGCTGTTCCAGGCCGGTGCCGTTGGTGTTCATCATGTAGAGTTCGAACAGGCGGCCGTCGCAGTTGTGTTTGTTGGACGAGAAGACGATGCGCTTGCCGTCGGGGGTGAAGGTGGGGGCGAAGGCGGCGCAGCCGAATTTCGTGAGTTGGCGGACGTTCTTCCCGTCGCCGTCGGAGATGAAGATCTCCATCTTCATGGGCTCGGTGAGGTTCTCCTTGAGCAGTTCGCGGTAGCGGGCCATGGAGGCGGCATTGTTGGGGTCGGTGGCGCGCCAAACGATCTGCTTGCCGTCGCGGGAGAAGACGGCCCCCCCGTCGTAGCCTTCGCGGCGGGTGATCTGCTTCTTAGACGAGCCGTCGGAGTTCATCTGCCAAAGTTCGATGTCGCCGGAAGAGACCGAGGTGTAGACGATTTTGCGGGTCTTGAAGTTGACGGTGGCTTCGGCGTCGTAGCCGGGCGCGGTGGTGAGTTTCTTTTTGATGGCGCCCTGGTCGTCGGCGAGGTAGATATCGAAACCGGGGAAGACGGCCCAGACGTAGCCCTTTGAGCGGTCGGGCGGGGTGGGGCAGGCGGGGCCGGCTTCGTGGGTGGAGCCGTAGACGATGTGCTTGTTGTCGGCGAGGAAGTAGGCGCAGGTAGTGCGGCCCTTGCCGGTGGAGACCATGCGCTGATCGCTGCCGTCGGCGTTCATGACGTAGATCTGGTCGCACTGATGAGGCGGGCGGGTGGACTGGAAGACGAGGCGCTTGCCGTCGGGCGCCCAGTAGGCTTCGGCGTTCTGGCCGCCGTTGGTGAGCTGTTTCAGATCCTTGAGGTGGCGCGACTCGGGCGCGGATTGTCCCCAGAGGGCGGCAGCGAGAGCCGCCAGGATGCAAATGAACTTCATTATACTGTTTTACCCTGAGTGAGGCCGGGAGCACCAGATGCGATGGAAAACCGGCACTTTGAGGGCGGATTCGACTAAAATTGAGGGTTGCCTGGCGTCTCGGTCACTGTTGTTGTCCCCACACTCGCCTCGGACGCGATGCTGCTTGAGTGTCTGGCCTCGTTGGAGGCGCAGACGTGGACGGATTTCCAGACCGTTGTGGTGGACAACAGCGGACGAGGAGCGATCCACAGGCTGGGCGCCGCGAAGTATAAGTTCAGGCTGATCGAGAACGCGGCGAATGCCGGATTTGGCGAGGCGGTGAACCAGGGATGGCGGATCGAGCCGGCCGATTACCTGGCGGTGTTGAACGACGACGCGGTGGCGTCACCGGGATGGATTGAGTCGCTGCTGAAGGCGTTGGAGGAGAGGCCGGAGGCGGGGATGGCGGCGTCGAGGATTGTATTGAAAGGTACGGATAAGCTGGATTCGGCGGGGTTGGGAGTGGCGCGAGATGGTTCGTCGAAGCAGTTGGGCAGGATGCGGGAGGCCGCGAGCGAGGGCCGGATGCGGGAGGCGCTGATTCCGTCGGGCTGCGCAGCGATGTATAGAGCAAAGATGCTGGATGAGATTGGCATGTTCGACGCGCGGTTCTTCCTCTATTGCGAGGATACGGACCTGGCGCTGCGCGGGCACTGGGCGGGGTGGCGGTGCGTGTATGTGCCGGAGGCGAGGGTGGAACATGCGTATTCGGCGTCGGCCGGAAGGGTGTCGCCGTTGAAGGCGTACCTTGTGGAGCGGAACAGGTTGAGGGTAGTAATGAAGAGCTTCCCTGCTCTGTGGGCGGCGGCGGCGCCGGCGTGGAGCGTGGCGAGGTATGTACTGCATGTGGCGGCGATGGTGATGGGCGAGGGCAAGTCGGGCGAGTTTCGACGGTCGGGGCAGGGATGGTGGGTGTTGCCGTGGAGTGTGTTGAAGGCCCATGCCGCGCTGGCGGCGGCGCTGCCGGAACTGCTGCGGCAGAGGGCGGAGATCCGGCGGACGCGAAAGATCACGCCGGGCGAGTTCAAACGGCGGCTGGGCGAACATGCGATCAGCCTGAGAGAGGTGGCCGGACAATGAGCACGTCCCCGGCGAACACGAACGCGTCGACGACGCTGGTGCTGATTCCAGCCTATAACGAGGGCGCGTCGATCCGGCATGTCGTGGAAGAGGTGAGGCGGACGTGTCCGCTGATGCCGGTGCTGGTAGTGAACGATTGTTCGAAGGACGCGACGGCGTCGGAGGCGCGCGCGGCCGGGGCGGAGGTGATTTCGCTTCCCTGCCATCTGGGGCTGGGCGGGTGTGTGCAAACCGGTTACAAGTACGCCTATGACGCCGGCTACAAGTCAGTGGTGCGGATTGACGGTGACGGGCAGCATGATCCGCGGGACATTGCGAGGCTGTTGGAGATGCTGGAAACCAGGGGGGTGGAAATGGTGATCGGGGTGAGGGCGGCAGGTTCGAACGGCGGATTCAGGACATCGCTGCTGAGAAGGATCGGGATTTCGTTCTTCAAGCTGCTGCTGAGGCCGATTCTGGGGAGGAGTGTGTCGGATCCGACGTCGGGATTCGTGGCCATGAACCGGCGGGCGCTTGAGGTATTCTCGCTGACGTTTCCGCTGGAGTATCCGGAGATCGAGGCGCTGGTGGTCTTGCAGAGGAAGGCGTTCCGGTTTGAGGAAGTGGAATCGGTAATGCGGCCGAGGATGGCGGGGCGGAGTTCGATAACGCCAGTGAAATCAGTCTACTTCGTGCTGCACGTATTGCTGGGGGTGTTTGTGAACATCCTGCGCTATGACGGGGCGCATGCGCGGGGGCAAGGGAGGTAGGCGGCGATGGATCGGTTGCTGCTGGTACTGACGATCGCGAGCGTGGTGCTGATCGCGGCTGTGCTGCGGTCATTGAGGCGGGAGCGGATCCGGGTGGAGCATTCGGTGAGCTGGCTGGCCGCGGCCGTGGCGTTGCTTGCGCTTTCGCTGTCGCCGGGTCTAGTGAATTCGGCGGCGGGTTGGCTGGGGCTGGCGGAACCTGCGGTGGCGCTGATCACGGCGATCCTGGTGGTGTTCATGTTTGTTTTTTACAGGTATTCGAGGGTGGTGTCGGAGTTGAAGGACATGAACATCACGCTGACGCAGCGGGTGGCGATCCTTGAACATCAGGTTGAGAAACGAGATGGCAAAGACAGTTAAGAAGACGCCCCTGACGGGGACGCCGGCGTGGCTGTGGCCGGCGCTGATTGTTGTAGCTGTGCTGGCGTACCTGCCGGCGATGGACGCGCCGTTCCTGTTCGACGATTTGACGTCGCCGGCGCTTCATCCCGATGGCAGCCCTCCTCTGGCGAACCTGCTGAAATCGTCGAGGCCGCTTTATTTCGCGAGTCTGTGGCTGGACCGGCAGATGTTCGGGCTGGCGCCGGCGCCGATGCATGCGGTCAGCCTGCTGCTGCATTTGATGAACGCGTGCCTGATGCTGGGCGTGTTGAAGAAGCTGTGCGGGCTCGCCGGGGTGGAGGAGAGCAAGCGGGGCTGGCTGGCGGCTGCGGGGGCGGGGATCTTCCTGCTGCATCCGGTGA
>JACZJQ010000254.1 GCA_014860455.1 Bryobacteraceae bacterium | reverse complement strand
GCCAGGAAGAGGCCGAGCAAAACGGCCTTCACCGTCATCTCGCGCTGCGAAGTCTTGTCGGGTTGCACTTCTCGCGAGTGTACCGCGGCTGGCATAAAATGGGTGCGCGATGAGACACTTCTTCGTTCTGATGGCGGCGGCGATGCTCGCCCTTCCGGCGATGGCGCAGGTGAAGCCGGTCTGGGCCGACGAGTTCGACAAAGACGGTCTGCCCGATCCCGCCAAGTGGACCTACGACAACGGCGGCCACGGTTGGGGCAATCGCGAGTTGCAGTTCTACCTCGCCAACCGCCTGGAAAACGCCCACGTCAAAAACGGCATGCTCCACATCACTGCGCGCAAGGAAGAACACGAGGGCAAGCCCTATACCTCGGCCCGCATGGTCTCCACCGCCGGCTGGAAGTACGGCTACATCGAGATCCGCGCCAAGTTGCCCAAGGGTCTCGGCACCTGGCCGGCGCTCTGGATGCTGCCGTCTTCGCGATGGGAGAAGACCGGCCCCCGCTGGCCCCTCTGTGGCGAAATCGACATCATGGAGCATGTCGGCTATGACGAAGGCGTCGTCCACGGAACCGTCCACACCGGCGCTTACAACCACGTCAAAGGAACCCAGAAGGGCAAGCAGGTCACCGTGCCCGACGCCACCGCCGAGTTCCATATCTATGCCCTCGACTGGCGCCCCGACCGCATCGAGATCCTTGTCGACGGCAAATCCTATTTCTCCTTCGCCGACGAAGGCACGGGTCCGGAAGCCTGGCCTTTCAACGTGCCCTTCAAACTCCTGATGAACATCGCCGTCGGCGGCAACTGGGGCGGCCGCAAGGGCGTCGACGAGAAAGTGTTCCCGCAGGAGATGGTGATCGATTACGTGCGCGTCTATGAGAGGCGTCCATGAGTCTGAGGCGGATGACGCTCGACGACATCGGGCGCGGCCTTGAACTCTGCCGCGCCGCCGGCTGGAACCAGACCGAGCGCGACTGGCGCTTCTTCGTCGAACAAACCCGCGCCGGCTGTCTCGTGGACGAGCTTGACGGCCGCGTCGTTGGCACCTCGGCCACGCTCGACTACGGCGATGAGTTCGCCTGGATCGCCATGGTGCTGGTGGACCCGGATGTCCGCGGCCAGGGCGTCGGCACCCGCCTGTTGAACGAATCCATCCGCATCCTCGCCGGCAGAAAGTCCATCCGTCTCGACGCCACTCCCGCAGGCGAACGCGTCTACCGTCCGCTCGGCTTCAAGGAAGAATTCGCCCTCGCGCGATACGAGCGCCCGGCGTCGGCGTCCGAGGCGCCGGCATGCGCTCCAATTACCGGCTCCGATTGGCCCTGGATCCTCTCCCTCGACCGCCAGGCCTTCGGCTCCCGGCGCGAACCCATCCTGCGCTGGCTCGCCCAGGGCGCGCCCGACCTGGCCATGGCCACTGGCGACGCCTATTGCTTCGGCCGTCACGGCCACCGCTTCGACCACATCGGCCCCATCGTCGCCAAGAGCGCCGAATCGGCTTGGCAACTGCTCTCCGCGGCACTCTCAAAATGCAGCCGCGAAACCGTCGTCGATGCCCCCATCGCACACGAAGAAGTCCTCGCCCAACTCGGTTTCATCAAGCAACGGCCGTTCCTTCGCATGAGCCTCGGCGAACCGCCCGTCTTCGACGCATCACTCAACTACGCCATCACCGGACCCGAATTCGCTTGACCTCTCGCACGGGTATATGATCCCTACATGCGATCATCCCGTCTCTGTCTTGTCCTGATCTCCTTGTTCGCGGCGGTGGCGCTCGCCCAACCGCAGCAATTGCCCGATGGCAAAGTCGTCTTCAAAATCAAAGCCCCCAAGGCCACCGAAGTCACCATTCGCGGCGACTGGATGGACGGCGGCAAAGGCCTCCCGCTGGTGAACAACGGCCAGGGCGAATGGTCCATCACCATCGATGGCATGCAGCCCGACCTCTGGTCCTACAACTTCTACATCGACGGCGTGAAGACCATCGATCCCGCCAACGTCATGACCAAAGGCGGCGCCCGCTATCTCGACAGCGCCGTCGACGTCAAAGGCCACGCAGCCGAATTCCAGGCCCTGCGCGACGTGCCGCATGGCACGGTCACCGCCCACTGGTACATGTCCAAAGCCACCTCCACCGTCCGCCGCATCCACGTCTTTACGCCCCCCGGCTACAACCCCGCGGCCAGGACAAAGTACCCCGTTCTCTATCTCCTCCATGGCAGCGGCGACAGCGACCGCGAATGGTCGGCCTGGGGCCGCGCCAACTGGATCATCGACAACCTCCTCGCCGATGGAAAGGCCAAGCCCATGATCGTCGTCATGCCCGACGGCCACCCCGTCACTGGAACCGATCCCGCCGTCCGCGCCAAGGCCAGCCAGGTCTTCATGGACGACCTCATCGGATCCGTCATGCCCCTCGCCGAGTCCGCCTACAAAATCGACGCCCGGCGCGAATCCCGCGCACTCGCCGGACTCTCCATGGGCGGCGGCCAGACCCTCTATGTCGGCCTGCGCAACCTCGACAAGTTCTCCCACCTCGGCGTCTTCAGCATGGGCGTCCGCGGCGAAGGCTTCGAAAAAGAACACGCCGCCGTCTTCGCCGATCCCGCCAAAACCAATAAGCAGTTGAAGGTCTTCCAGGTCATGTGCGGCACAACCGATTTCCTCTACAAGTCCGCCCTCGCCCTGCATCAGACCCTCGACAAAGCCGGCATCAAACACACCTGGGTCGAATCCGCCGGCGGCCACATCTGGCCCAACTGGCGCAAGTATCTGCGCGACTTCGCCCCGCTCCTGTTCCAGTAAGAGTGCGGCAAACAACCGCGCGGACTGCTACATTAGGAGTTCTCCTGTATGCCTGCCAATCCGCGTCAACGGGCGCGAAAGCCGGCCCCGCCCGCGGGCCTGAGCCACCCATCGCTCTACGTCAATCGCGAACTCAGCCTGCTCTCTTTCCAGCGCCGCGTCCTCGAGGAAGCGCAGGATGAATCCAACCCCCTGCTCGAACGCGTCAAGTTCCTCTCCATCGTCGGCTCCAACCTCGACGAGTTCTATATGGTCCGCGTCGCCGGACTGCTGAACCAGGTCGAATCCGGCATTCTCGACACCGGCCCCGACGGCATGTCCCCCGGACAGCAACTCGACGCCATCCGCGAGGAGTACGAGCAGATCATGGAGGACGCCCACGAGTGCCGCGTCGCCCTGTTCGACGAGCTACGCCACGCCGGCATCGAAATCAAGAGCTTCGCCAAACTCGATGAGGTCGAAAAACGCGCCGCCCGCAAGTACTTCGACGAAACCATCTATCCCGTCCTCACCCCGCTCGCCGTCGATCCCGGCCGCCCCTTCCCCCACATCTCCAACCTCAGCCTCAACTTTTCCATCATCATCCGCGGCGTCAATGGTGACGAACGTTTCGCCCGCCTCAAGGTGCCCGACACTCTGCCCCAACTGGTCACTCTCGGCGGCGCCCGCGGACGCTCGCTCCGCCGCCACGTCACTCTCTGCTGGATCGAAGACCTCATCCAGGGCCACATGGACCGCCTCTTCCCCGGCATGGAGGTCCAGGAAGCCCACCTCTTCCACGTCACCCGCGACGCCGAATTGGAAATCCAGGAACTCGAATCCGGCGACCTTCTCGAAACCGTCGAGGAAGGCGTCCAGCAACGCCGCTTCGGCGCCGTCGTCCGCCTCAAGGTCCAGGAATCCATGCCAGATTCCGTCCTCGACCTCCTGCGCGTCAACCTCGAACTCGACGATACCGACATCTACCGCATCAACGGACCCCTCGCCGTCAGCCGCCTCAAAGCCATCTCCTCCATCGACCGCCCCGACTTGAAATACCCCCATTTCGCGCCCGCGCCTCTACGCGCCATCAAGAAAAAGGAAGACCTCTTCGCCGCCATCCGCCGCTCCGACATCCTCATCCACCACCCCTTCGATTCCTTCCAGACCGTCGTCGAATTCCTCAAAGCCGCCGCCCGCGATCCCCAGGTCCTCGCCATCAAGATGACCCTCTATCGCGTCGGCCCCAACTCCCCCGTCGTCGAAGCCCTCATGGAAGCTGTCGAGGACGGCAAGCAGGTCGCCGTCATGGTCGAACTCAAGGCCCGCTTCGATGAGGAGTCCAATATCGAATGGGCACGCGCCCTGGAACGTGTCGGCGTCCATGTCGTCTACGGCTTCCCCGGCGTCAAGGTCCATTCAAAGGTGCTGCTCATCGTCCGCAAAGAGGGCGACAAGATCCGCCGCTACATCCACATGTCCACCGGCAACTACAATGCCGTCACCGCCGGCTTGTATACCGACATGGGCCTGCTCACCTGCTCCGAAGAATTCGGCGCCGACGCCACCGATCTGTTCAACTACCTCACCGGCTACTCCGCCAAGGGCGACTACCGCCAGCTCCTCGTCGCTCCCGTCAACCTCCGCGAAAAATTCGAGCAGATGATCCGCCGCGAAATCGAACACGCCAAGGCCGGCCGCGAAGCCCGCCTCATCTTCAAGATGAACGCGCTGGTCGATCAGCGCATCATCCGCCTGCTCTACGAAGCCTCCCAGGCCGGCGTCGATGTCGATCTCATCTGCCGCGGCATCTGCTGCCTCCGCCCCGGCGTCGAGGGCATCAGTGACCGCATCCACGTCCGCAGCATCGTCGGCCGCTTCCTCGAACACACCCGCATCTTCTACTTCCGCAACGGCGGCAAGGAGGAGATCTACATGGGCTCCGCCGATCTCATGCCGCGCAACATCAACCGCCGCGTCGAAACCTTGTTCCCTGTGCTCAAGCGAACCCTCGTCCGCTCCATCAAGGACGCTATCCTGAAGACATACAGGGACGACTCCGTGAAGGCCCGCGTCATGAACAGCGACGGAACCTACGAGCGCGCGCCCCGTCCCGATAAGTTGAAGGCAGTCGACTCCCAGGCGCTCCTGTTAAAAACTCGCAAGAACCGGGCCTGATCGGCCCCTTCTCCTTCAATTCGACGCAACCCCGCGATGACGTCAAGCGTTTCACTCTTTAGCAGGGCGGTCTTTACTTCGGCGGCATCGCTCGCCGCACTGGCCCTGCTGGCTGCTCCATGCACGGCGGAAAAACGTATCCGCCGGGCCGACATTCTCGCGCCCGCCCCGTTACCAGAGGGCAGCGTTCTGGTCGTCGGTTTCCTCGGCGCTTGGGAGCCGTGGGACAACCCAAAGCGCAGCGTGCGCAAACTCGCGCTGCGGCTCAGGGAGGGTGCCGGGCCGGATCTCTTTGTGGAAACGGCGGGCAACCACAGCCGGGCAACGATCAGGAAGTTTATTCATGAAGCGCTGGACCGCAACAAGGATGGCAAGCTCGACCCCGCCGAGGCGCGCTCGGTCGGCATCATTCTCTACGGACAGAGCTTCGGCGGGGCGGCTTCTGTGAGGCTGGCTAAGGAACTCAAGAAGTGGGACGTGCCCGTCCGGCTCACCGTCCAGGTCGACAGCATCGGCCGCGGTGACCACCTCATCCCATCCAACGTCAAACGCGCCGTCAACCTCTATCAGCGCGATCCCGGCCCCGTCCGCGGCCAGCCCTGGATCAAGGCCGAGGATCCGTCGAAAACCGAAATCCTCGCCAACATCAGGCACTTCTACCTGCTGCGCGATGTCGACATGAGCGACTACCCGCGCCTGTCGCGCGGCATGATGACCCTGTCTCACTGGAAGATGGACAACGACCCCATCGTCTGGGCACAGGTCGAAGCTTTCATTCGCGCCGAGATCGTCCGTTGGCAGTCCGAAAAGATCACAGGCGGTATTCGATGAAAAACGTAGTCGTACTATTTGTTTTGATCGCGGCAATGGCCCCGGCTCAGGAATCCCCGGCCCCACCCCAGCAAACAC
>JACZJQ010000253.1 GCA_014860455.1 Bryobacteraceae bacterium | reverse complement strand
GGTTCATTGAGTGGGAAGCGCGCTGCGGCGGAGGAACCGCCTTCGCGCGGGCCTGCGGCAGCGAGGTTGAAGAGACTAGGAATTGATTGGTGCGGACGTTTGGGGGTTCGGGGAGGACGGCGTTGGGGAGGGGTTCATTGGTTGGGAAGCGCGCTGCGGCGGACGAACGGCCTTCGCGCTGGCTTGCGGCAGCAAGGAAGAACACCATTGCTTTGGTTGCCGAGGTGGGGGTTAGGGGACTCAGTCGGTGGCGGCGAACCCGATGGATGGCGGCTGCGATATTGGCACGGCAGAGCGCCGGGATCCACAACGCGGAAAATAGCAAGCGAAGATTTGCCGGCGAGGGCGCCGAAATCGTCTCTACGCGTGTGTCGAGAAGGTGGGCTGAAGCTCGCGCCACGAGGGTGAGGATCGCTGCGCGACAGCGGGGCGTGGGCGCCCGCCCCACAAGCGTCAATGGCAAGTGACAGCGGAGGGCGACTTCTGTTCAGCGGCGCTACTTGCGCCGGAACGGCAGCCGGGAGAACACCGCCAGTTGCAGCGTGTGGTTGTGCTCCCAGATCACGCCGCCGCGGCGTTGCAGTGTCTGTTCCAGGAATCCGATCTCGATGCGGGTCTGCCGGGCCAGATTGCGGCCCAGCGCGACATAGGCGCGGTTCTGATCGAAATGGTTGCCCACCACGTTGCGCCCATAGTTGACGAACAGTTCGTTGTAAAGCCCGACGTAGTACTTGCTCTGGCCCAGCGGAACGTTGGCGCGCAACATGTAGCGAAACCGGTTCTCGTGGCGCCACGGCCGGGCGGCGTTGCCCGGCTGCCCGAGCTCACGCTGCTCGAGACGGAAGCGGCTCTGGAGATCGATCCGGCCGGCCCGCTGAGTCCACACCGCCTGCTGGAAGAAACGGTGTTCGGGAAACTTCACTGGCACGGGGTAGTCCCCGTATCGATGGGTATCGATGAAGGCGTAGCCGGCGGTGAGCAGCAGCCGCGGAGTCGCCTGGTAGTTCACACCGGGACGCAGCAAGAGCTGTTGCCAGGATAGTCCGGCATCGGCGCGGCGCCACTGGCCCTCAAGGTGGACTCCCCACTTGCTTTGCCCAATCTGGTGATCGCCGAAATACATGGACCACGCGTTCAGGTTGTGGTCCATGAGCGTGGTCTGCGCAGCTGCCGCCGCGGTGAAGAACAGAAAAAGGAAAACCCGGTTCAATCTTCACAGATTACCTGAATTCCGCCGTAGAGCGGGTAACTTGCGCTGCGAAAACCGTGCCGGCAGGCTGAAGTCTGCGCCACGAACGCACGGGTGCCGGCGGAGGCCTGTTGCCTACTCGACTTCGATGAAGCGGCCCTGTTCGACGCGCCACACATGAAACGAAGCGTTCTTCCGAACGACCGAGCGGGTCTTCGTGTCCTTTTCCATCGTGATTGTGCCGTCGGCTGACCCAAGCGCGAGCCCGTTGTTCACCGCCCTGGCCATATAGCGGGACATGGCCCGGCGCGCATCGCTGACACGCCGCAGCCCAAGCCACTTCCTGAGACGGTAACCTGTCGGGGCGGATTCGGTGGCCAGCCTGCCGAAATCCCGATCAACAGCATCAATCAATGAACTCACCAATGAATGCGCTTCCTCGCCAACGACGGTGTTGCCGTTCCTGCTGAATTGATCGGCCGAAAGCGGATGGAGGAGATAGACGCCTTCCAGGTTCTCTCCGCCAAAAAACTTGAGCCGGCCGTCGACGGCCCCATCGCTGAGAAGAACGCTCGGCTTCTTTTTACCCGGAATGGCCTGCAACTGGCGGAGGAGGATCAAAGCGTTTCTCCAGTCCCCCGCGAAAAAGACCCAATCGAATCCCAGGCGGTCAAAGGCATAAGGCGGGAGGCTGGAGTTGCTGGACCAGAGGACGACGTTGATGCTGCCATATTTCTCATAGAGCACATTGAGAAAGGCGCGGGCGAGGTAGTGAGAATAGGTTGGATTGCCTGCATCCTCGATGATCCAGACCGAACTCGCGCGGCGAGAGGCGACAAACCTGGCGCCTACCTCGGCCTGGTTGTCATCGGTGGGAAAGAGCCGGAAGACGGGGCGAATCCTGTCGTCGTCGAGCGCCAGAGGGGGCAGAAGTCCGGGGTTGGTGTCGGTGGTGAGGATGACGGGTACGGGCGGGTCGGCCTGCATATAGATGGGCAGTACGCGCATGCTGACTGAGCTTGATCCGTGTCCGACGACCATGAGAACGTCAGGCCGGAGGGCAAGTTCCTGGGCAAGGGTATAGGCCTTATCCGGATCAGCAAGGTCACTGCGGGTTTCGGTTTTGACCTGAACGCCGTCGATCTCCAGGCTGAGAGGCCGGGCGGCAGCCGCCAGCATCCTCCTGGCCGCCGGATCGCTTTCGTCTCCGACGACAACCACCACGTAGTTTTTCGGCCCGAAAAAGCCATCAGCAAGGCGGCCGATCACGATGCCGGAGACAAGCACACCGATCAGCGGCAGGATCACGAATTGTGTGGCAAAGCGAACGGGCCACGACTGCGAAAGTTGCCCCCATAGCTTCCGCAAGGTGGAAGTCTGGACTGGATCCGGGGTGGGGGCGGGTTGATCGGGCATGAAAATCCTCCAAGCCTCTGACGCCCAATCATGCCGCGCATCCGATGCGCATCGCCCTCTACGATGGTGAGTCCACGATTCAGGCAGGACTGGCGCGAACGTTAGCCGGCGGTGATGGCGCCCCGAGCCGGGTGCGTCTCAACTGCAGGATGCAGGGCGAATCGGCTGATGTGGCGCCCCGGCCGGAGTTGAAATCGACGTGAAGGGCTGGTCCGGAATGGGCGGGTTGGACAGGCGATGGTGGACGCGCCGCACTCCATGACAATGTCCCCTCAAAAAAAGCACCACTCCAGGCCCGGCAACCGGCAGGGCCGTCGAACCTGGATAATTTGGTCCAGATTAGTTGATGTAGTCTACAGCGAAATCTCTCCGTGTGACAAGGAAAAACGGAGCATCCGGGGAATTGAGCAATCCGCCGATCGTGGCGGTTTAAGAGCGGCGGGTCTGGATCGATGGGCGGGCGGTTTGCGATGGCTTCGCCAAGGGGGTTCAGGGAGTTTGGGATGGG
>JACZJQ010000252.1 GCA_014860455.1 Bryobacteraceae bacterium | reverse complement strand
GCAGGGCGGCGATTGAGGCGGAGCGGATGTTGGAGGTGGAGGGGCACTAGCTGGGGGGACTTGGCGCGTTGGCGACGCGGGTCGTAATGCGGATGCGGCTCGTGAACTGGTGGCGTGTCGTTGTGACCGCTCCCTTACCGTCGCGGCTCCGCGCGGGGGATCGTCTGGGGACCGCCCGACCAGGGGCGGGGCGCGAATGTTCTGTACGGCGGGGCGGAAATGCGGTATGAAGGGCACATGAGATATGCCGCGTTGTTTGTGCTCACGGGGATGGCCCTGGCGGGGCCGCTGGATCAGGATTCACGGTGGAAGTTGTGGTCGCCGCGGGGGGAGATTGCGCCGAAGGTGAGCCGGGCGGGTGGGGCGCTGGTGGTGGAAGGCGGCGGGATTCCGGGCGTGTGCGGCGGGTGGGTGATGACGGAAACGCAGGTGAAGCCGGGCGGTTGGTACCGGCTCGAGGCGCGGTATCTGGCCAAGGGGTTTACGCATGAGCCGTCGCAGTTGTTTTCGCGGCTGGACTGGCGGGATGCGAACGGGCGGCGGGCGGGTCAGCCTGAGTATGGGTATCAGATCAAACATGAGGGCGAGTATACGCGGCTGACGATCGAGGCCCCGGCTCCGGCGAATGCGGCGGGTGTCGAAGTGCAGCTTTGGATCTGGAAGGCGCCGAAGGGGCGGGTGGCTTGGGATCAGGTCGCGCTGAATGCGATCGTGGCGCCGGCGGCGCGGAACGTGAAGGTGGCGGCGATCCGGTTGAGGCCGAAAGGCGAGGATCCGGTGGCGAAGTTCATCGAGTTGTCGCGGCGGGCCGTGCCGGAGGGAACCGATGTCGTTCTTCTGCCGGAAGGGATCACGGTGGTGGGGACGACGAAGAAGTATGCCGAGGTGTCGGAGGTGATTCCGGGTCCGACGACAGAGAGGTTGGGGGCGTTGGCGCGGGAGAAGAAGGCGTGGGTGGTGGCGGGGATCTATGAGCGCGACGGGGGTACTGTTTACAACACGGCAGTGCTGATCGACCGGCAGGGGAGGTATGCGGGCAAGTACCGGAAGGTGTACATCCCGAGGGAGGAGATGGAGGCGGGGATTACGCCGGGCGACGAGTATCCGGTGTATGCGACCGACTTCGGCAACGTGGGGATGATGATCTGCTATGACGTGTTCTTTGCCGATCCGGCACGGGGGTTGGCAACCAACGGGGCGGAACTGATCCTGATGCCGATCTGGGGCGGGAAGGAGACGCTGGCGCGGGCGCGGGCCGAGGAAAACCACGTGTTCATGGCGACGTCGGGGTATGATTTTCCGGCGATGATTTATGACCCGGTAGGCGAGACGCTGGCGCGGAGCGAGGTGGACGGGACAGTCGCGGTGACGACAATCGATCTGGCGAAGCGCTATGACGAGCGGTGGCTGGGGAACATGAAGGCGCGGTTCTTCAGGGAACTGCGAACGGACGTGGACTCGGACTTGCGGAAGCGGTAGAGAGGGAACCCGCTCTCTTCGTTCGCAGTTATGGAGAGGAGAGGAGCGACCCGCTCGCTGCGCTCGCGGCCTACTGCCTAGGCGGGCGCTGGTAGGGGTCCTTCATGTAGCGGGCGGCCTCTTCCTGGGCGCCTTGGGTGTTGTCCTTGGTGCGGATGGCCTGGGTGTATTCGTTGACGGCGCGTTCGCGCTGCTGGGTGACGTCGAAGACCTTGCCCATGTTGATGTGGCTCCAGACTTCGGTCCACTTGGGGTCGAGGTCGCCGTTGAGGGCTTCGCGGAATTCGTTGACGGCGGACTGGTAGTTGCCTTGGAGGAAGAAGACCTCGGCGATGCGGTAGTGGGCGAGCGAGCTGTTGCGGTTGGCTTCGAGGGCGCGCTGGTATTCCTTGAGGGCCTCGTTATAGTTGCCGAGTTCGGCGAACTGTTCGCCGCGGCGGATGGCCACCGAGACGCGCATTTGGGGGCTCATGCGGAGGACGCGTGAGTTGGGATCGACGATGATGCGCTTGGGCTTACCGAAGGTTTCGAGGGCGAATTCGGTTTGGGGGCCGACGACTTCGACGCGCTTTTCCTCGGGGTTGCCTTCGGTCTCGATACGGAGTTCGACGGGCATGCGGAAGGTGTCGAGATCCTGGGTGATCTTGCCGCGAACGCGGAAGCCCTTGGGCGTGCGGTAGATGGTGTATTCGGTCTTGAATTCGGGGGCGCCGGTGGATTCGAGCCACTGGATGAAGAAACCCTGGAGGTTCTGGCCGGCGACCTCTTCGGCCACTTTGCGGAAGTCGTCGGTGGAGATTTCTTTGTTGGCGAAGCGGTCGGGGATGGCGCGGACGAGTTTGGAGAAGCCGTCGTCGCCGAGGATGCCGCGGAGCATGTGGAGGGTGGATGCGCCTTTGCTGCCGGTGACGGCGAAGAATTCGGGCGAGTAGTCCTCATAGCGGGCGGCCTGGAGGACGGGGGCTTCGGTGACGGTCATGGCATCGACGTAGAGGTCGCGGATTTCACCTTCCATGACCTGTGCGCCGTTGAGGTGTTCCTGGTAGAGGATTTCGGCGTATTTGGCCATGCCGTTGGCGATCCAGATGTGGTTTCGGTTCACGGGCGAGACGAGGTTGCCGTACCACTGGCGGGTGATCTGGTTGGCGAGCAGCCGCTGCGAGGGTTCGCGGGAGGCGGCCGACGAGGAGACAAACAGGACACCGGGGGCGGAGTAGCCAGCGGGTGCGCCGCGGCCGGTTTCAACGATGGTCATGTTGGCCTGCTGGGGGGTGCCGAAGATGGAGGTGAGATAGGTCATCACCTTGGAGGTCTCTTCGCCCCAGGGCTGGGCTTGAGGCTGGGCCTCACCGCGGAAGTAGAAGGTGGTGGTGACGCCCTGGGCGGCGACGGGTTTCGAGCCGGCGGGTACGATGGCGAGGCTGCCGGGGAAGCCGGGCTGGTTGGACATGAAACGGGTGGCGGGGCCCTGCTGGAGTTCGATGCCGCTGGAGATGGCCTTGTAGCCCTGAGGAGTTTCGACGTTCAACTCCATGGTGTAACGATCAGCGGTATAGCCGGATACGGGGAACCAGCGGCCGGGGTAGAGCAGCCAGGCGTGATCGGACTGAACGGAGGCGAAGCGGATGCCGTAGATGGGGGAGTCTTCGTCGCCGGTGAGCCGGCCGCCGTACTCGAAGCGGATGGTGACGGGCTGGCTGACGGCGAGGGGCTGGGCGAAGTTGACGCGGACGGAGAAGTTCTCGTAACTGCGAGAGTTTTGAAGTGAGTTGCCCTCGGCGTCGGTGACGCGGGTGATGTTGAGGGCGTTGTGGAGTTCGAAGTTGGCCGACATGGTGCGGTCTGCGAGGGGGAGGAAGGTGACCTCGGCGGCGGCTTCGATGGCCTGGCTCTGGAGGACGGGCTTGAGGGTGATCTTGTAGGAGACGACGTCGATGCCGGTGCGGCGGTCCTGGGCGTGGGAAGGGAGCAGGGCCGCGGCGGCGACAAGGAAGGTGAGGACGGGCATTCTGAACTTCATGACTTATTGCTTCCCTTTTATAGATGCAGCGATGCGGCCGGCAGCGCAATCAATCGGGTCGTGGGCGGTGGCGAGCGAGGCCGAGACGCGGGCGAGCGAGTCGATCATGCGCTGGCGGGATTCGGGTGAATCGAGCAGGATGGCTGTTTCGGCGGCGATACGCTCACCGGTCATGTCGTGCTGTATCAATTCAGGTACGACGGGAGATTGGGCGACCAGGTTGACCATGGAATAGAACGGGACGTTGACCAAGGGGCGGCCGAGGAGCCAGGTGGCCTGGGTGACCTTGTAGTAAGTGACCATGGGTGTGCCGAGCAGGGCGGTTTCGATGGTGACGGTGCCGCTGGCCGGCAGGGCGACGTCGGCGTGGGCGAGCGCGTCCCAGGTTTCGCCGGAGACGAGTTTGGCGCCGGTGGACTGGAGGAAAGGGGTGAAATAGCCGGGGCCGAAGCGGCTGGCGGAGTCTTCGGGGGTGGCGAGGAGGAAGGTGCACAGGCGGCCGGCGCGAATGCGGGAGATGGCATCGGCGAGGGCGGGCAGGTGGCGCCTGGCTTCGCTCGGGCGGCTGCCTGGGCAGAGAGTGATCAACGGGCGGTCCTCCGGGATACCGTGTTTGGCGAAGAAGTCCCCGCGTGTCAAGGATGGGCGGACCAGTCGCGAGAGCGGATGGCCGATGTAAAACGCCTCCACGCCCCTCTGGCGGAAGAACTCCTCTTCGAAAGGAAAGATGCAGTACAGCTCTTTCACGTTTCGCTGGAGCTGTTTGACACGGCCTTCCCGCCAGGCCCAGGCCTGTGGGGCGACCAGGTAGAAGACGGGAATGCCCATACCGTGGAGGCGGCGGGCGACGCGGAGATGGAAGTCGGGGCTATCGGTGAGGATGGCGGCGGCGGGGCGGAGGCGCGCGGCCTCGGCGAGGAGCTTGCGATATTCGCCGTAGATGCGGGGGATATGGTGGAGGACCTCGACGATGCCGACGACGGCGAGGCTGGCCATGTCGACAACGGGCCGGACGCCGGCTGCTTTCATGCGCTGACCGGCGCAGCCGAACAGTTCTACGTCTCCGAGGCGGTCACGGAGGGCGTCGGCCAGGCTGGCGGCGTAACGGTCGCCTGAGGATTCGCCGGCCGAGATCAGGATGCGCGTAGGCACTTATGTTCAGTTTATCGGTGTTTGGCGGGCGGTCTGGTAGACTGGAAGCGGCAGACGGGTGATGACCCGATTGCTGTAAGTGTGTCATGTCATTGCCGAATCCTCTCCAGCGGCTCACCGTGCGACAGTTCGCAGACCGATTCAAGGGCGAAATGGTCCCTCTCGGCAACCGCTTCACCTACTTCTGCGCGGCCGTGTCGCTTGGGCCCGATGATCTGAAAGAGTATCTGGACGAGCCAGTGGCGGCGTTGCCGCCGAAACTGGCGGCGATGCTGCCGCCGATCCAGATCCTGCTGGTGCCCTATCTGAAGCACGACGGCAAGCAACAGGGCAGGAAGCGGCGCGAAGTACTGGTGGCGACGGAAAAACCCGAAGAGGATGCGTCATCGCTGGCAGCGGCGCTGGTGCCGACGCCGGATACGGTGCTGGCCTTCGCTGTGACCGACACCGAGGTGGCCGACTACCACTACCGTTTCTACCGGGCGATTTCGGAGATTGCGGCGGGCGAGGGGCTTCCGGCAGACTATATCGAACTGCTGAGGGGCGAGATCAAAGCCGGAGCGCATGGCGAGGTGGATGAGGAGTCGTGGAAGCTGAAGTTGGAGCTGAACGCCGGCGACTCGACGGCGGCCAAACTGCCGCGGCGGTTCACGGCCTATTTGAAGCAGAGCTTCATCGACACACTCACGCTTTATCTGCATGGCATCTGCTGCGACATCGACGTAGATCCGGGGCCACGCCAACTTGCAAGCAATCTGATCCGTAAGCGGCTGCGGTATTTCCGGGGGCTGTATCCGCCGCCGGAAGGCTACGCGGTGCTGCCTGAAGATCAGAAATAGACGCTTTACCCCTTAAAGTACTTGACGAATGACCTGCTTTGGGGTGTAATGCCCATGTGGGCACAGTGAAGCCAATCCAAACGCGTCCGCCCGAGCCAACGCCGATCCACGAGCATGCGCTGGGGCAGATCGACTACATCCGAAGCACGATGGAGCGGGCCGGGTCGTTTACCGCCGTGCCTGGGGCCGGGGGCATTCTGATGGGCTTGACGGCGGTGGGGGCGGCGTGGCTGGCG
>JACZJQ010000251.1 GCA_014860455.1 Bryobacteraceae bacterium | reverse complement strand
GGGCAGTTGTATGACCTGGCGGAGGATCCGGGGGAGAAGCATAACCTGTATCAGGCGCGGCCGGAGGTGGTGGGGCGGCTGACGGCGCTGCTGGAGAGGTATCAGAAGCAGGGCTACAGCCGCCCGATGTGACGCGGCTACTTTTTCTTCTTGCGGAAGAGATCAACGATGCGCTGGGTGGCCTCGCCGGGATTGGCGGCGGGGGCGGTGGCAGACATGCGCGAAGCCGTTAGATCAGGGAAGTTGAGGCTGAACTGGCGGACGGAGCGGATCTGCTGGCTGGGCAGGATTTCGAGTTGCTCGATGCTGGTGTCGAAGGTGAAGGAAGTGCCGGAGGGGGTGGTCCCTGTGTTGCGGCGGATGACTTCAAAGGCGACGTTGCGGGATTGGCCGGGGGAGAGGACGAATTGGGGGTCGGCTTTGCCTCTGGAGACGACGCCCATGCCGGTGACGGGCTGGGCCGTGGGTGCGTAGTGTCCGCCAGTGTTGTCGACGACGACGTGGGAGTTGTATGTGCTGGCGAGGATGAGCGGCTGGTTGGAGGTGTTGCGGATGCGGACGTTGAAGCGGAGGATATGGTGGCGGTTGCCGTAGAAGCTGCTTGAGACCTGGAGGACTTCGGAGGCGAACAGACCGGAGTCAAAACAGCGGGCAATGCCGGCGCAGTTGTCGCGGGGGGTGACATGGGCGGGTGCTTCGACTTGCTCCGGGGCACTCGAAGAGCTGGCGGGCTGGGCCGAGGCGACCGTCGCCGAAGGTTGCGGCCGGGCCGTGGAGACCGGCGAGGCGGCGGCGTTGGCGAGACCGCGGAATCGGAGTGGATGTTCGGCGCCGAGGCGGAACTGGCCGCTGGGCAGTTGTGCCATTTCGCGGACGGTGAGTTCCATGTCGAACGTGAGGCCGAAGATCTCGCGGCCGGACCAGCCCCAGGTCATTTCGAAACGAGTGTCGCCGAATGCGCCGGGGGCGAGGAGGAACTTGGGATCGACGCGGCCACTGGCGATCAAGCCGATGCCCCGGACGGCATCCGCGCTGTAGATGGTGTAGCGATTGCCCTGATCGTCGGTCGTGGTGCCGGAGCCTCCGACGTAGCCGAGGATGATGGTGCGGTTGAGTTTGTTTTCGAAGCGAATGGAGGCAGTGACAACTTTGGCGCGTCCGGTGGTGCTGGTTCTGAAATCGGTGATGCGGGCGGCGAAGACGTTGGTTTCGGTGCAGAGGGGGTCGCCGGCGCAGACGGATGCCGCTGGCTGATGGGCGGCGGAGGCGGAGGGGACGAGGCTGCAGATCGCGAGGGCGACAGAGGGGGTAAGGGATTTCATGCCGAGGCCGCCTGTCGTATGGGATTCACCGAGTTGAGGTAATCGGCGTAGGCCGAGTCGGCTGTCTCGATGTTGGTGCGGATGCGTTTGCGGACCCACCAGCCGAACATAATGGCAGGGATGCCGACGACGGCGCCGATGATGGTGAGGCACATGACGACGCCGACGACGATGGGAAAGACGCCGAGGAGTTTCATCTTCCTCGAGTCAGTGAGAAGTTCCTCCTTGCGCGCAAAGAGGACGTCAGGGTCATAGGATCCACAGGCCTTCAAGGCTCCGAGGACCTGTTGCTTTTCGACTTTGGCAACGGGCATGTCACGCTCCTCTGATTGGATGGGCATCACTGCGAGGCAGTGAGCATATACTCTTTAGTACGCGAGATGCTTGACAAAACCGTCATGTCGGCACGATTTTCCGAATCCGGCACCGGCCCGGCAGAAGGGACCCATGCTGGGGACGGGGCCGACCGCGAGGCTCTTGACCATTTATTTAGTTCAACTTACGAGGAGTTGAAACGGATGGCGGCGATGGTGAGAAGGCGGGATCGCGCGGCGACGGTGAGCGCGACGACTCTGGTGAACGAGGCGTGGATCAAGCTGGCCCGAAGGCCGGAGGTGGCGCTTACCACGGAGCTGCACTTCAAGCGGATTGCGGCGCGGGCGATGCGCCAGGTGTTGGTGAGCGCGGCACGGCGGCGACAGGCGGCGAAGCGGGATGGAGGGCCTGGCGGGCTGGTGACGTTGGATGAGTCGGCCGGCGGCTGGATTTCGCGGGACGAGGAATTGCTGGCTCTGGACGAGGCGTTAAGCGAGCTATTTAAGATGAACCCGCGGCAGGCTCAGATGGTGGAGAGCCGGTTTTTTGGCGGATTGGAGACGACGGAGATTGCGGAATTGTTGGGGGTGTCGGAGGCGACCGTGCTGAGAGACTGGAGGGCGGCGCGGGCATGGCTGATTGGGCAACTAAGGCAGACAGGTGCGGAGGGGGGAGCCGCAGGTGGATAGCGAGCGGTGGCAGAAGATTCTGGAACTGTTCCATGCGGCGGCGGACTTGCCGGTGGAGAGGCAGGAAGAGGCGGTGCGGGCGGCGAGTCCGGATGAAGCAACGGCGGGAGAGGTGCTGAGGCTGCTGAAGAACGACCAGGCGGAGGCGGGGCTGCTGGATCTGCCGGTTTCGGAGTTGGCACGGGACGCGCTGGAGGGCATGGCGGGCGAATTGATCGCAGGCAAGAAGATCGGCTCGTACCGGATAGAGCGGATGCTGGGGGAGGGCGGTATGGGGACGGTCTTCCTGGCGTCGCGGCCCGATCTGGAGGCGGCGGCGGCGATCAAGGTGCTGAGGGACGCATGGGTGTCGCCGGCGAGGCGGAAGCGGTTCGCGCTGGAGCAGCGGACGCTGGCGCGGCTGAACCATCCGAATATCGCCAGGCTGCTGGATGCGGACACGCTGGGGAACGGGACGCCATATTTCGTCATGGAGTACGTGGACGGAGAACCGCTCGACGCTTACTGCGCAGGGAAGAAGCTGCCGGTTGCGGCGGTGCTGCGGTTGTTCAGGCCGGTGTGCGAGGCGGTGCAGTATGCACACCAGAACATGGTGATTCACCGGGACCTGAAGCCATCGAACATCCTGGTGACGCGGGATGGGGCGGTGAAGCTGCTGGATTTCGGCATCGCGAAGCATATGAACGAGATCGAGATGCCGGCGGAACAGACGCGGACGGGGATGCGGATGCTGACTCCGGCCTATGCGTCGCCGGAGCAGGTGATGGGGGAGGCGGCAGGAGTGGGCAGCGACGTGTATTCGCTGGGGGTGATCCTGTATCAACTGTTGACGGGGCGGTTGCCTTACGATGTGGGCGGGCGGGGTCCGGGCGAAGCGTTGGATCTCATCCTGCGGAGCGATCCGGTGAGGCCGTCGCTGGTGGCGCGCAGGGTGCGTGAG
>JACZJQ010000250.1 GCA_014860455.1 Bryobacteraceae bacterium | reverse complement strand
ACTATGACCTGTACTGCGCTTACACGCGACTGGATGACGGTTCGTCGTCGTTGACTCCACTGAGCCTCACCCTTAACAACTACGGCGTTCCGGAAGCTGACCTCCAACAGGTAGCGGACCGCATTCTAGCTGCGCACGAGTCAGTGGACATGGCGTGCAACTCCGGGGCCGGTGTATGAGAACCGTGCGTGATGGCGTGCGGCCGAGCAGGTATTGTTCGCCGACCATCACGGGCAAACCTGGGCTGCCAGTGACTCCGTTGTGACTCCATTCGGTGGGGCGTTGAGCGAAACTTGGGAAACACGGTGCATTTCGGTAGCGCCTGGAAACGCTAAGTGCTCCAGTATCTGATCGTTGAGCGTTTTCCCAAGCTGGACGTCGCCGGTTCGAGCCCGGTCTCCCGCTCCATAACTTTTTCCCTACTTAGACTTATCGCCAGGCGTCGTCGCGACCCCGGTTATTGTGACTCCGCAAGACTCCATCCGAGGTCTTGCGTGATGCCGAAGCCGGGTTTTTCGAAGAGTACGGCGTTGCGTTCCTTGGCTTCGCCTGCTACGTCGTTCGACGGCATTCGGTCCAGGCATGGGGGCAGCCTCCCGAATCCCCTTTCTGCTGGCTACGCACACCGCAATCGCTGCGTGAACTGCGAATAATCTGCGTGGGCCCCAGGTCCGCTCGCCCGTAGGGTGTTGACAACACGATGCCTCGCAACTGGCCGCCCTCTTGCAACGAACAGACGCGGAGGCTCTCATGAAAATCGCTTCGATGATCTCGCTCGGTTTGGTTCTCGGCTGCGGCTCCCTGCTGCTGGGCCAGGATGCTCAATCGGGCGCGGCGGACAACCGTGGACGCGGCCGCGGCGGCGCCCCTTTCGCCTGGAATGACAAGGACAAGGACGGCGTCTGCGACATCACCGGCCAACCGGCCGGTCAGGGCCGCGGCCAGGGCATGATGCGCGGTGCACGCCGCGGGCGTGGCGCATCCACCGCCGGCGGTTTCGGCGCCGGCCGTGGCATGCGGTTCCGCCAGCAGCGGGCCGCGCCGGCATCCCCGCGGCAGTAGCAATCCGCGGGCCCGGATGGGACAAGGCCCTGCCGCCTGCACCCCATGAAGTCCCGGCGTTCGGTGCTTCATGCCAGGCCGGTTTCAGACCTCCATGTCCCATCCAGGCCTGCGTTGCGATACCCTCCATACAGAGTGATCACTGAAGGATTTATCCGGCAGGCGACGGCCGCCGGCGCCGAAATCCACCTCGTTGACGGCTCGGCCGGCTTGGTGGACCGGGTCACATCGCTGCTCGGCGATGCTGGCGCCGGCAGCGCCTCAAACGAGTTTGCCGTCTGCGCCGCCGCATCGGTCGAGGGAATCGGTCCGCTTGCCGGACTTCTGGCGGCGGTCCCAGGCGTCCGCTTCGATGTCACTCGCGAGACCGCCTCTCATGCCGCGGTCGGCATCACCTCGGCCGACTGGGGCGTCGCTCAAACCGGCACTCTCGTCTGCGACTCAACCGCCGCCACCCAGCGCCTGGCCTCGACCCTGCCCCTGATCCACATCGCCTTGCTCCCATCCGGCCGCATCGTGCCTGACATGGCGGCCGCACTCAGCCACCTCGACCCCCAAAAGGCGCGCTTCATCGCCGCCATCACCGGCCCCAGCCGCACCGCCGATATCGAACGCGTCCTCACCATCGGCGTCCACGGACCCAAGCGTCTCGTCATCCTCATAGTCCAGGATGGCAACGCCGGAGACCCTCGGCCATGAGCGATTTCGTCAAATCCATCGATCGCGCGCTCGCCGATCCCGTGCTTTCCAGCTCCCTTACACGCTTCTCGGAGGCCTACCGCACCGGCCGCGCCCGCGCCTTCGAGGGCATCGACTTCGAAGCCGTCCGCACCCAAATCGCCGAACGCAAATCCCACGCCGCCCGCAATTTGGACGTACTGGCCGAACGCTTCACCCAACAGGCCCAGGCCGCCGGCGCCAAGGTGACACGCGTCTCCACACCCGTTGACGCCTGCCAGTATGTCCTCGCCGTCGCCAATCAATCCGGCGCGCGCTCGATCGTCAAATCCAAATCGATGGCCTCCGAGGAGATCCACCTCAACGCCACGCTCGAAAAGGCCGGCATCGAAGTCGCAGAAACCGACCTCGGCGAGTGGATCATCCAACTGGCCCACGAACGCCCTTCCCATATGGTCCTGCCCGCCATCCACAAGACGCGCGGCCAGGTCGCCAGCCTGTTCAGCCGCCAGACAAACGAGGAGCTCACCGACGACATCCCCGGGCTGGTCGCCGTCGCCCGCCGCGAGTTGCGTTCCCGCTTCCTCTCCGCTGACATCGGCATCACCGGCGCCAACATCGCAGTCGCTGAGACCGGCAGCATCGTCCTGCTCACCAACGAAGGCAACGCGCGCCTGGTGACCACTCTGCCTCGCACCCATATCGCCATCGTCGGACTCGAAAAACTCGTCGAACGCTTCGATGACATCCAGCCCATCCTCACTGCCCTGCCCCGCTCGGCCACCGGCCAGTTGATCACCAGTTACGTCTCCATCATCACCGGCGCCGCTGAAAACACCGATGGCACGCCAAAGGACCTGCACATCGTCCTGCTCGATAACCGCCGCACCGAGATGGCCGCAGATCCCGTCTTCAGCGAGGCCCTGCAGTGCATCCGCTGCGGATCGTGCCTGAACGTCTGCCCCATCTTCCGCCTTGTCGGCGGCCACGTCTTCGGCAAGGTCTATACGGGCGGCATCGGCGCCATCCTCACCGCCTGGTTCGATGCGCTGGAGGAGTCCCGCGACATCCAATCGCTTTGCGTCCAGTGCGGGACCTGCAAGGATTTCTGTCCTGCCAACATCGATATCCCCGCCCTCATCCGCGAAGTCCGAGACCGCGTCACCCACCGTGACGGCCTTCCCTTCCTCCAGCGCGCCGCCTACGCCGTGGTCAACAACCGCCGCCTGTTCCACGCCGCGCTCAGGGCCGCGTCTATCGCTCAGAAACCTGTCGCCGGCGGCGGCTTCATCCGCCACTTGCCCTTCGCGCTCACGTCCATGACCGAGGGCCGCAGCCTCCCCGCCATCGCCAGCCGCCCTTTCCGTGATGATTTCCCGGAGATCCCGCAGCCCGAATGCACTGAGACCGCCATCTTCTACGCCGGCTGCCTGATCGATTTTGTCTACCCCGAAACCGGCGCCTCCGTCGTCAAGGTTCTCAACCACGCCGGCGTCCGCGTCGTTTTCCCCATGGAGCAGACCTGCTGCGGCGCCCCGGCACGATATGGCGGATCGCCCGAAGCCGCCGCCGATGCCGCCAAGGCCAATATCGACGCCCTCTCCGCACAGTCCGCCGATTACGTCGTCTCGGCCTGCCCCACCTGCACCGCCGCGCTCAAGATCGATTTCCCCGAACTCATGGACAAGTTCGGCACCCCCGATCAACAGCAAAGCGCCCGCATCATCGCCGAAAAGACCCGCGATTTCTCCTCGCTCGTCCAGCAGCTCGCCTCGCAGGGCCGCCTGAAGTTTAAACAGGATTCGCCCGGCGCCGGCGTCACCGCTTATCACGACTCCTGCCACCTCAAACGCACCCTCGGCGTCGTCAACCAACCACGGGAACTGCTGTCCGCAGCCGGCTATGAGATAAGCGAGATGGCCGAATCCGACACCTGCTGCGGCATGGGCGGCGCATACTCGATCAAGATGCCCGCCGTGGCCCGCGCCGTCCTCGACCGCAAGCTCACCAACATCAAGGCCACCGGCGCGCCAGAGCTCAGCACAGACTGTCCCGGCTGTGTGCTCCAGATCCGCGGCGGCTGCGATGCCGCCGGCATCGATGTCGGCGTCCGTCACACCGCCGACCGCATCGCCGACCGCATCGCTGACTGATTGCCCCGCTCAGCCGCGTCGCCCGCCCGCACCCGCCAACTGCGCCACCGTCAGGAAACTGGCCCACGCGTGAGCGGTTTCCTCCCCGTCGGCGGACGTGATCGACGCTTCCGTCGCTATCAGCCGCTTGCCTAGGCTCACCACCCAGCCGCGCACCACGTAGCTCCGCTCCGGATGCACCGGCCTCCTCAGCCGCACCTTCAACTCGGCCGTCAACGCTTCGATACCCGCCGCCGCCACGGCCTTCGACATCGCCTCGTCCAGCACCGTGCTCACCACGCCCCCATGCACAATGCCGCGGAAGCCCTCGTACTCTGCGCGCGGCGACCAGCTCGAGCGCATCGCGCCCCCAAGCTCGCGCTCAAACTCCATCCTTAACCCAACGGGGTTGTCCTGCCCGCACACAAAGCACCGCGATTGCGGACGCGCCCGGACCCGCTTCCAGCCTTCAAACTGCGGCGCTGTTGCTGCCATTCGACCCCGCTCCTTCTCTCTCGCCTGAATTCTGGCCGCACCATAACGTGGCGTAGCGGGAAGTGCGTGGATGCCAGCGCCAGGGAGGCGTCGTTCGACACTGCGTCAAACCGCGTCTCCCTCGCGAGACGGAGCAAGCGCGTACTTCCCGCATGGAACACCGGGCGCGGGTGACCATCCAAGCCCGGTCTAGGCAGGCTGTTCTGACCTTTTCGTCGCTGCCAGCAGCCGCCTCACCCGCTCCAGTTCGGCCACCAGTCGCTGCTCTTTCTCCTCGAGCGGCTCATGCGCGGGATGGTGCCCGCCTTCGTGATCGTGGCACCCCTCGTGCCGGTGGCCCCCGTCACGGCAACACCCATCGCCCTGCCCGTGGCCATGGCCGCGTGTGTGCGCTCCCCCTCCGCCACCGCACTGTCCTCTCATCCGGCCCGTGCCTGGCCCGTCGCCCCCTGGCCCTCTTCCGTTCCTATGCGGCATCTGACTCCTTTCTCTCGTTGATCAGCGCCGTGCTCGGCGTCCTGGGCTTTTCCATCAGGGTATGCCTAGTCATCAGCGTATAGATGCAACTAGCACCTATAGTAAAGTGTATGCTACAGTTGGTCAAGCGTAAGTTCCGGTCCGCCGATCGATCATGCGGCGAGCCGAATATGGAGGCGCCTGGATGGCTAGCCCTGTGAAGATCACTCTGCTGGCGGACAACACCGCTTCCCTCGAAACGCTCGCTGAACATGGGCTGTCGATGCTCATCGAATCCGGCGGCCGGCGCGTCCTGTTCGACACCGGCCAGGGCAAAGTCCTCCGCCACAACCTCGACGCTCTCGGCATCTCGCTCGCCCCTCTTGACGCCATCGTCCTCAGCCACGGCCACTACGACCATACCGGCGGCCTCGCCGATGCCATCGAATTCGGATTGCCCGACGCCATTTACTTCCACCCCGCCGCCGTCGCGCCCAAGTTCGTCTCCACCCGCGCGGCCCAGCCCCGCTCCATCGGCATGCCGCCCTCCGCGCTCGATGCCCTCAGCCGCTTCCGCGGGCGCATCGTTCATACCTCACACCCCACCGAAATCGTGCCCGGCATCTGGTGCACCGGTGAAATCCCCAGATCCCAGCCCCTCGATGACGCCCGCAACATCTTCTTTCTCGACAGCCAGTGCAAGCAGCCAGACCCTCTCGCCGATGACCAGGCGCTGGTCATCCAAACCCCTCGCGGCCTCGTCGTCGCCGCTGGCTGCACCCACTCCGGCGTCGAAGACACCCTCGCCCAGATTAACCGCGTCTCCGGCTGCAAGCCCATCCACGCCGTCATCGGCGGCCTTCACCTCGGCGACGCCTCGGCTGACCAACTCGACTCCGCCGCCCGCGCCATCCGCAACGCCCAATGCGAATTCATCGCCGCCTGCCACTGCACCAGCTTGGCCGCTCAGGCTTACCTCCGCAACCATCTGCCGGAGCGCAACCGCGA
>JACZJQ010000249.1 GCA_014860455.1 Bryobacteraceae bacterium | reverse complement strand
TTGTATGAGCTGATCGGCTATTTCCCGGCGGCGGCGCTGAGCATCTTCGCGGCGGCGGCGCTGGCGACGTTGATTGTTCTGAGGACGTTCGAGCGGGCGAGTTTCCTGGATGTGGGGCTGGGGTGGGGTCCGGCATCGTCGAGGCATTTCGGATCGGGGATCGTGGCAGGGATGATTCCGGCGATTCTGGCGGTGCTGCCGTTTGTGCTGACCGGCTATGCCCGCTTCGAGCGGGTGGCGGATCCGGCGGCGGGGTTCACGCCCGGACGGTTTGCGTTGGTGTTCACGCTGCTGCTGTTTGGGGCGATCGGAGAAGAGTTGATGTTCAGGGGGTATGCCTTCCAGATCATCCTGAACGTGGCGCGGCCGTTCACGACGATTCTGCCATTCGCCGTGCTGTTTGCGGCGGCGCACACGGGGAACCTGCATGCGTCGGCGTTTCCGATCGTCAACACCTTTCTATGGGGGGTGGTGTTGGGCTATGCCTATGTCCGGTCAGGGGATTTGTGGCTGCCGATCGGGCTGCATTTCGGCTGGAACATGGCGCTGCCGCTGCTGGGCGCGCCGTTGAGCGGATTTGACATGCCGCTGACGGGGTTTGATCTGAAATGGACGGTTCCGGATGTGATCAGCGGGGGGCAGTACGGGTTGGAAGGCGGCGCTTTGACGACGGTCATGGCCGTGCTGCTGCTGCTGTGGCTGTGGAAGGCGAAAATTGAGAGGCAACCGACTGCGCTGTGGGTATCATCTAACCAGGATGAGGAGTAACGCGGATGATCCGTCTCCTGGCAATGCTGATATGCCTCGCCCCGCTGGCCCTGCCGCAGGGCAAGGCCGATCCTGAAGCGCGGCTGTCGGACGAGGACAAGATTGAGCTGATCCGCGGGTTGACGGCCGAATCGGTGACGGTCAAGGTCTTCCTGCCGCGTTCGAAGAAGGCGTTGAAGTTTGACGCCGACGGCGTGTACGACAAGTCGGACTGGATGGAGACGGGGCGGGAGTATGGTCCGGTGGCGCGGGTGGGCGATCTGGTGAAGATCACCAAGATCGACTTCGAGAAAGACAAGATCGTTCTGCAGATCAACGATGGGTTGAATACCAAGGGCAAGTGGTATGAGCGGATCGAGGGCGGCATGGGCGGCGGCAACCGGACGGTGCCGTTGTCGAGGGGGCAATCGAGGTCAGCCGGGACGACGGTGGCGATCGTATTTCCGTCGAGAGTGCCGCCGCTGAAGCCGGCCGAGGTGAAGAAGATCCTGGAGCCGATTTTCGATTTCGAGAAGCGGTCGGCGACGGAGAATTACTTCGACACCTTGCCGCCTGAGATCCAAGAGGCGATTAAGGCGAAGCGGGCCGAGGTGGGGATGGACCGGGATCAGGTGGTGATGGCGCTGGGCCAGCCACGCGACAGGATCAGGGATCACCAGGACGACGGTGAGGAGATCGAGGACTGGATCTACGGGATGCCGCCGGGCAAGATCACGTTCGTGAGCTTCTCTGAGGGCAAGGTGATCAAGGTGAAAGACACCTACGCGGGGCTGGGCGGGACGATTGCGCCGCGGTTGGAGTCGCCGCGATAAGGCGCGGGGGCGAGCGGGGAGATCCAGGGGCAGCGGAGTGACGGTGCGCATTCGCGACCGTGTGAGCGATTTGACAGAATACTAACTCAGTCCATGAAGACACTGAGTACTCAGATCGCCACGTTTCTCTCCACGCGCGATGCGAAGAGGAATCTTCGTTCGCTGATGCGCTTCATGTTCGGGCTGCTGGCGCTGATCGCGGTTTACACGATTCTGTTCCATGTGATCATGGACCGGGTGGAGGGGCGGCAGTTCAGCTGGTTCACGGGGTTGTACTGGACGTTGACGGTGATGAGCACGCTGGGCTTCGGCGACATCACATTCATGTCCGACACCGGGCGCATATTCAGCGTTGTTGTGCTGATGAGCGGCATGGTGCTGCTGCTGATCATGATGCCGTTCATGTTCATCCACAACTTCTACGCGCCGTGGCTGGAGGCGCGGATTCGGGCCCGCGCGCCGAAAGGCGTGCCGGACAGTGTGCAGGGGCATGTGCTGATCAGCGGGTGGGACATGATCACGCCGGTGCTGATACCGAAGCTGGAGCGGCACCGCATACCGTATTACGTCATCGAGCCGGACGCCGAGAAGGCGTCGAAGCTGAGCCTGGACGGGATTTCGGTGCTGAATCTTGTTCAGGACGCCCGGCAATCGTGGGAGGCGGCGCGGGTTGCGCAGGCGAGACTGGTGTTTGCGAACGACAACGACCCGTACAACACCAACATCACGATCACAGTGAGGGAGATCACCTCGGAGGTGCCGATTGTGGCGCTGGCGAGCCACGAGGATTCGATCGACATCCTGGAGATGAGCGGGGCGACACAGGTGGTTGCCTTGGGGCAGGTTCTGGGCGAGTATCTGGCCCACCGCGTCAACGCGCGAGGCGCATGGGTTTATGTGCTGGGCGCGTTCCGCGACCAGTTGATTGCGGAGATGCCGGTTCAGGGGTCGAGGTTTGACGGGCGGCGGATCCGGGATACGCAGCTCAGGGACAACTGGAGCGTGACTGTAGTCGGCGTATGGGAGCGCGGGCGGCTGTTGCCGGCTCACCCGAACCAGGTGCTGGATACGTTTTCGGTGCCGCTGGTGATGGGGAGCAAGGAACAGATCGACGTCCTTGGCGCGTCTCTCGGTGAGGAGAGGAGTCAGGTGAATCCGGTGCTTGTGATCGGCGGTGGAAGGGTGGGGACGGCGGCGGCGACGGCGCTGCGAAAACAAGGCGTGCAGGTTCATCTGCTGGAGAGGGATGCCGCATTGAGTCCGGGCCTGGAGCATGTTCCCGACCGGTTGTTCATCGGCGATGCCGCGGACCGGGAGGAGTTGTTCAGCGCGGGGCTGAAGGAAGCGCCGGCGGTTGTTCTGACGACCCACGACGACGCGCTGAACATCTACTTGTCGGTTTACTGCAGGAAGTTGCGTTCAGACATCCGGATTGTGAGCCGTATCACGCATGAGCGCAACCTGGAGGCGATCACGCGCGCGGGAGCGAATTTCGTTCTGAGCGAGGCGTCGCTGGGGTCAGAGATCGTATTTTCGCGGGTGCTGGGACGGGAGATGGTGGTCCTGGGGGAGGGTGTCGAACTGTTCTATCAGCCGACGCCAGGGTCGATCGAAGGGCAGACGCTGGCCGAATCAGGTATCGGCGCGAAGACGGGTCTGGCTGTGATCGCGATCGAGGAGGACGGCCGTGTCATTACCAATCCGAGCGCGCAGAACCGGCTGGTGGCTGGTGCGCGGCTGATCATGATCGGCAGTCCGGCGCAGCGGCTGGAGTTCGCGAAGCACTTCGAAGGCCAGGGGTAAGGGCTGGTCAGTCCAGCACGGCTTCGATGAGGAAGGGGCTGCGGCGGTTGAGTGCGGTGGCGGTGTAGGCGACGAACTCGGGCAGGGTGGAAACGCGGACCGCGTCGACGCCATGTCCGCAGGCGAGCGCGACCCAATCTAGATCCGGATCGGAGAGATCCAACATGCGGTCGGCCAACGGGCCGACCGTTGATGAGCCGGTGCGTTCCATTTCGACGTCGAGGATGCGGTAGCGGCGGTTGGCGAAGACGATTGTGAGGATGTTGAGGTTCTCGCGGGCCATGGTCCAGAGAGCCTGGAGCGAGTACATGCCGCTGCCGTCGGCTTCGAGGGCAAGGACCTTGGAGCCGGGCGAGGCGAGGGCGGCGCCTACGGCGACGGGCAGGCCCTGGCCGATGGAGCCGCCGGTGACGGGCAGAAGCTGGTGGCGGGCGGCGCGGAGAAGCCAGGCGTTGACGGGCTCGCCGGAGGAGATCATTTCGTCGCTGATGATGGAGTCTTCGGGCAGCAGGGCGGCGAGGGTCTGGCCGATGGAATCGGGGGTGAGGGGGCCGTCGGAGGGGAGAG
>JACZJQ010000248.1 GCA_014860455.1 Bryobacteraceae bacterium | reverse complement strand
CTCCAGATCCCATCCACCACCAGCGACTTCAACCACCCATCGCCCAACCACCCGCCAATCGCTCCGCCCGTCATCGACACCAGCGTTTCAATCCCGTCCATCATCGGCCGCGCACCCGCGAAAATGCTCTGGAACACCAGCAGCACCACCAGCACAAACACCGCCGGCCCGACCACCGGATGCAGGAACAGCCCATCCAGCCTTCGCGTCCAGACAGGCGGCGCGGGCTTGGCATACTTCGCGTCCGACGCCATCTGCCGCGCCCACTGCCTGCACGCCGGCACGTCCTGCAACACCGGCAACTCCACCGGCCGCGGCACCCCAATTCCCCCGGTCAGAAACCGTCTCACCGCATCCAGCCCCTCGCCTCGCGTCGCACTGATCAGCGCCACCGGAGCCCCCAACTGCGCCGCCAGCAGGTCCACGTTCACTTTTCCGCCGCGCGACTTCAAGTCGTCGGCCATATTGAGCAGAATCAGCGTCGGCAAGCCCAGAGACAGAATCGGCGCGGCCAGCGATAAATGCCGGTTCAGATTTGTCGAATCCAGCACCAGCAGGATCGCGTCCGGCTTCTCCAGCCCTTCCATCCTGCCTTGCAGCACGTCATGCGACACCCGCTCGTCTTCGGACCGCGGGTTCATGCTGTAGACCCCCGGCAGATCCACCAGGTCCACCTCGTGATGGCCCGCCATGTGCGCCTTGCCCACGCGGTGCTCCACCGTCACACCTGGAAAGTTCGCCACCTTCTGCCGCAAACCGG
Source organism: Bryobacteraceae bacterium (assembly GCA_014860455.1). Lineage (GTDB taxonomy): Bacteria > Acidobacteriota > Terriglobia > Bryobacterales > Bryobacteraceae > PNKE01. The sequence goes on along the minus strand of JACZJQ010000248.1, from coordinate 23,146 downwards.
TGAGCCGGTTGAACAGTGTGGACTTGCCCGAATTCGGTGGCCCGATGATCGCAACCAGTTTGTGGCTGGCGGCCTGCACGACGTCCGCCGCTCCCGGGCCCTGCTGCAACACGCTCATACCGGCTACGTCTCCCGGACGGGACGAACGAAAATGCAACTGCTCGTTTCGCGGCGCAATGCGATCTCTCCGCCATCCACCCGGAACACGCGCGGATCACCGCCCGGAGCCGATCGGCCCACCGCCACATGGTGCCCCGGTACAAATCCCAACTCCATCAGCCTGTCGGCAAGATCCGCCGCCAGATCGATCCTCTCCACTAAGGCTTCGCTGTTCTCATCCAGATCGGCGAGTGTCAGCAGGGTGTCGTCGGCTTCCTCTTTTTTGACAATCAGTTGCATTTCTCTCCATTCCAGTATCCGCCTCGACTCCCGCGCAAGTCAATCACCGCACCCCCCCTGTTCCGGCGCTTCCAGGGCCCGTGCTACAATTCCTCCCGTGCAGGCAGAGAGCCTCAGCCGTTCATATACTCGCGACCAGGTCCTGCGCCTTTTGGGCGTCGCCGAGAGTGTCCTCGCGCGTTGGGAGGAGCAGGGCTTAGTCGCCCCGGCGCGCGAATACGGCTTCCGCGAACTCGTCGCCCTCCGCACCTTGCGCGAACTCCGCCGCAACCGCATCCGCGTCGAACGCATCCGGTTGATCCTTGCCGCCCTGCGCTCCCGCCTCCGTGATGTCGACGACCCCCTCTCCGATCTGAAGATTTTCACCGACGGCCGCAAGGTCGCCGTCCAGGTAGACGGCGGCAAAATGGAACCCCTCTCCGGCCAGCTCCTGTTCGACTTCGACCGCGCCGAAATCCGCCGCATGCTCGAGTTCCCAGCCTCCCGCCCCGCCCAAACCCAGGCCCGCGAACAGGCGGCTCGAGCCCATGAAGCCGAAACCTGGTTCGAAAAAGGCGTCCAGGCCGAACAGTCAGGCCTCGCCATCGAAACTGCCGTCAAGGCTTACCAGAAGGCTATCGAAATCGACCCCGATCAGGCCTCCGCCCTCGTCAACCTCGGCACCATCCACTACAACCAGCACGATTGGGCCAAGGCCGAGGACTGCTACCGCCGCGCCCTCCACGCCCGCCCCGATTACGCCTTGGCCCACTTCAACCTCGGTAATCTCTACGACGAAACCGGCCACTGGCACAAGGCCCTCGAACAGTACCTCGCCGCCCTCGCCGCCCAACCCGACTACCCCGACGCACACTACAACATCGCCCTGCTCCACCAGACCCACGGCGAACCCCTCAAAGCCGTCCGCCACTGGCGCGCCTACCTCAAAGCCGACCCGCACGGCCACTGGGCCGCCATCGCCCGCCGCGAACTCGCCCGCCTCCGCGATGCCGCCGTCGTCCTCGGCTCCCGTTAGCACCCGCATTGTATCCTGGTGTTTTGGAGGTACTTCCCACTTGAGCCGCATCGGCATGGCCTTTCGTTCCTTCTTCGCGATCCTCGGCGGCAGCCTGCCCGCCGACATCGCCACTGAATTCGGCTACTCAAAAACCGCCAGACGCGCCGCCGAACCTCCCAAACAGCCCGAGGTGAAGACCTCGGACGGCGCACTCCAGATCCTCGGTGTCCTTCAGCGCGACGCCCGCCTGCTCGACTTCCTCATGGAGGACATCGCCCCTTACTCCGACGACCAAATCGGCGCCGCCGTCCGTGACATCCACGCCCAGTCGCGCGAAGCCCTCACCAAATACGTCAAACTCGCCCCCGTCATCGACGGCGTCGAAGGCACCTTCACCAAACCCGAATCCGCAGGCGCCGTCGCCCGCGAACCCGGCGCCATCAAGTTCATCGGCAACCTCCCGGCCCAGGGCAAACCCGCCGGCGGCACCCTCCGCCACAAAGGCTGGCGCGCCGACAGCGTCTCTCTGCCCTCCATCAGTTCGAAACAGCCGGTCTCCATCCTCGCCCCGGCTGAACTGGAAGTCGAATAAACCCGCCGCGGCCCCCATAGCGCCCCGGACCCACCACCCATGAAGCTCGGAATCGACCTCGGCACCACCAATTCGGCCCTCGCCTTCATCGACCCCCGCGAAGCCGAGGACTCCAGTTTTCCTCCCGTCCACGTCCTCGACATCCCCCAGCCCGTCTCGTCTACCTCCATCGAACCCCGCCGCACCCTGCCCTCGTTCTTCTACCTCGAAAACGACGGCTACGTCGGCGAATTCGCCCGTGAGCAGGGCGCCCTGGTCCCCACCAAGCTCGTCCACTCAGCCAAGAGCTGGCTCTCAAACGCCGAAGTCGACCGCCGCGCGAAGATCCTGCCCTGGGACGCTCAGGAGCAGGGCCGCATCATGTCGCCCGTCGAGGCCTCGGCCCGCTTTCTGTCCCACCTCCGCCAGGCTTGGGAATCCTTCGGCCGCCCGGCCATGGCCGAACAGGACGTCGTCCTCACCGTCCCCGCCTCCTTCGACGAAGAGGCCCGCGAACTCACCGTCGAGGCCGCAGCCGAGGCCGGTTTCCCCAAGGTCACCCTCCTCGAAGAGCCCGCGGCAGCGTTCTACTCCTGGATCGCCAACCACCTCGCACAGTCCCAGAAGAGCCTCTTCGACGGCATGACTGTCCTTGTCTGCGATGTCGGCGGCGGAACCAGCGACTTTACCGTCATCCGCGTCTCCCGCAAGGACGACCGCGTCGAGTTCACCCGCACCGCCGTCGGCAAGCATCTGCTCCTCGGCGGCGACAATCTGGACCTCACCTTAAGCTGGCTCGTCGAATCCAAGCTCAACACCAAACTCTCGCTCCGCCAGCGCAGCGCCCTCCGGCGCCAATGCAGCGCCGCCAAGGAACGCCTGCTCGCCTCCGACCTCGAATCCGCCGACATCACCATCCTCGGCGCCGGCTCGTCCCTGATCGGCGGCACGCTAAAAACCTCTATCCTCCGCGAAGAGGCCCTCGAACTCGCTTTGGAAGGCTTCCTGCCCGCCTGCGACCTCCACGAAAACCCCGCCGACGAAGACCGCAGCCTCTTCCGCGAAACCGGCCTGCCCTACGTCTCCGACCCCGCCATCACTCGCCATCTGGCCGCCTTCCTCACCTCCTCCCAGGCCCCCGCTCCCGACGCCATCCTGTTCAACGGCGGTTTCTTCATCCCCGAAATCCTCCGCCACCGCGTCGCCGATGCCGTTGAATCCTGGTACGGAAAGCGACCCCTCGTCTTTGAAAACAACGACTTAGACCTCGCAGTGGCCGTCGGCGCCGCCTACTATTCTCACGTCAAATCCGGCGGTTCCGGCGTCCTGGTCCGCGGCGGCCTGCCGCGCTCTTACTTCCTAGGCATCGACGGCGCCCAGGACACAATCCGTACCGTCTGCCTCGTCCCCCGCGGCGCCGAGGAAGGCTCCACCCAGACGCTCGACCTCGAAAACCTCGAACTCATCGCCAATAAAGCCGTCTCCTTCCGCCTCTACAGTTCGCTGATCCGTTCCGACGACCAGGTCGGCGATGTCGTGGAATTCGGCACTTCTGATGAAATTCACCACCACGCGCCGCTGGAATCCGTGATCCGCTTCGGCCGCAAGGCCGAGGAGCGTAACGTGCCAGTTCGTTTGGGCGCGCACCTCACCGAAGTCGGAACTCTCGAAATCTGGGCCGAATCCAAGGTCAGCGAACACCGCTGGCGGCTCCAGTTTGAACTCCGCAAACCCGTCCTCGCCGAGCAGGTCAGACGATCCAAGCCCGTCGCCGTCGTCAGTGCGCCGGCTGTCGAAGAGGCCGAAAAGCTCATCCGGGCCGTCTTCGAGCACGGCAGTCTCGCTCCCGAGGATCTCCCGTCCCGTCTCGAGCAGGCCCTAGCCCTCGGCCGCAACTCCTGGCCTCTGGAAACCATCCGGCGCCTCGGCGACCTCTTCCTCGACCTTGCCGATGGCCGCAAACGCAGCCCCGCCCACGAAGTCCGCTGGCTCAACCTCGCCGGACTCTGCCTCCGCCCCGGTTTCGGCTACCCCGGCGACGACTACCGTATCGAACTCGCTCGCCGTGTGTGGGCCCAGGGCCTGACTTTTGCCTCCCGGGTCGAATGCGAATCCCAGTGGTGGATCTTCTGGGGACGCGTCGCCGGTGGCCTCAACAAAAACCAACAGGCCGATCTGTTCCAGCGCCTCGCCGCCACCCTTCTACCCCGCGGCAAAGCCCCGCGCGTCAATTCCAGCCTGCTGCGCGAGATGTGGCGCTGCGCCGCATCGCTCGAAGCCCTGCCTGCTGGAACCCGCACCGACCTCGGCAACACCCTCGTCAAACGCATCCGCAACAACGACGCCACCGCGAGCGAGTTCTGGTGCCTCGCCCGCATCGGCGCCCGCAAGCTCTTCTACGGTCCCAATAACCAGGTCCTGCCGCCGTCCACCGCAGTCCGTTGGACTGAAGCCATCGCCCGTACCCCCGGCTCGGAGGAAGCCATCGCCCGCATCGGCCAGGTCACCGGCGACTCCACCCGCGACCTCCCCCCCGCCACCCAGGACCTCGTCCGCCGCACCCTGGCCGATCACCCGCCTCTTCTGAACATCTTCGACGGCTCGTCCCACGACGACCTCGATTCCATGGGCCGCGTCTTCGGCGAACAACTGCCCTCCGGGCTCATTCTCCGCAGTGAGTGAACTCGACCTCATCCGCGCCATCCGCCGCTGGTCCTCGAACGACCTGATCGGAGACGACTGCGCCATCCTTGCCCCGCCCCGCGGCCGCCAGCTCTTGGTCACCACCGACATGCTCGTCGATGACGTCCACTTTTCGCTGGCCACCCACTCGGCCTACGACTGCGGCTGGAAGGCCCTGGCCCGCGGTCTAAGCGACATCGCTGCCATGGGTGGCGACCCGCACTGGTGCTTCGTCTCGCTCGCCCTCACCCCCTCTACTGACCGCAAATGGCTCACCGCCTTCTATCGCGGCCTCGGCGCCCTCGCCAAAGGCCACAACGTCTCGCTCGCCGGCGGCGACCTCACCCGCTCCGATCGCCTCTCGGCCGACATCTGCGTGATTGGCTCGACGCCCAAAGGCCGGGCCCTCACGCGTTTTGGAGCCCAGGCGGACGACATCCTTTACGTCACCGGCACGCTCGGCGCCGTGGCTGCGTCGGGATATACCTTGCGACCTCAGCCCCGTCTCGACTTGGGCATTGAACTTCGCCGCCTCCGTGCCACGGCCTGTATGGATATAAGCGACGGACTCGCCCTCGATCTACACCGCCTCGCCCTGGCCTCCGGCCTCTCGGCGTCGCTTGACGAGATCCCTGTCGCCCCAGGCGCATCGATGGAACAAGCCCTCGGCGGCGGCGAGGACTACGAACTTCTCTTTTCCTTGCCGCCCGGCAAGCGCCCGCCCCGGTCCGCAATCCGAATCGGCTCGCTTTTCGGAGGTAAGCCGGGCAAAATCCGGCTGCATGGACGCCCTCTGAGCGTGCGGGGTTGGGATCCATTCGCCCACATCGATCGCCGCCATCGCGTATGATGACCTGATTGGACCTGTCCCATTTCAGTCCAAAGTCCCGCGGGCGGGCCTCCGGCGCCGGCCTCGCGGCTCACGTGTTCGTTTGGACTGCAATCACCTGCGTTTCGCTGTTGAACCTGGGCGTCTCCATCAGAGCCGATGATGTTTGGAGCCTGAAGACGGCCTCTCTGCCGCTCCCGGAGCTTCTGGCCGCCATCCGCGCCGACGTCCATCCGCCGCTCTATTTCCTTCTGCTCAAACCCTGGATCACTCTGTTTGGAACCACGGAGTCCGCCTCCCGCCTTCTCTCCGTGCTGTTCCATTTTGGAGCCTGCGTCCTGATGTACGCGCTCGGCCGCAGACTGGCCGGGCGGGGCATGGGCCTTTTGTGCGCGGCGATTTATGCCTTCGCGCCGCTGGCTGTTCTCAGCGCCGAACTCGTCCGCATGTACTCGCTTGCCGGACTCCTCTCCGCCGCTGCCGTGCTGCTGTGGAACGCCGCCGCCACCGGACCCGTACCCCGCCGGACATGGGCGTTTCTGATTGTCGTCATCGTTCTGGGCAGCTTCACACACATCTGGTTTCTCTGTCTCGCCGCGGCCCTTTGCGCCGCTTCACTGATCCACTTTCCGCGGCGCGCAATCTGGACGATCGGTGCGATCTCCGCCGCCATGCTGCCGTTCGCCTTCTTGTGGCTGCCCGCGCTGCTCGCGCAAGTGGGCCGGTCCGGCGACTCCGCGGCCTGGCTCAAGCCGCCATCGCTCCCGATGCTCGGCGAGATGATGTTCCTGCATCTCGGCGTCATTCCTGTCTTCCTTCTCTTCTTCATCTCCGCCCGGTTCCGCAGGCGGGAGCCTCTCTCGGCAGCGCCTCGGTGGGCAGTGACCGTCTATGCGGCCACCCTTTTGCCGCCGCTGCTGATCTCCTTCCATACTCCGTTCTTCTACCCGCGATTCACAGTCGTCGCGTTGCCTGCTCTCGCCGTGGTCATCGCCGCCCTGCTCTCCCGCATTGAACCGCCGGCGCTGGCCGCTTCGATCGCTGGGGCGGCGCTTCTGCTGTTTGGGGGGTCCAGGCTAAGCGCCCCATCTTGCGATGCGAGCTCCGCGGCCCAAGCTCTTCAGACGCATGTCTCCAGTGGTGATGTGGTCGTCTATGGCAGTCTCAGCCGCCCGGCGATTGACTTCTATCTTGACCGTCTCGCCCCACGCCGGACTTGGCGCGAACAGTCATTTCCGGTCATCATCGACGCCCACCCAGGCTACGAAGGTTCTCACCTCCGGGCTGACGATCTCGATCCCCTGCGCGCCGAAGCGGCCGCCACCGCCTCCGGCTTCACGCAATCCGGAGTCCGGCGCATCTTCTACCTCGCTGGCTACCGCCGCCAGATCGACACGATACTTAGCGAAGCCCTGAACCGGCAATTCGGCCCGCCGTCAACATTGATCGCCTGCGGCAAGGGGGACTATTTCAGGGAAATCCTCGTTTTCGAGCGGCGGCCCGGACAGCTAACGCCCTCACCGGACCCCCCTCGGCCTTAGCCGGCCGGTTTGTCGCCGACGGCCAGCAGGGTTTGAAAGTGCGGGGCCTGTTCCTCGCGGTGGACGACTTCGCTTTGAACCATGGTGAAGCCGGCGTCGCGGAGGAAGCCCACGAGTTCAACTTCGCTGAAGCCGAGCCAGTGGTCGGCATAGAGATCACGGGCCTCTTCCAGGTGGTGTTTCAGCAGGTCGAGGACGGCAATCCGTCCGCCGGGGCGCAGGATGCGATAGGCCTCGCGCACAGCGCGCTCGGGATGCGGGGCGTGATGGAGCGACTGGCTGAAGAACGCCAGGTCAACCGTCGCGTCCTCCACCGGCAGCGCTTCCATGTCGCCTTGACGGTATTCGATGTTGGTGAGGCCGTGCTCCCGGGCCAGTTGCGAGCCGTATTCGACCATCTTCCCGGAGTTGTCGACGGCGATGACCCTGGCCGCCCGCTGGGCGAGCAGTTGTGAGAACGTACCCTCTCCAGCGCCCAAGTCGGCCACCACCATCGGCGGCATCAGCCGCAGCAGCGCCTCGGCCAGGCCCTTCCAGGAGCGGCCAGGCACGTATTGGCGGCCGAACTTGCCCGCAAGTTCATCAAAATAAGCCCTGACCTTGTCCTGGCGTTTCTCCAGCACCAAACGAAGCGCCTCGCTATCCTTGCCGGCCTCCGCTATCTCGGAGGCAGCCAACCGGGCGACGCCCAGAAGATCGTTGAAGCCCTCGCCGCGAGCCGGTCCATCGGGAAGCCGGTAGAGCACATTCTTTCCCGTACGGCGATCCTCGACCAATCCAGCCTGGCGCATCTGCGAAAGGTGGGTGGAGATGCTGCTTTGGCCGGTGGAGAGGATCTCCTGCAGTTCCGCCACCGAGAGTTCGTCGCTTTCGAGCAGGAGCAGGATGCGCAAACGGGTGGGGTCAGACAGGAGCTTGATCGTTTTTAAGATTGACTGCATCGGTGCACCACTAGTATGATATCAATGTATCGTGATAGGTTGATAGCTTATTCGCGCCTTTCACTCTGGAAACCACTCTAAGGATCACCGATGAGCACTACGTTGAACGCTACCACGCTTGCATATAAGGTGGCAGACATCTCGCTGGCCGCCTGGGGCCGCAAGGAGATTGTCGTCGCCGAAGCCGAAATGCCGGGCTTGATGTCGATCCGGCGCAAATACGCCGCCGAGAAGCCCCTGGCCGGCGTCCGCGTCACCGGGTCGCTGCACATGACCATCCAGACCGCCGTGCTCATCGAGACGCTGGTCGATCTCGGCACCGAAGTGCGCTGGGCAAGCTGCAATATCTTTTCCACCCAGGACCACGCCGCCGCCGCCATCGCCGTGACCGGCGTCCCTGTCTTCGCCTGGAAGGGCGAGACCCTGGAAGACTACTGGTGGTGCACCTACCAGGCCATCTCCCATAAGGACGGCCTCGGCCCCCAGCTCGTCGTCGACGACGGCGGCGACGTCACCCTGCTCCTCCACAAGGGCTTCGAACTTGAAAACGGCGACAACTGGGTCAACACCCCCTCCGCCTCCCATGAAGAGAAGGTGGTCAAAGACCTGCTCAAGCAGGTTTACGCCGAAAATCCCACCCGCTGGCACGACATCGTGAAGGCGTGGCGCGGCGTCTCGGAAGAGACCACCACCGGCGTACACCGCCTCTACAAGATGCACCAGCAGGGCAAGTTGCTCGTCCCGGCCATCAATGTGAACGACTCGGTGACGAAGTCGAAGTTCGACAATCTGTATGGCTGCCGCGAATCGCTCTCCGACGGCATCAAGCGCGCCACCGACGTCATGGTGGCCGGCAAAGTCGCCGTCGTTTGCGGCTACGGCGACGTCGGCAAGGGCTCGGCCCATTCTCTGCGCGGATTCGGCGCGCGGGTGATCGTGACCGAGATCGATCCGATCAACGCCCTGCAGGCGGCGATGGAAGGCTTCGAGGTGACCACCATCGAAGACACCCTCGGCCGCGGCGACATTTATGTGACCACGACGGGCAACTGCGACGTGATCACGCTGGACCACATGCTCAACATGAAGGACCAAGCCATCGTCTGCAACATCGGCCACTTCGACAACGAGATCCAGGTGGACCGGCTGAACAACGCTCCCGGCGTCGTCAAGGAGAACATCAAGCCGCAGGTGGACAAGTACATTCTGCCGGACGGCCGGGCCATCTTCATGCTGGCCGAAGGGCGGCTGGTGAATCTGGGTTGCGCTACGGGTCATCCGAGCTTCGTCATGTCGAACAGCTTCTCCAACCAGACGCTGGCGCAGCTGGACCTCTGGAAGAACAAGGACGTTTACGCGGTGGGCGTCTATACGCTGCCGAAGAAGTTGGACGAAGAGGTCGCCCGGCTGCACTTGGAAAAGATCGGCGTAAAGCTGACCACCCTCACCGAGAAACAGGCCGACTATCTCGGTGTGCCCATCGAAGGCCCCTACAAGTCCGACCACTACCGCTACTAGACACCATCTCCTCCTCCTGAATGGCCGCTCCCTCCGGGGCGGCCTTTTTCGTTGGGTCGTGGCTACCGGGTGGCGCGGTGGCCGGACCAGCGTTCATAGACGAAGCCGAGGATGTTCATGGCGACGCTCATTCCGATCAGCGCTGAGATTGCCGCCCGGTATCGCAGGCCGGGTTGCTTGAACGGCCAGGCAAGCATGCCGGTGAAAAAGGCCGGAGGTTCGACGGCCACGGGCGGTCCGCCGCGGCTGGCGCGGGCGTCATGGAAGTGCATCGCGCCCCGGCCGTAAGTGAAGTGCTGCCGGAGGAAGCCTCGCAGGGTGAGGTGGTGGGCGTGGTGGACGACGGCGCCAGGCGCGTACTCCATGCCGAAGCCGGCCTCGGCCCAGCGGTCGCAGAAGTCGCGGTCTTCGCCGCCGGCCAGCCGGAAGCGGGCGTCGAAGCCGCCGATCTGGCGGTAGAGTCCGGCATCCATTGCGAAGTTGCAGCTGGTGAAGAACCTGTTGGAGCTGCCCGTGCGGGCGTAATAGTCGTACAGATAGCTGATCAGCGTCTGGCTGGCCTCGGAGCAGATGTTTCCGGAGAGGACGTTCACCGTGAGGCCGCCGGCCATAGCTTGGGGATTGGCCCTGAGGACGTTGGCGAAGCGATCGAGCCAGTCCGGAGCAGGTTCACAATCGTCGTCGGTGAGGGCAACAAAGCGTCCGCGGGCCTCGGCAACGCCGGCGTTGCGGGCCCGGCCGGGGCCGCTGCCATCGCGGCGCAGGCAGCGCAGACTCAACCGGCCGGCATACTCGCCGATCCAGTCGGCGTAAGGCTCGCGGCTGCCGTCATCGACGACGATGACCTCGAAGGCCTCGCGCGGGGTATCGAGCCGGGCGAGCGCGTCAAGGCAGCGCCTGAGCTGGGCCGGCCGGTCACGGGACGGAATGACGATGGAGAACTCGCACGGCGGCGCATCCGGGGTTTGGCCGCTCATGTGGTCGGGTCTCCGGCCGCCTCCAGCGGGGCCGGCAGTTTGGACCGATCTGAGCTTTCCGCGGCCAGGGCGATCTGGAGGGCGTGACGGCCGTCTTCGAGCGTACAGATGGGGGGCGAGCCGCTGCGAACCGATTCGCCGAAGCTGCGCCAGCAGGCGGCAAAGGTGGCCTGGAACGCGCCGCCGTTGCGGGCGTCGTGGACGAGGCCGGGCAGGGACAGCAGCGATCTGGCTCCGCGTTTGACGCGGTCGGCGACGGCGCCGGGGTAGGCGCCAGTGGGGTAGAACTGGAGACCGTCGAAGCGGTAGAGCGAGATCAGGAGGCGGCCGTGTTCGCCGAAAACTTCCACCTGGCTGTTCGGGCCGGTAAGGAAGCTGAAGACGCCCGAGGCGAGGATGCCGCCGTCGAGGCGGGCCGAGATGACGGCGGTTTCGTCCTCATAGACCTCCGAGGGCATGTTAATGGAGCGGATTTCGGTGACTTCGCGGCCGGTGAGGTAGCGCCAGAGATCGTAATGGTGGACGCCTTCGTTGAAGCCGACGCCGCCGCCGAGCGAGAGTTTGCGGTGCCAGTCAGGCGCGTCCTGGCCGGTGCGGTTGTGGGTGTAGACGCTGTGGATGGCCTTGATGTGGCCGAGCGCGCCGGAGGCGATGATCGACCTGGCCTGGATGATGAGACGGTGCCAGCGAAGGTTGAAACAAACCTGGGCTTTCTTGCCGGAGCGTTTCCGGGCCTCGATGAGGCGGTCGCCTTCTTCGAGCGTCAGGGCGAGTGGTTTTTCGAGGAAGAGGTGCTTGCCGGCATCAAGGACGGCGCAGCCGGCGACGGCATGGGCGCCGGTTTGGGTGAGGACGGCGACAGCGTCAAGGTCGTTGCGGGCAACGAGTTCGCGATAGTCGGCGTGGGTTTCGACGCCGCCGAACAGGCGCGCGATGTGGGCGGCCCTATCGCCATTTGGATCGGCGACGCAGCGGATTTCGAATTCGGGCAGAGTCCGGAGCGCGGGATGGTGGCGTTCCCAGGCGACTTTGCCGCATCCGATGATACCCAACCGGATGGCTTGTGACATGGCCGCGTCTAAGCCCCCATACCCGCGGCCCGCGCGTTGGCGCCCGCGATGAGACCCGGGTATTCCGAGTCTGGGACGAGTTGGCGGGATTCGATGCTGCAATCCGACGTCGGCCGGTCGGCATAGGGGCAGGCGCGGCAGAAATGGACCTTTTCGTGTTCGTCGCGGATCAGACGGCGCACCTCGGCGGCGCGCTTGCTGAACCAGATCTCACGGAATGTGGTTTTCCCGTTCATGACGCCGAAGCGGTGCTGGCCACTATGATCGATGTCGCAGGCGACGATGCCGCCGTCGGTCTGGATCGACGGGAACCAGAAGGGCATGGTGCAGATGAAGCCGGGGCGGTGCTGGCGCTGGCCCTCCTTGTACTGATAGGGCTGGAGGACTTCGTTCAGCGGGACGAAGTTGCTCTGGATGGTGTCGACGTTCTCGATATCGTGGAGGCCGATGGAGCGCAGCGTGAGCAGTTCAAACTCGTTGTCGCGGGCGAACTTCTCGAGGTGGGGGACTTCGTGCTCGTTGTGGCGCATGACGATGAAGCGGAGCTGGAGGACGGGGAACTTCGCCTTCCGCTTGCGCTTCATTTCGGCGAGTTTGCGGACACCGTCGAGGATGGGTTCGAGTTTGGCGCCAATGCGGTATTTGGAGTTTGTTTCGTCGGTGAGCCCGTCGATGGCGACGATGAGGGTCATGGGCGGGTGTTCGAGTAAGGCCTCCCGGACCTTCTCGTGCCTAAGCGGCATGCCGTTGGTGGACAACAGCGTGGCGACGTTGTGGCGGGAGGCGATCTCCAACATGCGCCCAAGTTGAGGGTGCAACAGCGGTTCGCCCCAACCCCAGAGGGTGCCGGTGAGAAGGTAGGGAGCAGTTTCATCCCAGATCTGTTCAAACAACGCCGGATCCATGGCCTTGGCTTCGCGTTCAAGCTCGTCGACGCCGGTGGGGCAGATGGGACATTTCAGGTTGCAGAAGCTGGTGAACTCAAACTGCATGTGCAGAGGCATGTTCAGCGGCCTGGTGTGGCGGCGGATCATGTGCGTACCTGCGAGGGCAAGGTTCAGCCGTTTGCGCACGGACATGCCACGGACCGAGATGGGCATCCGGTCGTAGACGAAGTCATATTGGCCCCTCAAGAAGACGTCGGCTAGCAGGCGCGGACTGCGGGCCAATCCTCTCCTGCGTTCGTGATCCCTCATTGAGGGTATGGTAGCAGCATCGGCGGCCTGGGGGCCCCGCCAAAAGGCGACGGGCCACCCCGAAGGGCAGCCCGACTTGTGCAATCGTTGGTTTGGTTTGTGCGGAGTGCCGATGAATTAGGCGACGCGGGAGTCGGACTTGAGCGCCGCGGCCTTATCGGTGGCTTCCCAAGTGAAACCGTTGCCGGTGCGGCCGAAGTGGCCGAAAGCGGCAGTGGCCTGGTAGATCGGCCGGCGGAGATTGAGGTGCTCGATGATGCCCTTGGGCTTGAGCGGGAAGTGGGCGCGGACGAGTTCGACAAGGCGTTCTTCGTCGAGCAGACCGGTGCCGAAGGTGTTCACCAGGACCGAAACCGGCTCGGCGACGCCGATGGCGTAGGCGAGTTGGACTTCGCAACGGCTGGCGAGGCCGGCGGCCACGATATTCTTCGCGATGTAGCGGGCCATGTAGCAGGCCGAGCGGTCGACCTTTGTGGGGTCCTTACCGGAGAAGGCGCCGCCGCCGTGACGGCCCATGCCGCCGTAGGTATCAACGATGATCTTGCGGCCGGTGAGGCCGGTGTCGCCGTGGGGTCCGCCGATGACGAAGCGGCCAGTTGGGTTGATGTGGAATTTGGTGTTGGCATCGACCATCGCTGACGGCACGATGGGATCAATGATGCCCGACTTCACCTGCGCGCGCAGGTCTTCGGTGGAGATGGTGTCGTGGTGCTGGGTGGAGACGACGACGGCGTCGATGCGTGCGGGCTTGCCGTTCACATACTCAACGCTGACCTGGGACTTGCCGTCGGGACGGAGGAAGTCCAGATCCTGATTGTTGCGGGCTTCTGAGAGGCGCTTGACGAGCTTGTGGGCCAGCATGATCGGCAGCGGCATCAGCTCGGGCGTTTCGTCGCAGGCATAGCCGAACATCATGCCCTGGTCGCCGGCGCCGCCGGTATCCACGCCCATGGCGATGTCGGGCGACTGGGACTGAATGGCGTTCAGGACTCCGCAAGTCTTGCAGTCGAACCCATAGGAGGCGTCGTTGTAGCCGATGTCGTTGACAACTTTTCGGACCAGGTCCGGCACGTTGACGTAGGACGAAGTGGTGATTTCGCCGCCAACGACCACCAGGCCGGTGGTGATGAAGGTTTCGCAGGCCACGCGGCCCGTGGGGTCTTCGCTCAGCACGGCATCGAGCACCGCATCCGAGATCTGGTCGGAGATTTTATCGGGGTGGCCTTCCGTGACCGATTCCGACGTGAAAATGTGTTTGCTGACGTCAGGCAATGCGTACCTCCAGGCTCAAGGGCCAGTGCGGGTTAATCGTAACCTCACCCTTACGGTTCGTCGTCACGCGGACCATCAAGATGTCATGGTGGATCAGCGGCGATACGGAATGCGTCTAGGCAGGGCGTACCACGTTTAGTTTATCTTGCGGTTGGGTTGGGGGTCAACGCAGTGGGGAGTGCGCGGGCAGAAACGGGCGGTGAACTGCGATTAGGGACTGCTGAATGGACGGCAGCAAAACAGATCGCCGCCCTGGATGGGGCCAGGGCGGCGTGTTGAGCCAGCGTGGAGTGGAAGTTACTTGTTAACGCCGACTTTGATGGTGCGGGGTTTGGCGATTTCCTTCTTCGGCATGGTGATGGTGAGAACACCGTTCTCGTAGCCCGCGGCGACCTTTTCGAGGTCGACCGTCTCTGGCAGCACGAAGGCGCGGTGGAAAGAACCATAGAAGCGCTCCTGCCGGTGGTAGCCGCCCTTGTTCTCTTCGGTCGCGTAAGAGCGGTTTCCGCTCAGAGAGAGGGTCCCGTTCTCGACTTCGATGTTGATGTCTTCGAGCTTGACGCCCGGGACGTCGGCTTTCAGGACGAGTTCGTTGTCGGTTTCGGCGATGTCGACGGCAGGTGTCCAAGGCCGCGTCCCCGCCGGTTCAGCGAACAAGCGATTCATCATGTCCTCAAAGGCCGTTGAGACGGGCAGATCGGAGACAAGTGGGTTGTTGGTACGACGGGTAGTGAGTAGCGTCATTGTTGAACCTCCAGAAGTGAGTTAATGTCAATCACACTTGTAGTGTATAACCTGAGTGGTTAGCTGTCAAGTAGTGTGTGCAGATTTTTTTCCCTCTCCTAAAAGGAAAGCGCGCCAACCCCTTCACGGGACCGGCGCGCTTGGTGCTTGCGGTTTAACTTTGTCTACTGAATGGCGATGTTGGACTCGTTGGACCAGAACCAGTTGCCGGGCGTCAGTTCGATGGCGGCGGCGACCAGGACCCTGGATCCGGACGGGGCGTCCTGCGGCACCACGAAGATGATCTCGTAGATGCCGATCAGGTTCTCGGCCAGTTTGGCTTCAACAACTTGGGCGGACTTACCGGTTTCCAGGCCAACCAGGACGGGTAGTGCGATCTTCTGATCGGGATCGCCGACACGGTTGGTGGAGGTGAGCGGTGAAGTCTGGCCCATGCCGATTACGTACATCCGAACCTCTTCGCCTTTCTGGGCGCGGTTGGTTGAGGTGATGACGCTGCCGTCGGGACGGACAGCGATGGCCGACTTGCTGGACCCCTCGAAGACTTCTTCGAGAATGCCTGGCATCAGTTGACGGACCGGGATGTTCTCCACGGTTGTGCTGCCGCCGCTATAGGTGGCGATGGCGCTGGCTGTGGAGCCGGTAAGCTCAAACGGCACCTGGACCAATGCCCACTCCGTGCCGCTTGTGTTGCCGATGGCCATGACGGGGGCGAAGCCGCGGCCGCCGTTCCAAACGAACTCGACGTTGAAGCCCATCATCTGGAGGGGGAGCTTGGGCAGCAGCATATTGGACCAGAATTCGCCGTTGACGGCTGTGGCGATGCCCTGTCCCGTGACCTTCACCAGCAATCCAGGCGCAATGGCCGCTTCACCGGTCGAGTAGTTCTTGAATGAAGCGGCTGTGAGCACCGGACCCGGCATGCGGGTGGAGAGGTTGAACGTGATGGCCGGGAAATTGGGGATTGTCGCCGTGATGACGATGGCGCCTGCCGTGGGACCGGAGGTAACCACAACAGCCGCGGTGCCGTTGGCCCCGGTAGGCACCGAGGACCCGCTCATGGTGGCGACGCCGGAGGTTACGGCGAACGCAACAGGCACGTTGGCCAGAGGCTGGCCGAGCGTGTCGTTGACGCGAACGATGAGCGCATTCGGGAAGGCCGTACCGGCGATGATTCCGGATTGGTTGTCACCGGATATCTTCGTGAAGCCGCCGACCTGAGAGTCGACGATCACTTTGAAGAAAGCCGACTTTCCGCCGACGGTGGCCTTCACTTCGTAGGTGCCCGGATTGGGACCGAGCAAGACCTGCGTGGTTGCCCGGCCATTGGAGTTGGTCGTCAACTGGGAATTGAGCAGCGTAACGCTGTCCGCGGTGACCGCTTCCCAGGCGACCGGCAGGCCGATAAGGACGTTGCCGAAGCCGTCGGTGACCTCGATGGTGAGCGGAATGGGCAGAGCCGCGCCGGGTTTGCCCGTCTGGTTGTTGCCGAGCGCGATGACAGGAGTGGCGGGGTCACCGGGGGTGACGGTAAGCACGAAGTCCTGTCCGCTAAAGACGCCGAAACCGCCGCCGGCGGTGACGGTGAAGGTGGTGACGCCGGCCTTGCCGGTGATGATGAGGTCGCAGTGCGCCTTGCCGTCTTCCTTGGTGAGGACAGTGTCGCCGTCGCAGTAAGCGACGGGTCCGGCGGCCGGGTCCTGGTTGGTGGTTTGCACGCTCAGCCCGACGTTGGGGATGGGCGAATTAACCACGACGCCGGCGCCGCCGATGGCGAATACGGCGATGCGGACCGCGTCAGTGACCTTGGTTCCGAGCTTGGCGGTGATGGTGGGATTGGAATAGGCCGGGGCCTCCAGGACCACGGCGGGCGCCAGGGGCTGACCGCCAAAGAAAGGCACATAGCCCGTGCCGACGAAGTCGGCCGTACCAATGCCCGGCACGGTGGCAGTGATGTTGTAAGTGGCGTAGGCCGTGCCGAAGACAGGCTCCAGGATGCCGACGTAGCCCATCTGAGCTTCGCCGTTCTCGTCTGTCAGCATGGTGTTGCTGCTGGTGAGAAGGACGCCTGACTGGGCCGACCAGATGACTTCCTTGCCAACCTCGGGGGTCCCATCCTCCTTGAGCACCTTAATCACCAAAGGCTTGGCGAGCCCCCAGCCGACCGGGATCAGTTGCCCGTCGCCGCTCACCTTCTTAATGCGCGCCGACTGCGGCGGCCCCTCACCATCGCCGCCGCCGGTGATCTCCACTTTGGAGGTGAGGCTGATCTGCGTTGACCCCGCGGTCGCGATTACGGTGAAATCGCCGGCCGTGGATGGCGAAATGGCGGTGGTCAGAGCCAGGCCATCAAGGTTCGTGTAGACATCGCTGACGGAAAGTCCGACGCCTAGGCTTGCCGCCTGGAAGCGCACGAGGGTATTGAAGACCGGCCTGCCCTCCGCGTTGACCACGCGGACAGCGTATGGCTTCAGTGCTGCGCTGGGTCCAACCACTTGCCCTGTGTTGTAGATCTGAATGCCAACAGGGGCGCCTGATCCGGCTTGCTTGCCGAACTGCACCGGCCCGAAGGGAGCTTCGACGGTGAGCGGGTTGAAGTCGGTGTCCAGATTGAGCCGGGTCAACTGACCGCCGAGCGTGACGTAGTAGAGCTTCTTGGCGGTAGGAAATTCGTCGCTTAGCACCGAGCCGGTGGCGCCGACGAGTTTGCCCACCCAAGCGAAGTTGGTTTCGGTGATTTGAATCGCGGGGTAGTTGACTGTGAAGTATCGGCCCTCCTCGCCAAAGTAGGCCATCACCTGCGAGTTGGCGAGGAAATGGAAGTCAGTTGGCTTGGCGGTGTTACCGTCGATCTGCACGGGAACGGAGTTCAGAACGCCGATCGATCCGGGCTCGGTGGTTTCGCTGGTGCCGGAGATGCTGCGGTCGAAGATCAGGATCGAACTATTGGAAATGAAGTTCGCGGCGAAGGCATAGCGGCCATCGGGCGAGAAATGGAGCTTTCCTGGAGAGCCGAAGAATCTCGACCGGGCGATGCGTTCAAACGGAGGCGCCGGGGAGAATTCGTAGAGGTTGTACAGACCGGTGGCATAGATTTCGCCAGTTGGGGCGACGCTGATCGCGTTCATCGTTCCGAACATCGGCTCCTGCTTGGCGATGACCCCGGTGAGCAGTTCGACGACGGTGATGCGTTCGCTGCCGATGCTGAGGACGAATGCGTAGCGGCTGTCCTGAGTGATCGCCAAATCCACCGGCGTTCCGTTGCCGCTGTTGAAAAGGGCGATCTTGCCGTAGCCGGGGATGACCTCGGTGAGGAGGTCGATGAGGAAGAGCCTTCCGGGGGTTGCTCCCCCAAAGACAACAAGCAGGCGGCCGTCAGGCGAGATCTGGCCGTGCGATGCACCGAGGCCGTCGAGCTGCAGCGTTCGGGGAACGCCGGAGACCTGGCCGTTGACGATATTGACGAAAGTGATGGGCTGAGAGGTGCTCGACGAAAGGAAAACGGCCTTAGTACCGTCGGGGCTCACTAACACCTGATGGGTGTTTGCCGGAACGGGTAGAGTTCCGCCGGGTACCAGAGCGTCTGAGAAGACGCGAGCGGCGCCGCTCTGCTGGTTGGGCGGAAGGACAAAGACATTGCCAGCCATGACGGGCAGGGCAAAGGTCGCGAAGAAAGCAAGGAGTATGGGCAGAACCCCACGATGATGCATGTTCACCTCAATTGACAATTGTGGCAGGGCAGGTGGGAACGCGGCGGGAACCATAGTTAGCTTAACACAGGGGGAAGGTCAGCACAACAGAAAAGCTATGCGGCACGAAGCCCGCCCGGCAATGAAAAAGCGGAGCGGGCACGAGACCCGCTCGACAAAGGAAAAAGCCGAGCCGGCACGAAGCCCGCTCGGCAAAAGAGAAGCGGAGCGGGCATGAAGCCCGCTCCGCTTGGATTGCCTTTCGAGAAGGCGGTTGACTACTGGTTGAGCGATTCGCTCTTCACGCCCGTCCGGGTGAGCGGCGGGGTCAGCGTGATGCTGGAACCCGTCAGGGTGCCGGACCAAGTGCCGAGCGGCTGGTCGAGGATCAGAGCCACGTAGCCCTGCGCCCATTCCTTCACGCCAGGGTCGCTGATGAAAGCGTAGCCGTGGGCGTACTGGAAGTTGCAGCGGGCGATGACGTAGCCGATGAAGCCTTCGGCCGGCAGAACGGTGCCTGCGGTGCCGCCGACGATGCCGCCGCCATTGGACAGGGTCCAGGAGACGGTTTTGCCAGCGTCAACGATGGGGGTGGTATCCATCGCGGGAGCATTGAGCCCGTAGTAGTACAGGCTGCAAACGCCCTGCTGGTCGGGGGTGCCGTAGGGATCTGCGGTGGTGTTGGCGATCGCGAAGCCCGTGTCAAAGCCAGCAGCGTTCGCCGCGTACGGGAACAGGATGTTGGTCTGGCAGGGGTTGATCGTGAACGTCACAGCCGAGGCCGGATCGTCCCTGAAGCGCGGCACGCCAGCGGTGGCGGAGGTCGCCTGGACGCCGACGGTCGAAACCGGTCCGTAGTTGCCGGTCACGGTGGCCGGGTTGTTCGGATCGGTCAGGCCGGGCAGCGGGTTGGCAGTGTAGGTGACGCTAACGGTGAACCAAACCTGGCCGATCTGGCCGACGTCAGCGCCGGTGATTTCCCAAACCGCCATACCGGAACCGATGGAGTTGCCGCCGGTGATGATGGTGGTCGTGCCAGCAACCATCGGGATGGTGCCGCCGTAGCCATTGGTGTCGTGCCCGGAGACGATCCAGGCCGAGTCGCCGCCAGTAGCAGCCGTGTTGGCGTTGCTGACCCTGAGGGTGACGTTGGTCGGGATGTTGGAGAACCGGGCGATCAGACGGGTGCCCTGGGTCGCATAACCGGCATCGCCGATCACCGCGCCGTTGGAGAACATCGACTCAGTGTTGTAGATGACGCCAGGGATGGACTGGGCGTTGGTCCCGCGAACGCGGAAGGCGGTACCGAAGTTCTCGATGAACTTCAGATCCCAGTTGTAGGTGCCGGGGTCGCACTGGTTGTAGGTGCCGCCGCCAGCGGTGAACGTCATGCCCTTCACGATGTAGCCAACGTTAAGGAAGTTGTTGTTCAGCGGCAGGGCGCCGGTGCCCGAAATGGTGATGTACATGATCACGCTGGAGGGAACCAGGGTGTTCTGGATGTAGGCCTGGGCAGCGTTGGCGCGAACGTTCGTGATGCGAAGAACGCGGTTGCCGCTGGTGCCAGGGGGATCCACCGGGACGCCAAGCCAGACAACCGAGTTATCGGTGGCCTTGATGGCCTGGAACACGTTGGACTTGTCCAGAGAGCCGCCGGTGTAGCTGCCGGTGCCGATGTTGTTCACAGCGGTACGGGTGCAGTTGCCGGGCGCCGGGCACAGGGTCTGGATGGCCGGGGTCGGTTCGTCGATGAGCAACATCGCTTCGGAAGCGCCGCTCACGGGTGAGGTGAACAGACGCGACGTCAGCGTGGTGTTGGCGCTCAGGTAAACCTGGATGTTAACGGTCGGGATGGCCGTGCCGCCAAGCGTGGGCTGGCCGCCCGTGCAGGTGATGACAACCTGGCCAACTTCTTCAGCCAAGCCTTCGGAACGGAGCAGCGGCGGGGTGCCGGCAGTCGCGTTGCACGAAAGCGGATTAATCGTCTGCGCGCTGGCGAGCCCGACCGTGAAGGTCAGGACAACCAGGAGCAGCATCATTTTACGAAAATCAACCATTTCCTTCTCCTTGTGAAGATGCGGATTCGAATTGATGAAGGGACTCGTGAACCTGAGCCTCAAGCAGAAGTGAGTGCGGAATCTCGGATGCGGCCGCAAGGCGGGCGCGGCAGGGCATGGTGGCCTTGCGCGTTCCCGTCTGGTGGCTCTGTTTGCTCCGGATTCTCATTTCGATCTTTTGATTTCGATCTCTATCTTCTCTGTGCCCGCGGGATTTGTGCCAGCCTGAAGGCCGTACCAGCCGGACTCATTCAGGACATTCTTATCACTATCGCCACCCGCCCGTCAAGCATTGTTTACTTTCCGGTTGCTGGTCGCGAGGCGGGCACTAAACCCCTACTCTGCGTATTTAACCATGCGGCGCTGATTCGAGTCAAGGATTCCGATGTCCGTTTCTATTTTGGCGTGTCGTACCCACCGGTTTCCCTGCCGGCTTCACGGCCGGCTTGCCATCTTTCCGTCCGCAGGCGGCGGAACCGGGCGCGCTCACACGGCAGCAGCGCCGCCGGCCTGCTACCTTATCTATCGGCACGACGGGCGGACAACTATAGCGAATCCGGCGGGTTACTCCTGCATCATCCTCTGCAGGCGGCGCATCTTCGACTTCAACTCGTCGCTGGCTTCGGCCACCTCGCTGGTGTCGTAGATGACCCTTGGGGTGATGAAGATGACGAGCTCGGTACGCGAGACGTTGGAGGATTTGCCTCCGAATGCGGCGCCGACGACGGGCAGGCGATGGAGGAAGGGGACGCCGGAACTGGAGTCGCCGCGGGTTTCGCTGATGATGCCGCCGATGGCTATCATGTCGCCGTCCTCGACGGTGACCTGGGTGGAGATGGTCCGCTGGTTGAACGACGGTGACTGGATGGCGCCGGTTCCGGGGGCCTGGGGCGAGCTGACCTCCTGGTTGACCTCGAGGGTGACTACGCCGCTGGGGTTGACGCGCGGGGTGATCTGGAGGGTGACACCGGTTTTGCGGTTTGAGATGGTGTTGGCAAACAGGGAGGAGCCGCCGGTCTGGGCGCCGGTGACGGCCTGGGACTGGAGAACGGGGACCTCGATGCCAACATTAATAGATGCGGGCACGCTGTCGGTGGCGATGATGCTCGGCGCGGAGACGACGCGGGTGCGGTCGCGGACCTCGCCAGTGCTGAGAGCGGCGAACAGAGCACGGCTCTGGCCGATGAGGGCGCCGAAGGTGAGATTGACGCCGGTGTTGGTGATCTGGCCGAGCAACTGGCGCGATCCGCCGGCATCGGACGCGGCCTTGTCCCTGAGGTAGGCCGAGACACCGTAGCTGAGAGCGCCGCTGAGGGAGACTTCGTAAATTTTGGTCTCGATGAGGACCTGTCGCGGGGGGACATCGAGTTGGCGGAGGAGTTTGTGGATGCTGGCGTACTCCTCGCCGGTGGCGAGAATGAGCAGCGAGTTATCCATGATATTGGGCACAACGCGCGGGCCCCCCATGGGCATGCCCATGCCCATGCCGCCCATCATGGCGTTGGCGCCGAGAAACTGGCCGGTCATGTTTCCGCCGAGGGCGGAGGCCGTTCCCATCTGCCCGGCGGCGCCGGTCTGCCCGGCCACACCCGCGCCGGTGACGCCGGCTCGCTGGCCGAGACCGGCCACGCCACCGGCCATGCCCGCCGCGGAGTAGCCGCCCATGCCCATGCCGCTGCCCATCATGCCAGCTCCCATGGGATTCATGCCGTAGCCGCCCATGCCCATGCCGTATCCACCCATACCCATACCGTATCCACCCATACCCATGCCACCCATACCGCCCATGCCCATGCCGCCCATGCCGCCGTACCCCCACATCTGGGAGAACAGGGACATGATGGACATGGAGAGCGTTTCGGCGCGGCCGTACTTGACGCGGTAGACGTAGGTATCGGTCTTGCCGGAAGGGTTGTCGACGCGTACATCGAGTTTCTTGATCCACTCCTCGACCTGGGCGAAGACGCCGGGGTTGGGGGCGACGGCGATGAGGACGTTGATGCGGTCGACGGGGACGAAACGGATTGACTGAAGGTCCTTGCCCATGGAGATGGACTTGAGCAGGCCCTCGAGTTCGTTGGCGAGTTCGCTGGGCCGGCCGTTGACGACGTCGAAGAGCTTGACCCGTTGTTTTGCGAGGACATCGCTGTCGAACAGCGAGACCAGTTCCATGGTGCGCTTCATGCTGCGGCGGCCATCGAGGACGAGCAGGAGGTTGGCGGGGGTATAGCTCCAGATGCGGCCTTCGGGCCCTAGGAACTCCTTGATGAGCTTGGAGAGCTCGTCGGCGTCGGCGTACTTGAGGAAGACGAGGTTGAGCATGGCCCGGTCGTCCTCGGGGATCGACTTCTCGTCGAGTTGAGGCTGGAGGGGCATGTTGGCGAGATCGGCGAGCGGGACGATGCGGTAGACGCTGCCGGTCTGGACCATGGCGGCGCCGTTGATGCGCAGGATGGTGTCGAGGAGTTCGCGGGGGTCGATGTCCTTGATCTCGCCATAGGTATTCAGGGTGACGCCGCCCTGGACCTTGGCGTCGAGGATGTAGTTGATCTTCAACTGGCGGGCGAGGGCGTCGATGACCTCGGCGAGACTGACGTTTTGGAGGCTGAGTCCGCCGAAGGTGGCGGCGGGGGGCAGTTGCGGCGCGGCGGCGGCCGGGGCCT
>JACZJQ010000247.1 GCA_014860455.1 Bryobacteraceae bacterium | reverse complement strand
AGGCCCGCTGCCTGGCTCTGTCAATGGATACTCACGCGGGTTCGAAACTGTCGAACCGGACAAAGGACTCAACCGGCCTGTCAACAGAGAAAGTGGAGGGTTTGGAGGGTTGAGCGAGGCCGAAAGACTCAACCATCGTGGTTCAGCCCGTGGCCCGGACTGGGATGGCTCCAACCGGAGAATTGGCTGGAAACGCAAATACCCGCGAATGTTTGGGATACGGGCGGGAGGCCAGACACCGGTTGCGTCAACGAAATCGGGTGGCGGGAGGTTAGTTTTCGGGAGGGCGGCTCCCCAAGTGCTACGTAATACGTATCCGCAAACGGAGAATCCCCGGCGAGACGGATTCTCCCGCTGTTAACCATAGGATGGAGTTTCGTAACTGCGTTCGATTCGCGTTCGGTTCTCAGCGGGCTGCACCACGACAATCGGCGGAAGATGGCCGCATCGCGCCGGACACAGCAGCAAGGCAACGGGTCGTCCTGCCGACGATAGCCACTCCGGGACTAGCAATCGGAAGACCAGTTTTCGGTTTTGGATTTTCGGTTCTGGAGAACGCCGCAATGCGATTGGAAGTGACGCCCCCCGTGTGACCCACATCGTGAGGTCTTCCGGTCTTTTGCAACCCCGATCCGTCAGAATTTCGCATAGGGACGCTCGTTTTCTCGCCTCAGCAGTATTGCTCCGAGCTTTCGCCTGGATCCGGACAGGGGTGATTTGATTCCGTGTGCACCCGCGCCGGAGACCGTTGACTCAATTTGGATCGCACTGTCGCATTTTGAGACAGTACCAACTGCTTGCGGATGCGCCTTCGCCATTTGCCGGGCACTGGGACGCGGCATATCACGCTTGTCGCTGAATGGCGAGTCAGTTGCTATGTCACTTCAGTGCGCACTTGCGGCGTTGGACACCTCTCGAGATCGATGGCGGAGGACTCTGTCATGGCGGCGTCCGTGCATTCTCAACCGGGCGGTCAGAGGCCGAATGTCGAGCAGAACAGGACACGCCCGAAGGAGTCGGACTCGGCGCTGGCTCAACCCAACGGTCCGCGGATTGGGCGACAACGCGAAACCCTACTGCGTGGCCTCGCAATCCATGCGGAAGCTGAGGAAGCGGTTCGGTCCGTGATGAGGATCATCGCCGCAGATCTACTGAGTCCAAAGGTCTGGGCACAGCAGGATGTGCACCGTGCAGGCGCCGAAGCCGTGAGGGAAGGCTCCCGTGGATGGAAGTTGGTCAGAAGTTTCCAGAAACGGTCCAGCAGAGGTGCTGCTGGCTGTTGCCGGATACCGGCGGTTGGGGAGCGACAGGCTATGAAACTGAGAACGCTGGGAGATGGGAAGATACGGGCCGGGAGGCCTGGTGCCGGCGGAGTGAACCCTCAATTGCTGCTGACCGACAGGGACGGGCAGCGTGGGTCAACTGGCAGGCCAGGCAATCCGCGTCTGGATAGGGCTTCCTCCCTTACATGCGATTCGGTTATCAGGTTCGTCGCCCCCCAGACTCCGGGTTGGGCACGGTGTACGGTGCAGTTGACGGTACTTGTTCAGTTCTGGTCGGCAACTGATTCTTGCTGATGGGCTTGATCGTCGAGCCTGAGCAGAGTCCGGGAACTAATCATGGAATCAGATCCACAATCTAACGAATGCGGGCAGTGGTTAGAGGGTGCTGGCCACTCATGCAAAGCTCTGAATCGGAAGGCGAGTACGCCGAACCTTGAGAGGATGCTGGCCGTCGTCTGCGACGATTTCAAACCGTCGGCATGCCTCTTGGCCCAGATCATCGAGGAGGAGGGTTTCGAAACGCTTTGCGTGAGCGACGGTTGGCACGTGATACAAATCCTCCAGAACTGGATCGTAGATCTTCTGGTTATCGACATCCTGATGCCGGATCTGGATGGCCTCGAAACGATCCGCCGAATCCGGGAAATGAGGCTCAAGACCAAGGTAGTTGCGGTGTCGGGTGGGTCGGCGGAATACCTGGCGGCGGCTCGGATGATGGGCGCGTCGATGACATTCTCCAAGCCGGTTTCGACTCGGGCACTCCGCGAATTCGCGACAAAGCTGAATACCGCGGCCGGTGGAGACCCCGGGGGCCGAGTTTCCGAGGTACCGAGATGACAGCGCACAGCGTGTACGGCTGCAATTCGAACGATTCGCCTCGCCTGCCTGTCCAGATGATGGCCAATACCCCATCTCAATGCGCTGACCATCAAGGAGCCGAAAGCTCTGAAAAGACTGGACCTGTAGCGCGGTGGCTACCGCCGGCGCTCCGATTTGACTCCGCAGTGCCGGTCGGGTTCTGGGGCGCCTGCATCCCGTCAAGCACGCCAGCGCCTCCCCGCGGGGCGAGGTAACGAAAATGAACGCAGCAGCAAAGTGTGTGCCGGTCCTGATACTTGCGGCGACGCCAGGTTTCCCTGGTGGACCTCCGCAAACCGTAATACAACTTCGCGTGTCTCCTGAATGCGCCGTCATCGGCGTGCGGCACATTTCCGTGCACACAGCACCCGGCCTTCGATCAGGTGTGACAAGATTCCGGCTCCTCCTGAGGACTAGCAAAGAAGGCTCTGCATCGCTGATCTCCGACTTCAGGCCCGTGGGAGCCGCCAAGGCCAGCGTCACTTACGCGGTTTCTATTGCCCAAGCCGGATCACAGGTCCGCCAGGTTACTGCTGAACCCGGCTCCATAACAGAACTCGCGTCATTTCCCTCGAACGCCCGCTCTCCGCGAGAGGGTCTGGCTGGAGAAGTCGCATGGACTTATGCTGTCGAAACCAACCTCCCGGACGTGCCCGGTGTAGAGCCGTCGCTAGCGGTCGCCTGCCGCTGAGATGAAATCCTGAGCCGCCGCGCTTGTTTAGATTCTAAGATCTGTAAACCAGCCGACCGCCCGTGCGGCTTCGGCGCTTAGATTGCTGGGAATAACGCTAGAGCAGCGCTTGAGCGTATCGAATCCGTGCGAGTGACCGGAGCAGGGTTTGGTGCGGGCAGGATGAGGACCAACTCCGACAGCATTTCTGCCGGCTTTGTTGACTGGGAGGCTAGATCATGCATTCCGCACCCGATTTTGGGGTGGAAACCGTGGAGGTGACCACAGGTGGCGGCCGCCAGCACCAGAATGAGCGGCCGGCGTGCACAACACTGATGCTGGGCCATGCTCTCCGGAGCGTGAGAGAGGCGGTGTCAATCACCGACGCGCATGACAGGATACTCTTCGTCAACTTGAGTTTCATTCAAATGTATGGATTTCGCGAAGAGGAGTTGCTTGGGAACTCCATCACCATGGTCCGGTCCGCCAGAAACTCTGAAGAATCCGTGAGAGACATTCTGCCGGCGACTCTGCAAGGCGGCTGGGAGGGCGAAATATGGAATCGGCGCCGGGACGGGACTGACATACAGGTATTCCTCCAAACGGCTCCTGTGCGAGATGAAGCCGGTGAAATTGTTGCGCTGATCGGAATGGCGACCGACATCACAGACAAGAAGCGCATCCAGGACCTCCTGCTCAGATCCGAGGAGATGTTCTCCAAGGCGTTCGAGAACAGCCCTATCATCGGCGCCATTGTGTCGTTGGACAAGGGTCGATATCTCGATGTCAACAAGGCATTTGTGGCACGGATCGGCTACACCCGCGAGGAAGCCTTGGGCCGAACGCCCAATGAACTGGGGGTGCGACGCGACCCTGGGGGGATGGAACGGCTTGCTGAGGTGCTTCGCCGGGATGGGAGGATTCGCAACAGAGAAACCATACTCTACACGCGTGCGGGCGATGAGGTGATCGGCCACCTCTCAGCGGAGTTGGTTGAGATTGCCGGAAAACCGTGCGCGATCCTGACAACCGAGGACATCACCGAGAGGAAGCGGACCGAAGCCGCATTGCGAGACAAGCAGGAACAGTTCAACGCGCTCAGCCACGCGGCCCAAGACGCCATCATCATGATGGACAACGAGGGGAAGACCACGTTCTGGGGCGGCGCGGCTGAGAAGATGTTCGGCTACCGCCTTCAGGACGCTCTGGGCAAGAAAGTCCATGAACTCATTGCCCCCGCCGGTTGTCGAGAGCGATCACAGAATGCAATGCGACCGTGGCGGGAAAGCGGCCAAGGCGCCGCGGTCGGGACGATTGTTGAGTTGGAAGCGCGGCGGAAGGACGGGACTGCCCTCCCAGTTGAACTCTCGCTCTCATCAGTGCAGATTGAAGGCAAGTGGAACGCGATTGGTATCGTGAGGGATATTACGGAGCGGAAACGAGTGGAAGCTGAAGCGCACGAGGCCAGCCAGCAGTTGTCCGCGCTCGTCCATACCCTGCAATCGAGAGACCGCCGGAGCTCGATCCTGAGCGAGATGCAGGAGTTTCTGCAGGCCTGTTCGACGACAGATGAAATCCGCCCCGTTATTGCACGATCCTTCTCGAAGTTGTTTCCTGATTTGGAGGGCGCGCTCTTTCTGTTGAGCCCATCCAAGACCGATCTGGAGGCTTCAGTCACTTGGGGTGGTTTCCCGGACGATCCGGACTCCGCGCTGTTTCCTCCGGACGCCTGTTGGGGGCTGCGCCGGGGTCGCGCCTTCTGGCTCGAAGATCCCCTGGACACTCTTGTGTGCAGTCACCTAAAACATTTGGCAGCCAGTTCATATGTCTGCCTGCCGTTGACGGCCAAAAGCGAGGTGGTGGGTCTGTTGCACTTAAGAATGAAGCACGGTGGAGTTGGAGCCGATGCACAGGGAACACTCACCGATCTCAAGGAGCTGTCCGTGGCGCTCTGCGAGATGCTCTCCCTCTCTATTTCAAATGTGAAGCTTCGTGAGATGCTGAGCCAGCAGTCAATCCGTGATCCGCTGACCGGCCTGGTCAACCGGCGCTACCTGGAGGAAGGGCTTGAGAGGGAGATCTTTCGGGCCGCAAGGTTGCAGCAACCGGTGGGCGTCGTGATGGCGGATGTCGATCATTTTAAGCAGTTCAACGACGTGCATGGACACGCAGCCGGCGACATGGTCCTAGTAGCACTGGCAAAAACCCTGAATACTAAGTTTCGTGGCGCGGACATCTGCAGCCGCTACGGAGGAGAGGAGTTCGCGGTGATCCTTGCCGACTCTTCGCTCGAAGACTCCGTCAGGCGGGCGGAGGAACTACGCGAACACACGAAGACGATTGTCGTGAATCACAGGGGAGCAGTCCTTGGGCCCATCACGCTGTCCTTGGGAGTGGCGGTATTCCCGACGCATGGTTCAAACCAGGATGACTTGCTGAATGCCGCGGATGCAGCACTCTACCAAGCTAAGAGGGAGGGGCGGGATCGCGTGGTGGCTGCCCGCTGAGATCCGCCAGTCAGAGCGAATCCGTTTCGGGCTACAAAGCGACCGGCGAGGAAACTGGGCATACTCGCCTGACAGGTGGCTGAATCAAGTCAGTGGGAAGGCGAAGCGCGTCTGCCAGGATCCTCCTCCATCACAATCCTCGGAGCGGCGACCAGCGCGTACACCCGTCACTTCAGGTCAACCTGCCGCGACCTGCTTCTGTTGAATGTGACGACTACCGCCCGTGGTAGGGTGACGCCTGCGAGGCCGCCCGTCGCAGTTCATCCCAACTCGACGCCACGCCGGCAGCATTGGCGCCGACCGAAAGCCGCGGATGGCCCCCTACGAGCACGCGGTCGATGAGCGCGCGTCGATGCGATTCCGGCTAGGGAGGACGTCAGAGGCAGTTGCCCACGGCTTCCCATCGCCCCTTCTTTTCGGAAATCTTGACCGGATTGTAGTATTCTGGCCGTAGCGCATGTGTATGACATCATGGAGAGGAGATCAGTCGGAGCGATGCCGACGAGACTGACTCAGGATCAACTTGGGCGTTAAATGGGACGCGTGTGGTCAACACTGTCGCTCGAAACCAGTCAGTACGCGGTTGAGATGCAGCACGAGGTGGAGATGAAGACGGATGATCGGATTGCACGGATCAGGCACGATCTTTTGGGTCCGCTCCACTCAATTTCCGGGTTTCTCGAGTTGCTCGACGAAGAACTGGCGGGTGGCAGAACGCCGTCGCAGCGAAGGTGCCTGGAGAATTTGCATCTCGCCTTGGATCGCCTGACCGGGCGGGTGAATTTGCTCTCAGAAGGCTCGCCGTCCACCCCCGGAAGCGCGGATCGCTCAGAGGAAAGCAAATGAGCTTGTCCGCCAGGGCCATCTCCACCCGCGAGGATGTCAAGCCGGAGCCGGTTCTGGTGGTTGATGATGACGAACTGGCTGTCGAGTTCGTCCGCCACGCGACGGCGGACCTCGATGTGGATATCCTCGTAGCCCACGACCGGGATTCTGCTCTCGCTTTGGTCAAGGCCGTGCGGCCCCGCCTCGTCCTCCTTGATCTGGTTATGCCGGGCGTTTCTGGCATGGAATTGCTCGAGAGCATGGTCGAGATCGATCCGGGTATCGACGTCATGCTGGTGACAGGCCACTATTCCACCGAATCCGCAGTTGAAGCGATTCAAAAGGGCGCACACGACTACCTCACCAAGCCGCTGTCAGCAGTTCGCCTACGCGAAAAGTTGACGTGCTGGCTGGAAGAGGCAAGCGTTCGCCGGCGGACCGTGCAACTGGATTCGGCGCTGGTGGATGCCTACCAGTTCGAGGGCATCATCGGCCGGAGCCCTCTGATGCTGGACGTCTTCTCGCGCGTGCGGCGAATTGCGCCACACTTCACCACGATGCTCCTGACAGGCGAGACGGGGACGGGCAAGGAGCTTTTCGCCCGAGCCTTGCATCAACGGTCGCCCGCCTCTACGGGCCCGTTTGTAGTGTGCAACTCAATAGCGATTGCCGAGAGTCTCTTCGAGAGCGAGATGTTCGGGCACGTCAAGGGCGCCTTCACGGGGGCGTCTCAGGACCGCATCGGCCTGGTGGAGAACGCATCCAAGGGCGTCCTGTTTGTGGACGAGATCGGCGAAATTTCTCTCTCGGCTCAGGCTAAGTTACTGCGTCTGATCCAGAATCGGGAGATTCAGCGGTTGGGTTCGCCCCGTATACACCGCGTCGATGTCCGGATCGTCGCAGCGACCAACCGCAATCTCCGACAAATGGTCAGCCGTGGCGAGTTCCGCGAGGATCTCTACTACCGGCTGGCGATGGTCGAACTCCGGCTGCCGCGGCTGGCCGACCGGAGGGAAGACCTGCCTTTGCTGGAGCGCCATTTTCTCCGAGCTTTCAGTCATCACTTCGGGCGAGCCTCGCTTTCGCTGACCCGGCGTGCGCAGGCAATGCTGGCCCGCCACTCCTGGCCAGGAAACGTACGGGAGCTCGAGAACGCACTTGGTTATTGCGCAATGATGGCGGAAGACGAGCTCATCGACGTCCATGACTTCCCTGAGAACCTCCGCGCTGCGATTGCCAGCGGCGATGGTTCGGACGCGGAAGATGAAATGCGACCTCTGAGAGAGATTGAGATGAAGCATATCTACCGGGTCTTCGAGCGGGTTGGGCGCAATTATTCGAGGGCGGCCTCGGTGCTCGGGATTAGCCGTGCCAAACTCTACCGTCTGCTTCCTCCCAAGTGACTGCCGCGCGGTCAGAAACGGGATTGGCTCAACGCTTCAATCTCAACACTTCCTCGACCTGGGCGAGGAGCGTTTCAGGATCCACAGGTTTTTCCATTATTGCGTCGGCACCCAGCAACCGGGCCACCGGGAGGAAATTGGCTCCAAATCCACCCGAAACCGCGATGATCCGGACGCCAAGCAGTTGTTCGTGCAGTGCCCGGATAGTCTCAATGCCCTCTTGTTCGGGCATCACAAGGTCTATGAGGGCCAAATCCACCCGCCGCGCACGAACCTCACTGATCGCCTGCCTGCCGTCGCCAGCCTCCACCACTTCATAGCCGCCCGCCTCGAGTACGGCACGGAAGTACAGGCGTATCGCAGCTTCGTCATCGGCCACCAGGATACGCACTTTCTTTCGCGGGCCAAGCGCCTCCCGCACCCTGGCCGCCAACTCTGCGGGCCGGAAAGGCTTTGTGATAAGCTTCGCGCCCTCCTCCAGAATCCCCCGGTCCGTCATCGCATCGCCCGTGTAGCCAGACATGTACAGGACCTTGAGTGCCGGGAGAATGTTAGCCAACCGATCAACCAGTTGAGGGCCGCTCAGGTTGGGCATCACAACATCGGTCAGCAGCAGGTCAATAGGATCGTTTCCCCGTTCAGCAAGCAGCAACGCCTCACCGGCGTTCGCCGCTGCAATGACGCGGTAGCCGTGAGAATTCAGAACTGTAGCCACATAGTTGAGGGCTTCCGCTTCATCTTCTACCACTAGTACGGTTTCAGTGCCCCAGTCCCCGGTTGAAGGCGCCTCCGGCTGCTCTGCTGCGAGATGCCCCTCCCATTTCGGCAAGTAGATTCTAAAGACCGTCCCGAGATTCGGTTCGCTGAAGACTTCGATCTGGCCGCCGCATTGTGTCACGATGCCATAGACAGTCGGCAAACCGAGCCCGGTCCCTTTCCCCTGCGGCTTCGTGGTGAAGAACGGTTCGAAAATGCGTTGCCGCGTCTCCTCGCTCATCCCGACTCCGCTGTCACTGACTTCGATCAACACGTGGGGGCTAACTTGGACTCCCTGATGCAAGTCGGCTCGGCTTCCGCCCCACTCGACCACTGAAGTCTCGATGGTGATGGATCCCGTGCCCTGAATCGCATCCCTGGAGTTCACGGCCAGGTTCATGATCACCTGGTTCAATTGATGCGGATCAATGTAGATCAGCGCTCCTGGGGCACCCAGCGCCATACGGACTTCCAGGTCTTCACCCAGAAGGCTGGCCATCAACCGGCGCATCCCGCCGATTTCCCGATCCACTTCGATCGCTCGTGGTTCTACCAGGTGCTTGCGGCTGAAGGTCAGAAGTTGCCGGGTCAATCCGGCGGCACGCGTCCCGGCATCCAGGATCGCCTCAACTTTCGGAAGACGCGGATCGCCGGGAGTCAGTTCCTCCTTGAGCAGTTGGCTGTAACCGTTAATCACCATCAATAAATTGTTGAAGTCGTGGGCGATACCCCCGGCCAACCGGCCCACCGATTCCATTTTTTGGGCCTGCTGAAACTCACTTTCGAGCTTGAGTTGTTTTGTGACGTCCCGTTTGACGCCAACGTAATTGACGATCGTCCCCGCGGCATCGCGCACAGGAGAAATCGTCGCGTCCTCGGTGTAGAGACTGCCGTCCTTCCGTTTGTTGACCATGCGACACCTGAACGTGCGGCCACTCGAGATGGTTCGCCACAGTGTGCGGTAGAACTCAGCATCGTGCTCGCCGCTCTTGAGAAGGCGAGGATTCTGCCCGATCGCCTCCTTACAGGTATAGCCCGTTCCCTGTTCGAAGGCCGGGTTGACGTACTCAATCGTTCCGCGGGCGTCCGTTATGACGATGGCCTCATCGGCTTGCTCGATCGCTGTCCGAAGCCTTTCCCCCGCGGCCTCTGCCAGCAGCCGATCGGTAACGTCAAAGATAATGGCATGAACCGCCGGCTTTCCGTTGATCTCGTGCATGCTACCGAAGATCTGCACATCCCGGACTGAACCACTGGCCAGCCGGTGGCGGAATTGCGAAGTCATCGTTCCTGCTACCAATGCAGCTCTTACCTCCCTTCGGATCACCTCGAAAGGAACTACGTTGATGTCCTGCATCGACATTTGCCGGAGAGTTTCCTGCGGCCAACCGTAGAAGTCTGCGGCTGCCAGATTCGCGTCCAGGATGCGTCCGCTCTCTGGATCGAACATGAGCTTGACCGCAGCGCTGTGCTGGAACACGTCCCGAAAAAGTCTCTCACTCGCTTCAAGGGATTCCAGTGCCCGCTTGTGCTCTGTAATATCGACGTCGGCGCCGCGGTAGCCGATCAGAGTTCCATCGCCGGCAAGGATAGGACTCGCGTTGGTGAGAACCCACAGACGACGACCGTCTTTTCTCACGAGGAGGTTTGTAAGGTCGCGGAACGATTCCTTCCGCTCAGAGACCGCGAGGACAGCGGCCTTGAACTCCTCGCGTCCCTCTTCGGGATAAAGGTCGTAATAGTGCATCCGGCCGACAATCTCGTCAGGGCGGTAGCCCCAAATGGCTTCGGAGACTTCACTCACGAAAGTGAACAGGCCCTGAGCGTCCACTTCCCAGATGACTGTGCCCGTCTGCCAGGCAAGAGCCTCGAACCGGCGTTCGCTTGCCGCTAGCTCCAATTCGGCCTCTTTGAGCTCGGTGAAATCGTTCAGGGAACAGAGAACACCCGAGATTTCCCCCTTTTCGTCGCACAGTGGGGCCTTCGAGCCGATCAACCACCGTTTGCCACCGGGTGCGGTTGCATGCCAGACTCCCCTTTGTTCTTTCCCTGTGGTCATCACCTCGATGTCGCCGAGACGATACTCTTCGGCTTCGTCATGACAGAAGAGGTCGTGGTCGGTCTTCCCGATCAACTCAGCCTCCGACTTGCCCATGAATTGGCAGAAGGCGGCATTGACAAACTGGAAAGCCGACGCCCGGTCTTTCACGACGATCATGTCGGATGTGGTCGACAAGATGGTATCTATCAAGTTGCGCTGCCGCTCCAGCTCTCCTTCCGCATTCTTGCGTTCGGTGATGTCCTGGATCGAGCCGATCATCCGCAACGGCCGGCCCTGGGTGTCAAAGTTCATCCGGCCGACCCCATGTACCCAGCACACGGTCCGGTCAGTCTGGCGGATGATCCGATACTCTCTATTGAATTCCTTTTGCCCGCCAATCACTTCATTCAGGAGGTAGTCACTCATCATCGCGCGGTCGTCGGGATGGACAATGTCCAACCAGGCTTGGACCGTACGGTCGATCGTGGGGCTGATGCCGAACAACTCCTCCAGCATCGGAGAAGCCACCCAGCGCCCGGCGGGGATATCCAGGTCATAGCTCCCCAGGCGCGCGATGGCCTGCGATTCGAGGAGTGTGCGCTCCCTCTCATGCAGCGCAAGTTGCACCAGTTTGCGGCCGGTGATGTCGGTGGCGACGTGGACGAAGTTGGCAGCTTGGCCGGAAACATCCAGGATGGGGTCTACAGAGACTTCGAACCACCGGTCACCGAGCTGGATTTCCATGCTCTCGCGGCGCAGGGTCATGGAGGCGCGAACGACGGGGCAATCATGGAGGGGAAGATCGGAGCCGTGCACAATTTCGCAGATCAGCGCACCGATCATCTCCCTGGCCGGTTTGCCGAAGATCCTCTCCGCCGCTTTGTTTGTGCGCAACACGCGACGGTCCCTGTCGAGGATCCAGATCGCTGCGTCCATTGAATCGAAGGTGGTCTGCCACTCCTGCGCCATCAGGCCGGTCACCGACAACAGGTTTTTCAACTCGATCGTGCGTTCTTCGACCAGCGCCTCCAATTGCTCTTTCTGCAACCGTTGGAATTGATGGGACGCCTTGATTTTGGCCATGGCCCGGATTTGGGCGACCAACTCCGCCGGCTCCAGCGGCTTGGCAAGAAAGCCATCCGCCCCCGCTTCGAGAGCCTTGATGCGGCTGGCCGAATCAGGCTTGAGCGCCGTGAGAAAGACGATGGGAATATCTTTCAAGCGTGCATCAGCTTTCATCTTCCGGCATACTTCGAACCCATCCTGGTCCGGCATGACAATGTCGAGCAGGATTACATCCGGGTCTTCGGCAATGGCCATCTTGATCCCCATCGCGCCATCCAGAGCGGTCAAGGTGGTGGCGCCAGGCAGGTAGCTGTGCACGACGGCCTTGAGGACAGTCAGATCGTCCTGGTTGTCGTCAATGGCCAGGATCTTCGGATCATCGATTCCCATACAGCACCTCGTTCGTGGTGTGTTTGAGCCGTTCCCGGTCGACTGATTTGGAGACGTGGCCGTTGAAGCCGTTAGCCGGGATTTCCGTCCTGTCGCCCAACATGGTGCTGGCCGTGACGGCCACCACCGCGATATGGCGCAGCGGCTGGTCTTCCCGGATAGCGGCCAGCGCGGCAGAACCGTCCATGACAGGCATTGTGG
>JACZJQ010000246.1 GCA_014860455.1 Bryobacteraceae bacterium | reverse complement strand
GGACCCGACGTCGGACGGCTTCGCGCCCGACGGCAGCCAGACGGCGTCCGGGGTCACCGTCGTCATCTGGCAGCGGAACTGAACGCCGCCTGTCGGCGTGCCGTTCGGATATCCAACCGGGTTGGACTGGAAGCCGCAGCTCGGAGCCGCTGCCGCGCCCGAGAAGAGCTGCGCCGTGCCCATGAACCGCCATCCGTCGGTCAGCTTCCTGAGAACCGCGTTTTCCCCGGTGTACTTGTGGACGTCGTAGCCGAAGTTGGCGTTGAAGGCGTGCGGACGGTTGCCGGTTTCGTAGCGGGTCAAGGCGTCGTCGGTGAACTGCTGGCGGTTGTAGAGCAGCGTCTTCGACCAGGTGTAGTTGGCGCTCCAGGTGATGTTCCTGCCGGCGCGGCGGTTCAACTGCACCTGCAGCGAGTTGTAGTTTGACGCGCCGTTGTTGGTGAACACGGGGACCATGCCCACGCCCTTGAAGCCGACCATGGAACGGATGAGGTTGGTGGAGTAAAGGCCGCTGCTGGTGGGATCCCTGTAGAGCGGGTTGGTGCCGCCCTGCGGCGTCCACGTGGTAAACGGCGGAACAGCGTTGAGATCCCAACTGGCGCCGTTGAAGCCCTTCTTGAACTTGTTGCCAACGTAGGCGATGTCGAGAATCATGCCCCAGCCGATATCGCGCTGGACGCCGAAGCTCCAGTTGTAGGTGGTGGGCGCCTGATGCTCCTCGCTGCCGCCCTGGATGTCCTGCGGAGACAGGATCGCCTGGGCGGTGGCCAGGCCGGTAAAGGTGGTGTTCAGGACGATGGGCGCCAGGAACGTGGGCGGCGCCGCGAGCGGGCCGCGGCCGACGCCGAGGGCGCCGATGTAGTCAACCGTCGCGGCGCGGTCATAGAAGATGCCGAAGCCGCCGCGGATGGCCATTTTGCCGTTGCCGGTGACGTCGTAGGCGAAGCCCAGGCGGGGACCGAGGGTGATGGGGGGCGTCTTCCAGAAGTGGCCGAAGTAGTCCTTCACGCCGCTGAAGGGCAGCCCAGTGTAGCTTGCCGGGTCGAACGCGCCCTGCATGACGTAGGGGTAGACCCTGCCAGTGGCGGGGTTGATCGAAGCCTTCTTGCCGTCGATCATCGCCGGGAACAGAGGCTGGCCGGCTTTGTTCCTGTCAAACGAAGCCTCGTTGAACAGGCCCATCCGTTGGTCCCGTGTGTGCAGGTCGCCCATGCGTTGGAAGCGCATGCCCAGATCGATGGTGAGCCGCGGGAGGACTTTCCAGCTGTCCTGGACAAACCAGTCCCATTGCGTGTAGCGGGCATGGTTGATCTGCTTGATGCTGTCTTCGCCGTAGCCGAAGAAGCCGCCGGTGACCAGGTTCGAATACGGATAGCCCGTATCCACCACGCTGGCCCGGTCCGAACCGAAGTAGTAGGAACCGGCGATGTTCCAGCGGGAGTAGACGCTGACGTTGCGCGCCATCCGCTCTCGGTAGATGCCCGCCTTCAGTGTGTGCGACCCCTTCACCCATGTGATGGTGGAACTGATCGTCTGCACCTGGTCGGTGCCGTCGAACGGCCAGCGGCTGTCAAAGCCGTAAGCCGGTGCGTTGGTGATGCCCTGGCCGCCGGACTGCGCCGCGAAGCCAGACGGCAAGCCGAAGTTGACCTGTGGCCGCAGATTCAGGGTGTTCGAAGTGGGGAACAGGCGCGGCAGGTTGATGACGTTGCCCTGCGCGTCCTTCAGCGGGAGCTGGCTGTTGGCGTAGAGCGTGTCGTCAGTGGGGGTGTTCATCTGGTGGCCGCGCGTGATTCCGTACATCGTTTCCAGAATCAGGTTCGGCTTGAAGGAGTAGATCAACGAGCCCACCGCTCCAGCCGACGGGATGCTGTACTCGTGCGGGAACTGACGCCAGCCGTTGCCGAGCGCGCCCAGGATCTGCCCGTAGCCGGAATTCGAGAAGTAATCCTGCAACAACCGCACATAGGCTGAAGCCTTGGAACTCACCGGCCAATCGACGCGCAGAATACGGTCGTGCCGCGGTTGCTTGAACGGGTTCACGAACTCGGAGTTGTATTGGCGCTGCCCCGTCGGGTCAGTCGCGTTGGGCAAAGGGAACAGGTTCATCATCGCCACGCCGGTCGGATCAAGCCGCGACGCGGGAATCTTGTTGCCCGCAAACGGAGCGCCGGTCTGCGGATCGGTGATCGGAATCAGCACGCCTGTTGTCGTGACGGTCTGCGAGTAATCGCCCGCACGCTCGAGCGCCGTCGGCATGGTGTAGCGATTCGGGTTCGTCACGTTCTTGTTGTTCAGATAGTCGTAGCTGAAGAACCAGAACAGCTTGTTTCGATCCTTGTTGAAATTCGTCCCCGGAATGATGAAGGGACCGCCGAGGGTGCCGCCCAGGTTGTGGTACTTGTAGCGTGGCCGCTTGACGCCGAGTTTGTTGTTGAAGAACTCATTGGCGTTCAGCGCTTCGTTGCGCATGTAGTAGAACCCGCTGCCGTGCCAATCGTTGGTGCCGCTCTTCACCATGATGTTCATCTGGCCGCCTGATCGCGCGCCATATTCGGCGTTGAAGTTCGCCACCAGCACCTTGACTTCGGAGATCGCGTCCACGCTGGGCGCGATGTAGCCGAAGTCGCGGTTGCCCGAATCCTG
The DNA here is from genome assembly GCA_014860455.1 of Bryobacteraceae bacterium. Taxonomy (GTDB): domain Bacteria; phylum Acidobacteriota; class Terriglobia; order Bryobacterales; family Bryobacteraceae; genus PNKE01. Next base: position 1,013 of record JACZJQ010000246.1, on the reverse strand, counting down.
CGACGCGGCGCCGTCGAGTACCAGCAGTTTCTGGCCTGACTGGCCGCCCATCAGCACCGGGCTGCCCGTGCCCCACCCGCGCGAATCGTTCTGGTTCAAGTCCTGAACGCCCGGCAGCGTGCTCAGCAGCATCATGAAGTTTCGGCCCCTGGTGACCGTGTCCTGGATCTGTGTCGTCGTGATGGCCGTACCGCGGTCTGAACTGTCGGTCGCCACGCGCGCCGCCGACGCCACGACCTCGACCGACGTGGAGACGTCGCCCACTTCCAGCCTGATCTCCGAGAGCGCGACTCTCTCCACCGCGCCCACGTTGATCGCCTTCTGCTCATAGGTCTTGAAGCCCGTCTGGGCGACCCGAAGCGTGTAGTTGCCGGGAGGCACGTTTGTAAAAGTAAAACTGCCATTTGCGTCGGTTTCAAACTCACGGACCTGCTGAGTCAGGTCATTCGTGAGCCGGACCTTCACCTGTACGATCACTGCTCCGGCTTGATCGACTAGCCGCCCGGTGATCTGGCCGGACATCATCTGTGCGCTGGCAACTGACATAGTTAGCATCAGCACCACCGCGAGTAGGGCGATGTTTCGGATAACTTTCATGGTTTCCTTTCGTGAATTCGGACTCCCAACGAATTCAGAAGGCGAGTGCGGCACGTTACTGAGGCCTACCCACCGTTACGAATTCTGCGAGCGACGATATCACAGGACTCTGCAATACTCAAGTAGAATTGACCATGAGCATAAATATGCGATTTGTCGCATATCATAAGATGGGATCCTTAGATAGACAAAAGCTGTTTCTGATTTATCTCGATATATATGGTCAGTCTGCGACACGCTCTTTGCCGGCTTCTTCTGCCCCGCGCGTGTTCTGCCCCGCGCGTGCTCGGGCGGGGACAGTCGCATCGACGTGCGGCCGCTCCCCGCTGCCTTCCCCCCGCGCCCGGCGCAAGCCGCAGTCATGCCTCAACTCCCGTGCCTGCCGCCCCGCCGGCGGCTTTCAGTCAATTTGACCC
>JACZJQ010000245.1 GCA_014860455.1 Bryobacteraceae bacterium | reverse complement strand
GGTATAGGAGATGGGCGAGGGTGTGTCGCCGGCGAGGCTGGCGGCGAAATCGACCATGCGCGGGCCGACGGCGGCGATGGTAAGGCGATCGGAGCGGAGGTGGCGGCGGATGGCGGCATTGACGTCATCAAGGGTGAGGGCGGAGAGGGTGGATCGCAGGTAATCGGGATAGGGCGGGATGCCGTAGTAGCGGCTGTCAATGGAGTAACCGAGTTCGGATTGTTTGGTGGCGAGCAGGAGGCGGGAGTATTTCGTCAGGAAGCTGCGGGTGCGCTGGAACTCGGCTTCGGTGAGGCCGCCAGCGATGAGGCGTTCGAGTTCATGCAGGGCGAGGCGGAGGGCGAAGTGGGCCTGATGGGTTTCGACAGGGCGGATCCAAAGCTCGAAGATCTGGCTGCGGCGGCCGAGGTTGGGTTCGGGTTCGAGGGAAAACATGCCGCCGGGGAAATGTTCGATGTAAGCGTAGTCGCCGTAGTTGAGGCCGCGGATCTGGCGCATGGATGTGAACAGGCGGCCGCTGCTCATGCGGTGCTGGCCGAGGCAGGATGTGGCGACGAGGAGCGCGGGGAAGTCGGGGTGGCCGCGGCGGACATCAATTGGGAAGCCGAAGGAGATGGCGACGGAGCGGGCGGGCTTTTCGACGAGGATGGCGGTGGTGGCAGAGGGCTCGCTTGCTGGTGGGATGGCGGGCGAGGGGAGACCCGTGGCGGGCAGCGCGGCGAAGTCGGATTCGACGCGTTTGTCAAAGCCATCGGGGTAGCCGCCGGCGAGGGCGAGGGTGAGGCGGTCGCGAGTGTAGCGGTTGGCGGCGAATTGTTTCAACGAGTCGAGGGTGAGGCACTTCAGGGCGGTTTCGGTGCCGCAGTTGGGGGTGGAGTAAGGATGGTCCTGATGGATGGCGGAGGCGAGGACCTCCTTGGCGAGTTCCTCGTCGTTCTGGCCGCGGAGACCGGTGGTGAGGTAGTTGAGCGCGTCGGCGCGGAGGCGTTCGAAGTCGTCTTCGCGCCAGCCGGGATCGGTGAGCATGTCGCGGAAGATCGAGTAGACGGTTTCGAGATTGTCCACATGGGTCTCGAAGGCGAAGGAGGTCATCTCCTTGTCGACGCCGCTGGTGATCTGGACGGCGGTGGGAAACAGCGATTCGAGGATCTCGACGTATTCCTGGCGGCGGGTGCCGCCGCCGGCGAGTTGGAGGGCGGTGAGCCATGCTGTGCCGGCGGCGCCGGCGGGATCGGAAGCCGAGCCGGTTTCGAAGACGGCGCGTAAGCTGACGAGCGGCGAGGCTTCACGCTGCGCGAGGATGTTCATCGGACGACCTCCGAGAGGGTAACGACGGTCATGGCGGATTCGGTGAGATGGGCGCGGGCGGCGGCGATGAGATCGGCCGGGGCAAGGCTCTCGATGAGCGCTTGGCGGCGGTTGATGGTTTCGATGCCGCGGGTGAGAGAGACGGCGTGGGCAAGCGACGAAGCGATGCCTTCGCAACTGTTCATGGTGAGGGCGTACTGATAGCGCAGCCGGCGTTGAGCGCCGGCGAGGCGGACGGGATCGACTTCGACGGCGGAGAATTCGTTGATGGTTTCCAGGACGCGGGCGCGGACATCGTTGAGGCGGGAGGGGTCTTTGCCGCGGACCAGGACGGTAAAGAGGTAGGGGTCGATGTGGTCGGCGTTGGAGGCCCACAGGATGTCGACCCACTGGTTGTCGAGGACGAGGTCGGCGTAGAGGGGGGAGTCTTCGCCGAAGCCGAGGTAGGCGGCGAGGTCGAGGGCGGCGCTGGCGGGGAGCGAGTCGGAATAGGCCGGTGCGCGGAAGCCCAAAAGGATGTAAGGCAGGGTGTGGGTGGGCCAACTGATGTGGGCTTCGCGCGCGGCCGAGGGCGGCGGTTCGCGGTCTGGCTGGGCGGTCCAGGAGCCTCTCTTCCATGCGCCCCAGTGGCGTTGGGCCATGTCGCGGATCTGGGCGGAGGTGACGTCGCCGGCGACGATGAGGGTGGTGTATTCGGGGCGGTAAAAGCGGTCAAAGAACGACAGGCTGTAGTCGTACATTTCGGGCATGCGCTCGATGTCGCGGAGGAAGCCCATGGTGGTGTGTTTGTAGGTATGGACGTCGAAGGCGCGGTCGCGGAGGACTTCGAGGAGTTTGTTGACGGGTTCGGTGGAGTCCTTATTGTATTCGCCGAGGACGGCGAGGGCTTCGGTGCGGAAGTCCTGTTCGGGATAGCTGAGGTTCTGGAAACGGTCGGCTTCCATGGCCATGAGGGAGTCGAGGTCTTCGGCGGCGAGGGTGGTGTGGTAGACGGTGCGGTCGTCGTCGGTATAGGCGTTGGAAGAGGCGCCGGCGGACTGGATTGCGGCTTCGTAGCGTTCAGACGGGAAGGCGGGGGTGCCGCGGAACATCATGTGTTCGAAGAAGTGGGCGAAGCCGCTGCGGCCTGGCTCGATTTCATTGCGGGAGCCGGCGGAGACGACGATATAGAGCGAAGCGATCTGGCGGTAGGGCGCGGGGACGGTGATGACGCGCAGCGAGTTTGGCAGATCGAACTGGTCGTAAGCGTAGGGGAAGACAGACATATAGAGTTCGCTTTGTTTTTACGGGCGCACGTGAAGAGTACGCGGCGGTTGCCTAGATTCAATGTAACAGGGCGGCTGGGCGGGCTTGCTAGAATGGCGGCGTGACGGCGTTGCCATTTGAACAAGCGAGAGCGATGGTTGTTGAGCGAGTGCTCGCCGGGCGGCGGAAGCCTGAAGTGGAGACGGTCGCGCCGGGGGAAGCGCTGGGGCGGGTGCTGGCCTGTGAGATCCGGGCCGACAGGGATTATCCGCCGTTTGACCGCAGCGTGAGGGACGGATTCGCCGTGCGGGCGGAGGATTTGCCGGGTCCGCTGAGGATCGTTGGCGAGGTGCGGGCGGGGCAAGTTTATGAGGGCGAAGTCGGGCCGGGCGAGGCGGTGGAAATCATGACGGGCGCGCCGGTGCCGAAGGGCGCCGACTGCGTGGTGATGGTGGAACACACGGCGAGCGAACGCGGGCGGGTGACGGTGGACCGGGCG
>JACZJQ010000024.1 GCA_014860455.1 Bryobacteraceae bacterium | reverse complement strand
GCGGGGGAGGCGGCGTGGATTCGGTATCGCCGGGCAGGGGCTGAGACGGAGGCGTCCCGCCGCCGGTGCCAGTGGGCGTGGGCGATCCGGATCCGCCGATGCGCGGTCCGCGGAGCATGATCTGCCACAGAGCCTCGCCGGCGTACTGAACGAAGCGCTGCTTGTCGAGCCTACGGGCGGCCGACAGCGGCACGTTGCGGTAGACGGTGATTTCATCGCCGGCGTTCAGAACTTTCAACCCGCCTTCACGATGCATCAGCCGGTGCATGACAGCAACCTGGCCCTCGGCGACGGTGACCGTCGTGGTTTCGTCGTCGTCGGTGACGGCGACATCGAAGACCGTTCCCCGGACCGAGATGATGGCCGTCGGCGTCTGCACGCGGTTGGGATTGGGCATCCCGCCCAGTTTTTGGATGTGGACCCGGATGCGGCCCAGCCAGACGTCAACCAGGTCGCGCCAGTCGCCTGGGTTGTTGCGGAACGTCACGCGGCTTGAGGGAAACACTTCGAACGTACTGCCGTCGGCAACCTCGAAGCGGGCGTAGCCGTCTGCACCGGTGACCACCACCTGCTGGACCTGGATGATGTCGCCCACGTTCAACGCCCAGAGCAGATTCGGCTTCTGGAGAGAGACCGCGCCTTCGAGCGCCACCACCCTGGCCGCGCCATCGGCCAGCGGGTTTACGGCCGGGCCGAACTGCGCGTGGAGCGGCTGCAGGAGCAGCATCGCAAGCCCCAGGAGGGCAGGCCGGAGCGCCGGGTTGTTCAGCCGCAATCGCATACAGTCCCGCAGATTGCTAGTCTATCACCTTCTACGGTGTAGCAAACGGAGTGCCGTGTCAAATTTCTTTTGTGGAATCAGTAGGGTAGGTCAAGTTTCCGAAAGAAACGGACGATCAAGTCAGGGTAGAATGGACGCAGGTCGTGAGTCGCCGGTATACAGTTTTGGGTAAGGCCGTCCAGGGGGCGCTGTTGTGCATCCTGGCGGGGATTTGTCTGGCCCAGGGCGCCGCCGGGCAGAGCGCCTGGCGTCCTGCGGGCAACGGCCTGCAGTTGCTTGGGTTGCCTTCGCCGGCCGGGGGGCGTGTGGACAGGGTATGGTTCAGCGCCGACGGGTCGGGGGTGAGGGTTCAACTGGGACAAGGCGAGGTCTGGGGGACGGACAACCTGGAAACCTGGTCGCGGCGCGTCGAGGCTGTTCCTCAGATCGAAGCGGCGCAAGCGGCGAGTCTGCCGGAATCGGCCGCCAGGACGCGCGCCCGCTCCGCCGGCAGCGCCGTGGTTTACGCCGCCGGGCGCGATGTGTGGCGTTCGGTGAACGAAGGCGCGAACTGGGAGAACCTGACTGGATTTCGCGGGAAGTCTATCCTGGGTGGACGCGTGCGCGACCTTGCAGTGCATCCATCCGACGATGAGCGGATTGCGGTGGCCACGGACACGGGCATCTGGATCTCGCTTGACGGCGGGTTTACGTGGGCGGGCCTGAATGAGGGGTTGCCTGGTTTCAGAATCCGGCGCATCACAGGCGCGGCGGAGGGCGCGACGGGCATCCGGGTGCAGGCCGAATCGGCGGGCGAATGGATAGAGATGGAGTGGATGCCGGGACAGCGCGCGGGCTGGATTCCGGTCTCAGGCGGAAGGTTGGATCAGGAAGCGGGTCTGCGCCGCGCGCTTGCTGATTTGGGCGTCGAGGCGACGGCCGTGGCCGCAAGTGGTGAAACCCGGTTTGGCGCCACCGCCAACGGCAGGCTGCTTACTAGCGTGGACGGCGGAGAGTCGTGGCGGGAGTTCCGGCCCTCAGCCGGCGAAATCGCCCAGATTTGGGCCGATCCCGTCGATGGCCGCGTTGCGCTGGCCGTGGCGGACGGACAGGCGGGACTTGGCCCGCGGGTCCTGCGCACCGTCAACGGCGGCATCTATTGGGACGACCTGACGGCGAATCTGCCGCCTGGTCCGGTCACCGGTGTGGCCGTGGACCGGCGGACCGGAGCGGTTTATGTCGCCCTGCCGCGCGGGGTCTTCTGGACTTTTACCGACCTGAGGGCGCCGGCGCCTGCTTCGGCGTGGCGTCCGGTGGCGGGCGAGTTGCCCGCCGGAGAGGTGACAAGCGTCGCCCTGGACCGGTCGGGCACGCTGCTGTTAGCCGCGATTGACGGTTACGGCGTCTTCTCGCGCCTGTCTCCGCACACGTTGGAACGCCCGCGGGTGCTTCATTCGGCGGATTTCAGCGACGGAGAAGCCGCGCCTGGTTCGCTGCTGACACTCTCGGGTTCGAGCGCCGATCGCGTGACGGCCAATACGGCCGAGGCGCCGGTGCTGTCGTCGTCGATTGAGGAATCGCAGTTCCAGCTTCCATACGACCTCTCGGGCGACTCGGTCCGGCTGGCCGTGGCTCGCGAGGGCGGCGCGCTGGCCTTCCCGCTGAGGCTGAAGGCAGCTTCGCCGGCGATCCTGGCCGACCGTGAGGGGACGCCGTTCGTGCTCGATGCCGGATCCGGCGTGGCCATCGACGCCATGAACCCATTGCGTGGAGGCATGACGATTCAGATTCTGGCCACTGGGTTGGGCCGGGTGACGCCGGAGTGGCCCGCTGGTCTGCCAGCGCCGGCATCGAATCCGCCGCGCGTCGCGGCCGAAGTCAAAGTGCTGATCGACGGCGTGCCGCTAGAGGACGTCGAAGCCCGCCTGGCTCCAGGATATGTCGGCTTCTACCTGATTGAGGCCCGGTTGCCCGCCATGCTGGACTCAGGCCCCGCCGAGTTGCGAGTCGAGGTCGGAGCAAGCGCAAGTGGCCCGGTCCGGGTCTACGTTGAGCGCTAAAGACCGCTAAACTGCGTTTAGAAGGAGAATTCGTACGAGATGACCCGCCACGCAGCCATTCTGCTGACCTTCTCCGCCCTGATCGCCTTCGGGCAGGACAAGCAAGCCAATATCGAGAAGCTTGCTCCTTACTACCCGACCCCCGAATCTGTTGTGGAAAAGATGCTGACCTTCGGTGGCCTCAAGGCGGGCGAGAAGTTCTACGACCTGGGCAGCGGCGACGGCCGGGTGGTCGTCATGGCCGCCCAGAAGTTCGGCGCCGATGCCACCGGCATCGAAATGGATCCCGACCTTCACAAGCAGTCCACTGACCGGATCCGTTCGCTCGGCCTGGAATCCAAAGCCAGGATCATCCTCGGCGACATCACCAAGCAGGACTTCTCCAACGCCAGCCTGCTTACGGTTTACCTCCTGCCCAGTTCCAACGACAAGATCCGCCCGATGCTCGAAAAGCAGCTCAAAAAGGGCACTCGTATCGTCTCGCACGATTTCACGTTCTCCGGCTGGGCCCCCGACAAAGAAGAGACCATTGAAGACGACGGCGAAGGCCGCAGCCATACCATCTACCTGTACGTGATGAAATAGTTCGGCAGGAGCCGGACGCACTTGATCTCCGACCAAATCGCCTTACCGTACCTTTGGCGGCGGTACCTTAGCCTGTTGCGGGCGCTGCTCGGCGCCTCCTGCCTGTGGGTGGCCGTTGGCGCGCAATCCTACGAACGGGCCACGTTTCTGCTGGCCCTGATTCTGCTGACCGTTTACAGCCTGGTTAGCGCCTTCTGGCGCTGGCCCGACCGGGCCGACAGACTCGGCTTCGTTTCGCTGACCGTCGATCTGGCCATGTTTTTCCTGTGCGTCTGGCTGTCGGGAGCGGATGGCTTCTGGGTGACGGCGTTCGCGGCGTTTTACCTGCTGCTCTCAGCCGCCAGCCTGCACGAGTGGCGGCAGGTGCTGCTGGCCGTGGTGCTTTCGCTGGCCTTCGTGAACCTGACGCAGCCGCCTGGCGTCGAGCGGCTGCAGCCGCTGCTTCTGTTACTCGGCATGATGGGCTGCATCCTGTCGCTGCAGAAACAGAGCCTGCTTGAACGGTTGTCGAACGCGTCGAGGCAGTCGGTGCTCTACCGCGCCGAGGCCCAGATGGCGCGCGAAGCCGAAAAGGAACGCATCGCCGCCGACTTCCACGACGGCCCGCTGCAGAGCTTCATCAGCTTCCAACTGGGCCTGGAGACCGTGCGCCGCCGCATGGAGCGCGACCCCGCCGCGGGGCTCGAAGAACTGCGCGATCTGCGCGAGGTCTGCGATAAGCAGGTGAAAGAGATGCGGACTTTCGTCCGCAGCATGAGACCCGTTGAAGTCGCCGGCGCGGGGCTGGCGACAGCCGTTCGCTCCATGGTGGCGGCGTTCCAGAAGGACACCCGCATCCCGGCCGTCTTCAAGGCCGGCGCCGAGGCCAGCCATGACGATTTCCAGTCTTCCACTGACTTGCTTCAGGTGATCCGCGAGGCGCTGAACAACATCCAGAAGCACTCGAGCGCATCCTGTGTCACGGTGACGCTGGAGCGCGCGGCGGGCTATCTTACCGTCACCGTGGTGGATGACGGCACGGGTTTCCCCTTCGCGGGACGCTTCACGATGGAAGAGATGGACAGCCTGCTGATCGGCCCGGCGAGCATAAAGAACCGGGTGCGGGCGATCAACGGCGACATGGAAGTGGAGTCGCGGCCCGGCAACGGGTCGACGCTGCGAATCCGGGTTCCGATATGAGGCTGGTGGCGTTCGCCGCGTGTCTGCTGGCTGTGGCCTGCGGGCGCTATGAGAGGTTTGCATTGCCGCCGCCGGGCGAACCGGAACAGGGCGGCTATGAGTGGACCGCAATGGAGACGCCTGTTCTGTCCCGCGGCCTCGCCGGCGATGAAGACCGTGTCGACGCCCTGAATCCCTCCATCGTCGCCGGGGCCGGCGGGTTGGTGAATCTCTATTCCGGCTTTGACGGCAAGCAGTGGCGGACCCTGCTCGCCCGCTCCCCGGATGGGCTTCAGTGGCCTGCGGCCAGGGCGGTTATCGCGCCGGACGCTCAAACCTGGGAGGGGGGAGCCATCGCCGCCAACGGCGCGGCATTGCTCTCTGATGGACTGATCCATTACTGGTATCAGGCCGGCGAGCGGCCCCGCATTGGACTGGCCCGCAGCGGGGATGGAAACAAGTGGGTGAAGCATTTCGAGCCGGTGCTCAGCTACGGCCCGCGCGGCGCCTGGGATGAACGCGCCCTGGGCGATCCCTATGTCATCGAGCACGAAGGGTGGCTCTATATGTACTACCTCGGCGAGGACCGGGCGCGGCGGCAGAGGCTGGGTGTGGCACGGTCGCGCGACGGCGTGATCTGGACGCGCTTTCGCGGCAACCCGGCAATCGAACTCGGCCCGGACGGCGAGTTTGATGAATCAGGACTCGGTGAACCCGCCGTGTGGCGCGATCACGGCTGGTGGTGGATGCTCTATACGGGCCGGGACAGAAACGAGGTCCGGCGCATGGGCTTGGCCAGGTCGCGCGATGGCCTAAAGTGGGAACGGACGCCGCTCGTCATTGCAGGCGGGCAGAATTGGAACGCGAAAGTGGTCTGCGACGCCACGGTAATTGTGGAGCCTGATCGCGTGCGCGTCTGGTTCGGCGGCGGCGACGTCGCCCACCCGGCGGAGAACATCAACGGCCAGATCGGCTACGGCGAATTGCGCTGGAAGCCGGCGGCGCGCTAACAAAGGCGGTAGACAATGCGAATCGGAATCACCTGCTATCCCACGTACGGCGGCAGCGGCATCGTGGCCACCGAGCTGGGCATGGAACTCGCCGCCCGCGGGCACGAGGTCCACTTCATTACCTACGCCAATCCGATCCGTCTCGACCCGGCCATGGAGAACGTCTTCTACCACGAGGTCGAGGTCAGCACCTATCCGCTGTTCCAGTACCCGCCCTACGTCCTCGCGCTCGCTTCACGCATGGCCGAAGTGGCCGATTGGCGCAGCCTTGACCTGCTTCACGTCCATTACGCGATTCCTCATTCGGTGGCCGCCATGCTGGCGCGCCAGATGACGGCGAAGCAGCGCCGGTTGCCGTACGTGACCACTCTGCACGGCACAGACATCACCATCGTCGGCGCCGACCACAGCTACTTCGGGATCACCAAGTACAGCATTGAGGAGAGCGACGGCGTCACCTCGATCAGCGACTATCTGAAGACCGAAACCCGCGCCGTGTTCGGCGTTGAGCGCGAAATCGAAGTGATCCCGAACTTCGTCAACTGTTCGCAATACCAGCCTGCGATGCAGCCGCATGGCGGGCGGCCGCGGCTGCTTCACATCTCGAACTTCCGCGCCGTCAAGCGCGTCACCGACTGCATCCGCATCCTGGCCAAGGTCCGCGAACATGTGGACGCCGAACTCTGGATGGCCGGTGACGGGCCGGAGCGCAGCGGCGCCGAATCGCTGGCGCACGAACTTGGCATCGATCGCCACGTGAAGTTTATCGGCAAGCAAAGCGGTATTCGCGAGATCCTGCCTCAGACCGACGTTTTGCTGCTGCCGAGCCAGTTGGAGTCATTCGGCCTGGTGGCGTTGGAGGCGATGGCCTGCGGAGTGATCCCGGTGTCGACCAATGTCGGCGGATTGCCGGAGGTGGTCACGCACGGCAAGGACGGATTTCTGGAAGCAGTGGGCGATGTCGACGCCCATGCGGCGCGGGTTGTCGAGATCCTGTCGAGTTCAGTGGTGAAGGGCCGGATGGCCGCCGCCGCCCGCCGGACCGCCGAGACCCGCTTCTGCACCACGCGCGTCATCCCGGTCTACGAGGCCTATTACAGGCGGATTCTGGATCAGGGCTGAGAAGCCCGGACTACTTGATCTCCGGGCTTGTCGCCGTCGCCGGATCGGCGCCCCAGTTTTCGCGGACCACCAGCGACTGGTCAGAGAAAAACGTCCTTCTTCCGGTGGACCCGAATGCCTGCGGCACGACAACCACCTGGTAGCCTTCCTTGGTCGGCGACACGGTGAAACGGTAGCCGGTCTTTTCACCCTTGGCGAGGTCGCCTGAGATCAGGTCGGACGCCGCCGGACCCGCGGTGCCGCCGGCCGGCGGACCCAACTGCTGCAGGTTCTCGGCGAATTTTCCGAACTGCGAAAAATACTGCGTCTGCGCCGTGTGGATAGTGTTGATCTGGCGGATTGCCGCCATCTCCTGCGAGTGCATGCGGGCCGTGTTCAGCTTCGGAACCGCGATGGCCGCAATCACAAGGATGATGGCGATAACGATCAGTAGTTCGATCAGCGAGAAGCCGCTCGCGCGGCGGAGATTTTTCCTGCGGTTATGAAACATGGCCGTGATTGTCCTCACACTCCTGTTCTATACCATTCCAGACGCTTCACGTTGGCTGAACGTGGAACCGGCTGAGGCTGTTTACCGAATCGTGCAGCGACTGCATGCGCCTCCAGAAGCCGGCGAGGCCGTCCAGATGAAGCGAATTGGAGCCGTCAGAGAGCGCGGCGGGCGGGTTGTCGTGGACCTCGACAAAGATGCCTTCGATACCCACGGCCACCGCCCCCCTCGATAGCGGCTCAATGAATTCCGGCGCGCCGCCCGATGCCGTGCCGGCCGCGCCGGGCAACTGGACGCTATGTGTGGCGTCGAAAACCACGGGCCAGCCCCACTCGCGCATGATGGCGAGCGAGCGCATGTCCACCACCAGATTGTTGTAGCCGAAGCTCGAACCGCGCTCGGTGAGGATGATTCTGTGGTTGCCCGAGGCCGCCACTTTCTCCGCGGCGTGGCGGAAGTCGTTCGGGGCGAGGAACTGGCCCTTCTTGATATTGACGATGCGGCCGGTGCGTGCGGCTTCGACCAGGAGGTCGGTCTGGCGGCATAGAAACGCCGGGATCTGCAGGATGTCGGCAACCTCGGCCGCCGGAGCGGCCTGATCGGGGGTATGGATATCGGTCAACACAGCCAGGCCGGTCTGGCGCTTCACCTCGGCCAGGATGCGCAGCCCTTCCTTGATGCCTGGGCCGCGGTAACTGTTGATGGTGGAGCGGTTGGCCTTGTCGAAGGAGGCCTTGAAGACATACGGGCGTCCGGCGCGGGCGAGGATTTCGCGCGCAAGCATCAGCGCATGGTCTTCGCTTTCGATGACGCAGGGTCCGGCGATCAGTGCGAGCCCGCCGCCGCCGAAGGCCACGCCGGGCGCGGCTTCGATCATCCCTCAGCGCCCTCTGCGAACAGGGGCGTCTCCTCTTTCTTCAGGCGGATCTGGCGGTGCTTGAACGACGCCTCGATGAACGACTTGAACAGCGGGTGCGGCTCCATCGGCTTGGACTTGAACTCGGGATGGAACTGGCAGCCGAGGAAATACGGATGGCCGGGCACCTCGCAGATCTCGACAAATTTGCCGTCCTCGCTCTGGCCGGTAATGCGGAGGCCCCTCGACGTCAATGCCGTCTCGAACTGGCGGTTGAACTCAAAGCGGTGACGGTGGCGTTCGCTGATCTTCTCCACGCCATACGCCGCGCGGGCGAACGAGCCTTCAGACAGCACGCAGTCATAAGCGCCCAGCCGCATCGTCCCGCCGAGTTCCTCGACGCCCAGCAGGTCACGCAGTTTGTAAATGACGGGATGCGTCGTCGCCGCCTCGAATTCGGTGGAGTCGGCGAGGCCGATACCGCAGACGTTGCGGGCGAATTCGATCACCGCAGTCTGCATGCCCAGGCAGATGCCGAAATAGGGGACGTGGTTTTCGCGGGCGTAGCGGATGGCCTGCAGCATGCCTTCGATGCCGCGCTTGCCGAAGCCGCCGGGGACCAGGATTCCGTCGTAGTGCGAAAGCTCCTCTGCGCAGCCAGGCCAGGTGAGGTTTTCGCTTTCGATCCAGGTCATCCGGACCTTCAACTTGTGATGGATGCCGCCATGGAGCAGCGCTTCCTTCAGACTCTTGTAGGAGTCCTCGTAGTTGACGTACTTGCCCACCAGGCCGATGTGGACTTCGTCGACAGGGTTGCGCATGCGGTCGAGCATGGCGCTCCAGCGGGTGAGGTCGCGCGGCGCCGGGCTGTCCAACTGAAGCTGCTGCAGGATGATCTCGTCCACATGCTGTTCGGCGAAATTGATCGGGATCTGATAGACCGTATCGACGTCGTAGGCGCTGATGACGGCATCGCGGTCGACATCGCAGAACAGGGCGATCTTGTCGCGCAGGTCCTCTGGCAGGGGATGTTCGGATCGGCAGACGAGGATATCAGGTTGTATACCCATGGCGCGTAACTCCTTGACGGAGTGCTGCGTCGGCTTGGTCTTGAGTTCATGCGCGGCGGCGATCCACGGCACCAGGGTGACGTGGACGAACAGCGTGTTCTTGCGGCCGAGTTCGTGGCGCATCTGGCGGATGGCCTCGGTGAACGGCTGCGATTCGATGTCGCCGACGGTGCCGCCGATTTCGCAGATGACGACATCGACATCGTGGGAGACCTTATGCGCCGTCGCCTTGATCTCGTTGGTGACGTGCGGGATCACCTGCACGGTCTTGCCCAGATAGTCGCCGCGGCGCTCCTTCTGGATGATCCGCTCGTAGATGCGGCCCGAGGTGAGGTTGTTGTTCTTCGTCAGGTGGGCGTGGGTGAACCGCTCGTAGTGGCCCAGGTCGAGGTCGGTTTCAGCGCCGTCGTCGGTGACGAAGACCTCGCCGTGTTGGAAAGGGCTCATGGTTCCGGGATCAACGTTCAGGTAGGGGTCGAACTTCTGCATGTTCACCCGGAGGCCGCGGCTTTCCAGCAGGCAGCCGATGGATGCGGCGGCGATCCCCTTTCCTAGGGAAGAGACCACGCCGCCGGTGACGAAGATGTATTTAGCCATCGTTTTCGTTGGGTTGGGAGAGAGAAATCGAAGAGGCGAAGATGCGTTCCACGGCGGCCAGGTCCTCGGGCGTGTCAACGCCGATGGTGTCGTAACCGGTCTCGGCCACCCGGATCGGGATGCCGTTTTCAAGCGCCCGCAACTGCTCCAGGCACTCGGCCTTTTCGAGCGGACCCACCGGGAGCGAGGAATACGACAGCAGCAGGTCGCGGCGGTAGACGTACAGGCCGATATGTTTGAAGTAGCCGGCCGACTGGCCTCGCTGGAACGGGATCGGCGACCGGGAAAAGTACAGCGCGTCGCCGCTTGAGGCCGTCACCACTTTGACGACGTTCGGATTGTGTATCTCTCTATCGTCGGTGATGCGTCGTTTCAATGACGCCATTTGGCAGTTGGGATCGTCTAGTAGGGTAAGGAGGGCTGCATCGATGGCGTCCGGATCGATTAACGGTTCGTCGCCCTGGATGTTGACGATGATGTTGGCGTCAGTGGAATCAGCCACTTCGGCGGCGCGGTCGGTGCCAGAGGCATGGTCTGACCGGGTCATGGCCACCTGGGCGCCAAACGAACGGGCTGCCGAGGCGATGCGGTCGTCGTCGGTGGCGACGACGAGCCGGGAAAGGTACTTGGATTGAGAAGCGCGCTCCCAGACGTGTTGAATCAACGGTTTGCCAGCGAGAATGGCGACGGGTTTGCCTGGGAATCTAGTGGAAGCGAAGCGAGCGGGAATGACACCCAGAATCGACGGGGGCACGTTCGAGTCTAGCACAAAAAGAGGCCATGTTATACTTGGGCTACCAAATTCGGAAGCGAATGTTGAATAGAGGCGTGAAGTCCTTATTTATCATCGGATTGGGGCTGTTGGCGGCAGGCTGGATCGCCGCCGGGCTGTTGTTTGCCCAGCAGGCCCGCCCGTCCATTACGCCGCGCCCGAAACCCGCATCCGAAGTCCCCGAAAGCGAACGGGTGACGCCCAACCTGCGAATCGACACCAATCTCGTCCTGATTCCCGTCACCGTCACCACGCCGCTCAACCAGTTCGTCACCGGCATGGAAAAGAAGAACTTCCGGCTGTTCGAGGAGAAAGTGGAGCAGGAGATCGCCTACTTCGGCAGCTTCGACGCGCCGTTGTCGATCGGGCTGGTCTTCGACGCCAGCGGATCGATGGGCAGCAAGCTGTCGAAGAGCCGGGAGGCGGCTGCCCAGTTCTTCAAGAAGGCCAACCCGGAAGACGAATTCTTCCTGATTCAATTCAACGACCGGCCGCAGCTTGTGATGGACTTCACCCGCAGCACGGAAGAGATCCAGTCCAGGCTCACCTTCACCCAGGCCAAGGGCCGCACCGCCCTGCTCGACGGCATCTACATGGCGCTGAATCACCTCAAGAAGGGCAAGAATCCGCGTAAAGCGCTGCTGATCGTCTCCGACGGCGGCGACAATTCCAGCCGTTACAGTGAGAGCGAAGTCCGCAACCTGCTTCGGGAAGCCGACGCCCAGATGTATGCGATGGGCATCTTTGAATCGATCGGCGCCCGCAGCCGCACGGCCGAGGAGATGTCCGGACCCGGACTGCTCGACGAACTCGCGCAGATGACCGGCGGACGCCACTATCCCGTCGATAATTTGAACGACCTGCCCGATATCGCCGCCAAGATCGGTATCGTGCTTCGCAATCAGTACGTCCTTGGTTATATGTCGAAGAACCAGGTCCGGGACGGCAAGTACCGCCGGGTCCAGGTAAAATTAAATCAGCCGCGTGGAATGCCACCTCTACGCGCCATTTTCCGCCAGGGCTACTATGCGCCGAATCAATAGCGGTTTCGCATTGCTCGCCGCGTTTCTGAGTTCAACCCCCCAGGCCTGGTCACAACCGCAGTCCATGGGGCGCCCGGCCTCCCTGCGCGTCCAAGTTCCCGTAATTGCTCTACAGGATACTCGCCCCATGGATTTGTGTCGAAAGCGCATTTCAGTGACCGAGAACGGTAAACGCCAGCCCCTGGTTTCGTGTGTTCCTGATGTGAGGCCACTAGCCCTGGGCGTTCTGGTCGATTCCAGTCCTTCAATGAAACAGCACGCCGCGCTGGTCCGGGAGATCCTGACGCAGTTGCTTCAACAGGATGTTTCAGGCGGCGAATGGCATCTCTACCGGGGTGCGGACTCTTTGCATCGGGTTGCTCCTCCGGCTGAGTACCCTGGCTCCGTTGTCGAACTTCTCACCGTTGTCGACAAGAAGAGCCGGACGGCGATCCTGGACCACGTTCATGAAGCGGCACTTCACTTGTCGAATGCGCGGGTCAACCGAAGAGTTCTCGTCATTCTGTCCGACGGGGACGACAACCTGAGCGGAGTCTCAGAGAAGCAGTTGATCGCGACGCTCCAGCGGACACAGGTGACGCTTGTGCATTTCCTCCTATACAGCATCCGAGACACCGTTCAGGACGAATTGCGCACAAGCAAGCTCTTGATGGAACTTGCGGATGCTACCGGAGGATTGCTTTTTCCTGTGCGTGACTCGAACGACCGGGCGCGCGCCGTGCAGGCTGCATCAGCAGTTACTCAGGGGGCCTCTCTTATTTCGTATGACTCCCCCTCCCCTGTACTTGATGGCTCGTTCCGCAAGATCAAGATAGAATTGGAGCAGGAATCCGGACGCCCGCTGCTCAGGCTCCGTTACCGCCAGGGCTACTATGCGCCGAATCAATAAGACGATCCTCCCTATCGCGGTGATCCTCATCGCCGCGCTTCTGATGGTCCATCCGCGCGTCGCGGCGCAGCAGGATGACCAGGCCACCTTCCGCACCGGCACCCGCCTGGTGGTGCTGTACTGCGGCGTATTCGACCGCCAGGGCCGCATGGTGACCGACTTGCCGCGTTCGGCGTTCAAGGTCTACGAGAACAAAGTCGAGCAATCGATCCGCATCTTCCGCCAGGAAGACATTCCGATCTCGCTGGGGCTGGTGATTGACAACAGCGGCAGCATGAGGACGAAGCGTCAGAAGGTGGAAACGGCGGCAGTCCGTTTGGTCAAATCCTCGAAACGCGACGACGAGGTCTTCATTGTCAACTTCAACGACGAAGCCTATCTTGACGTCGTCTTCACCCCCGAGGTCACAAAGATGGAAGAAGGCGTGGCGCGAATCGATTCCCGCGGCGGCACGGCCCTGCGCGACGCGGTTTCGATGTCGATCGACTACCTGCGCACCGAGGGCAAGAAGGACAAGAAGGTTCTCCTTGTGGTGACCGACGGCAACGACACCGCTTCGGTCGGCATCACGCTCGAAAAGCTGGTTGAAAAGGCCGAGAAGAGCGGCGTCCTGATTTACGCCATCGGCATCCTCGGCGACGAAGACCGCCGCGAAGCCCGCAAGGCCAAGCGCGCCATGGACGCTCTGACGAAGGCTTCCGGGGGCGCCAGTTACTATCCCGACAGTGCCGACAGCGTGGATACGGTCGCTGACCAGGTGGCCGCTGACATTCGCAACCAGTATGTGATCGCTTACTCACCGGCAGTGCAGGCACTTGACGGCTCTTATCGCCAGATTAAGGTCAATGCGGGCAGCCGTTACAATGTCCGCACCCGCACCGGCTATTACGCCACGCCCGACGAACAACCGGCCAAGCAGCGCCTCAGCGGTGCACCCGGCGCGAACTAGGCCCGACCGCGATGATCGGCTACCTGTGGCGCGCCTCGAAGGGATACCGGCTGCGGCCATGGCGGTCACCCTATTGGATGTGGCGGATCGAGACCTACTCAGGACTGCACGCTGAGCGCATCACGCCGCCTGAGTTCTGGAAGTTCGTTTGGTCGCACCGCGCCGATCTGACCCGCTTCCTCCATTGGGCCGACCGCATGGCCCAGGGCAGCTGAACCTCACACGGCTTCAGCGTTTCTTCGCCGTCCAGACGGTGCGCCCGCCCGTTTCGGCCAGGAACCGCATGGCGTTTTCGTGGCAGATCATCTGCGCGTCCAGCAACAGTTCAGGCGTCTGGCGGAAGGGTTTGCCCAGGCGCTCGGCGGGCGAATAGTCGTGCGCCGGGGACTCGACGACGACGCTTAACGCCCCGCAATGCAAGTTCAATGCCGTGTCCAGGTTGTAGGTGGACTGGCGCTCGCGCGCCGGGTTGGCTTCCACGGCCGGATCGTCGGTTCGCGCCAGACTGGCCGAGGTCAGACCGGTCATCACCTTGCGGTATAGCTGCTCCCAGATGGGCATGAGGACGGGCTCGACAAAGGGTTTCAGCGGGTGCATGAACAGTGCGCCGGTGTGCATGTTCATGATGAGGTCGGGGCGTTCGGCGGCTGTGAGGTCGAAAAGGGCCTGGGTTTCAGGCTGGCGGGCGCCGAAGAAATCGTCGTGCATGAGGTTGACGCCGGCGTCGTTGGGGTAGCCGCCGGGAAACTGGGTCTTTGCAAAGTCGAGCGGGATGTGTTCTTTCACCTGTGGCCAGCCGATGATGGTGCCGTCGGGTTTGGCGCCGGTGTTGAAGTATTCGTGGACGTTGTAGTCGGTCCCGTAGTGCTTTAGCATCCGCAGCGGGATACGGACACGCCCGTCGGGTTGGGCGATGGGGATGACGATGATGCGGTCCAGCGATTTGGCCACTTCGGCGATGCCGGGCCAGGTCTTGCCGCGCAGGTCGGCGCCGGTTTCGATCACCGACAGCAGATTCACCGCGCCCATCATGCCTTCGAACTCGCCGCCATGGACGCCGCACAGCGCCATGTAGACCTTCTTGCCGTGGTCCGGTCCCGTGTAGACGCGCGAATCGCCGAAGCCCAGTGAGCCGGAGAACGTGGAGGTACCCTTGCCCTGGCGCGGCTGGCCGTAGAACGCCGCGCGGATGGCCCGGTTGCCAGCCGAGCGCCCGATGATGCGCACCGTGCCCTTGCGAACATGGGTTTCAAGGAACCGGTTCACTTCGTCGTAGGAGCCCTGCCAGAAGGCGGGGATGTGCTCGGCTTCGGCGAGGTAGTCGCGTCGGATGGCGAACTGCTGGGCCCCGAGCGCGGGGGCGACGGCGAGTCCGGCGAGCAGAGTACGGCGGGAGGGATTTGTTTGGTTCACGGTTGTGGGCCTCGACCCCCATTATGCTGTGAACCGCGGAGCGAATGAGAAAAGCCGCCCGCTTTTGACGGCGGGCGGCTTCAGTGTTTCGATCAGCGAATCGCTGACCTGGAGGCTACGCGGTGCGGTTGGCTTCCGCGCTGCCTTCGGTCTTGGAGATGGCGGCCTGAGCGGCGGCCAGACGGGCGATCGGCAGGCGGTAGGGCGAGCAGGAGACGTAGTCCATACCCACCATGTAGCAGAACTCGACCGAGTTCGGCTCGCCGCCGTGTTCGCCGCAGATGCCGACTTCGAGATCCGGACGGGTCTCGCGGCCCCGGGCAACGGCCCACTTGATCAGCTCGCCGACGCCTTCGCGGTCGATGACGGCGAACGGATCGTTCTTGAAGATCTTGCGGTCTTCGTAGTCCTTCGAGAACTTAGTGTAGTCGTCGCGCGACAGGCCCATGGCGGTCTGGGTGAGGTCGTTGGTGCCGAAGCTGAAGAATTCGGCTTCGGTGGCCACGCGGCCGGCGGTGATGGCGGCGCGCGGGATCTCGATCATCGTGCCGACCTTGTAGGACAGCTTGACGTCGGAGTCGGCGATGATCGCGTCGGCGGTGTCGGTGATGATCTTCTTGACGAACGCCAGCTCCTTCACCTCGCCCACCAGCGGGATCATGATCTCCGGCACGACCGTCCACTCGGGGTGGCGGCGCTGCACGTTGATCGCGGCCTCGATGATCGCCCGGGTCTGCATGGCGCCGATCTCGGGGTAGGTCACGTCGAGGCGGCAGCCACGATGGCCCATCATCGGGTTGAACTCGTGCAGGGACGCGATCACGTTCTTCAGGTCGTCCACGGTGATGTTCATGTCGGCGGCCAGGGCGACGATGTCGTCCTCATCGGTCGGCAGGAACTCGTGCAGCGGCGGGTCGAGCAGGCGGACGGTGACCGGGTAGCCCTCCATCGCCTCGTAGATGCCCTCGAAGTCACCGCGCTGCATCGGCAGCAGCTTGGCCAGGGCGATCTCGCGCTGCTCGACGGTCTTGGAGACGATCATCTCGCGAATGGCCGCGATCCGGTCGGTCTCGAAGAACATGTGCTCCGTGCGGCACAGCCCGATGCCCTCGGCACCGAACTCGCGGGCCTGCCGCGCGTCGGCCGGGGTGTCGGCGTTGGTGCGGACCTTCATGGTGCGGACCTCGTCGGCCCACTCCATGATCCGGCCGAAGTAGCCGCCGATCTCGGCCGGGACGGTCTCGATCTGCTCGCCGTACACGTTGCCGGTGGAGCCGTCGAGGGAGACCCAGTCGTTCTCGCCGAACGTCTTGCCACCGAGGCTGAACGACTTGCCGTCCGCGCCGAAGGAGACGTCGCCGAGGCCGGAGACGCAGCAGGTGCCCATGCCGCGGGCGACCACGGCTGCGTGGGACGTCATGCCGCCACGGGCGGTCAGGATGCCCTGGGCGTAGTGCATGCCCTCGATGTCCTCAGGCGTGGTCTCGAGCCGGACGAGGATGACCTTCTCGCCGTTCTTGCCGCGCGCGGCGGCGTCCTCCGCGGTGAAGGAGACCTTGCCGGTCGCGGCACCCGGGGACGCCGGCAGCCCCTTGCCGAGCGGGGTGGCCGCGGCGAGCTTGGCGGTGTCGAACTGCGGGTGCAGCAGGGCGTCGATCTGCTTCGGGTCGATCATCGCGACGGCCTGCTGCGGGGTGATCTGGCCCTCGTCGACCAGGTCGCAGGCGATCTTGAAGGCCGCGGCGGCGGTGCGCTTGCCGTTACGGGTCTGCAGCATGAAGAGCTTGCCATCCTCGATGGTGAACTCCATGTCCTGCATGTCGCGGTAGTGGTTCTCCAGCTTGTTGACGATCTCCTGGAACTGGTCGTAGACCGCCGGGTTCTCGTCGCGGAGCTGGTCGATGGTCTCCGGGGTGCGGATGCCGGCGACGACGTCCTCGCCCTGGGCGTTCATCAGGAACTCGCCGAACAGGCCCTTCTCGCCGGTGGCCGGGTTGCGGGAGAACGCCACGCCGGTGCCGGAGGTGTCGCCGGTGTTGCCGAACACCATCGACTGGACGTTGACCGCGGTGCCCCACGAGCCCGGGATGTCGTTCATGCGGCGGTAGTAGACGGCGCGCGGGTTGTCCCAGGAGCGGAACACGGCCTTGATGGCGCCGAACAGCTGCTCGACCGGGTCGGACGGGAAGTCGTCGCCGACGGCGGCCTTGTACTGCGCCTTGAATTCCTCAGCGAGCTCCTTGAGATCGTCGGCGGTCAGCTCGGTGTCGAGCGTGACGCCGCGCTCCTCCTTCATCGCGTCGATCAGCTTCTCGAAGTGGGACTTGCCCACCTCCATGACGACGTCGGAGTACATCTGGATGAACCGGCGGTAGGAGTCGTACGCGAACCGCGGGTTGTTCGTCTTGTCGGCGAACCGGGCGGCGACCTCGTCGTTCATGCCCAGGTTCAGGATCGTGTCCATCATGCCCGGCATCGAGGCGCGGGCACCGGAGCGGACGGAGACCAGCAGCGGGTTGTCGAGGTCGCCGAACTTCTTGCCGGTCGTCTCCTCGAGCTTGGCGACGTAGCCCAGGATCTCCGCCTTGATGTCGTCGTTGATCTGCTCGCCGTCGACGTAGTACTGGGTGCAGGCCTCGGTGGTGATGGTGAAGCCCTGCGGCACGGGCATGCCCAGCCCCGTCATCTCCGCCAGGTTGGCGCCCTTGCCACCCAGCAGGTTCTTCATCGAGGCATCGCCCTCGCTGAACTCGTACACGAACTTGGTCATCGTCTGGCTTGCTCTCCTTGAACAGTGGCTCCGGGCTAATGGGCTCTGGCTGGATGTCTGGATCGACCCTGACTCAGCCGTCGGCGTCGGCGGAGCACCCCCGACGCACGGACGCATCGACTCTCTAGGCTACCGTCTGGCCCCGGCGGGTTTCACCACGCAGCGGGCGCGACCACGGGCTGGACGCCACCGATCCGGCCTGCGAACATCAGCGACGTGCGTGCCGAACGAGTCACCGACCGGGTCTGCTTCCACGGCGAGAGCCTGGTCTGGTGGGAGCGGTGGGGGAAGCTGCGCTTCGTCGACATGTTCGCCGGGGACGTGCTCACCCTGGGCGACGACGGAGTGACCAGGACGCCGGTCGGATCGAGCGTGGCCGCGGTGATCCGGCCGCGGCTGGGAGGCGGCGCGATCGTCGCCCGGGAACGCGACCTGGCGATCAGCAATCTCGACGACCTGTCCGACCTGACCGGGTTCGCGACGGTCAGCACGGACCCGTCCGTCCGCTGCAACGACGGCGGCTGCGACCCCGACGGCGGCTTCTGGATCGGGACGCTCGCCTACGGCTTCACCGAGGGCGCCGGCACCCTGTACCACCTGGATGCCGGTTCGTTGCGGCCGCGGCCGGTACTGCCCGGCCTGACGATCAGCAACGGCATCGACTTCAGTCCCGACACGACGACGATGTACCTGAACGACTCCGGGCCCAGGATCACCTGGGCGTTCGACTACGACCCGATCGACGGACTGAGCGGACGGCGCGTCTTCGCCACCGGCGACGGCATCCCGGACGGACTGTGCGTCGACGCCGAGGGCGGGGTGTGGACGGCCCGCTACGGCGAGGGCACCGTGCTGCGGCACAGCCCGGACGGCGCCCTGGACGCGGTCGTCGAGGTCGGTCCCAGCCGGGTCACCGACTGCTGCTTCGGCGACGCCGACCTCGGCACCTTGTACATCGCGACCTCGCGGGAGTCCCTGCCGCCCGGTGCGGAGCCGGCGGCCGGCTCGGTGTACGCGATCCGTCCCGGGGTGACCGGACGGCCGGCCCTGGGCTTCGCCGGCTGACCCCGCCGGTGCCGCCGGCATTCCGGGCAGCACCCCGCAATTGCCGCTGTGACTAGGCGTCCCCCAACCGGGTGACATTTGTTCGACTCCATTCGGA
>JACZJQ010000244.1 GCA_014860455.1 Bryobacteraceae bacterium | reverse complement strand
CTTCTCCCCGGCGGCCGATTGCTTTTGCTGATTGACGACCCGGGGATCGGCGAGCGGCGCGGGGGCTGGGTGCGACGAGTCGCGCAGCAGGCGTTCGGTCTGCAGGGTTTTGAGTTCCTTGAGCGCGCGTTGGTAGGACCGCTCGGCGCGGCGGGTGTAGAGGTCGATGAGTTTGAGGGCGTCCTCGCTGACTGGGTAGGCCAGGATGTCGTAGCCCTTGTGGCGCTGGTTGTGGAAGCTCTGGACCTCGGCCTGGCGGCAGCGGTGGAGCGTCCAGGAGGCGTGGGCCAGCTGGCGGAAGACGTCGAATTCGAGGGCTCCGCAGGGTTGGATCCCGGCGTGGAGGCCGATCATCCACTCCCCGAAGAACTCCTCCTGGCCGGGGAGGATGACGAATTCCCTGGAGGTGAGTCCTGAGCTGAAGTTGTTTTGGGACGAGCGGGCCTTGCCCTCTTCGGTTTTGGGGCCGGTGGAGAGTTGCGCGTTGGCGCGGTTGGCGGCGATCTGGGCTGCGGTTGCCATGACTGGATTTCCTTTCCGAAAAGAAAAAGCCCCGCCGCGCGCTGCCGCGGAAGGGCGTGGGGGGCGGATGTGGCCTCCCATTGCAAAGATATCAGGTGAACGGAACGGCTACGGGCGGCGCCGGCGACGAAAACCCGCGATTGACTGGGCTTTTTGAGGGAAAAAGCAATTTCTTAGTGCTGTGACCGCGGGCTGCGAAGGGGTTGCGCGAAGGGGACGTCGTCTTCGACGGATTCGTCAAGTGCTTGATTCAGGCCGTCCCTTGATCGTCCCTTGATCTTTTCATCGACCGATGAGGCGACCACTTAGAGGTACAATATGCTCTGAAAATACACATCTTGCAGCGCGACGGAGTGGCCAATGCGGCAAGACAACTCAGAGTCGATCGTTCGCAGGAGCGTTTCTGATTCTCCAAGAGTCGGCGCCTACGGATTTGGCCCGTTTCGCCTCGAACTTGCCAAACGAACGCTGGAGCGAGACGGGAGCCAGGTTATTCTCCCTTCCAGAGCATTTGACGCGCTGACCGTCCTGATCGAGAACCGGGGCCAGGTGGTCGAAAAGGATGTCCTGATGCGACTGGTCTGGCCGACCACGAATGTCGAAGAAAACAACGTGGCGCAGTGCATGGTTGCCATTCGGAGGGCGCTCGGAGATCACTACGTCGCAACGGTCGCCGGGCGCGGCTACTCGTTCACCGCACCTGTCCGCACATTTCCAGAGGAAACCGCAAAAGGCCATTCCGCACGATACCGATCCATCTTCGCCGGGGGGTTGCTGGTCGCGCTCATGGGCGCAATCGTGTGGCAGGCGCCTACCCCTTCCGGCGACAAACCGAGATTCGTGCCTCTGACGGGCTCAAACAACGAGGCCAGGCCTTCCTTCTCTCCCGACGGCCTGCGCGTCGTCTACGACTGGATCCCTGACGGTGAGCGGCGAAGGAGTCTGTATATCAAACTCCTCGGCGCCGGCGACGCCGTGCGGCTGACGCGGTCCGGTTTCGCGGCGAACCCGGCGTGGTCGCCGGACGGACGCTACATCGCCTACATGGGCGAGCCTCGGGTCATCTATCTTGTCCCGTCTGTTGGTGGAGCAGAGCGTCGACTTACCTCGACCCAACTCATGGGTGTCGGCGGCCGCCAGATTTCTTGGTCGCCGGACGGGAAACGGCTGGCCTTCGTGGATCGGGATGCAGAGACCGGATGGCCAAGCATCTTCGATCTCTCCGTCGAGTCCGGTGAGCGCCGCCAACTGACTCGAGGAGTAGGCGAGTACGGCGATCTCTCCCCGGCAGTCTCGCCGGACGGCAAGACCCTGGCATTCATCCGGGTTTCGAGTCTGGCCGTGTACGCCATCTACTTGGCGCCGGTAGCCGGTGGTGAGCCGAGGCGGTTGACGCGATTCGAGGAGCGGGCGAATGGTTTCGCATGGACGCCCGACGGCCGCGACATCGTATTTTCGGGCAATCCCGACGGATTCCGCTCTTTGTGGCGTGTTTCCGCCGCCGGTGGCATCTCGCGCCGCATACCAGCGGCCGGCTACGACGCTTTCGGGCCGGTGGTCGCGCCGGTTGGAAATCGCCTGGCGTTCACGCAACGCAAAGGCAGATCCAACCTCTGGCAGATCCAGTTGAACGGCTCTAGCTTACCGCGGCAAATCGCGGCTACCACCGGGGTGCAGACCAACCCCCAGTTCTCCCCCGACGGCCGGCGACTTTCCTTCTGCTCCACCCGCAGCGGCCGGTTCGAGAACTGGATCTCCGACGCGGACGGCCGCAACCTGAGACAGGTCACTTCATTGGGCGCTCAGGGGGGTATCGTCGGGAAGGCGCGATGGTCACCGGAAGGTTCCGAGATCGCGTTTGCCGGCGGTCCGGCCGGGACGACGGACATCTGGATAGCCGACGTAGATCGAAGCGGCGAACGGCGCATCGCCTCGCACCCGGCAGAGGACGTTCTGCCAAGCTACTCACGTGACGGCCGCTGGGTGTATTTCGCATCAAACCGCACTGGTGAGTTCCAGATCTGGAAAGTTGCACGTTCTGGAGGCGAGGCGGTCCAGGTGACTCGCGACGGTGGCGCAGGGGCGATTGAGGACGCCGCTGGCCAACACATCTACTACCTGAACCCACGCAAGGCTGGCATCTGGCGCATGTCAACGGCGGGCGGGCCCGAAGCCCCGGTTGTCGACATCAAACTTGAATGGCGCGAGTACAGCCATCTATGGACTCTCGCGGACGACGGAGTCCTGTACTACTGTGTCCGCGACTCCTCCTCCCAAGAAAGGTCCTGGGAGCTCACGCGGTTCGATCCCGCGACCCGGCAACGCAAAACTGTCCTTCGCCTGCCCAACGGGCTGACTGCCTTGACCATTTCACCCGACGGTGATACCTGCGCTTACTCCCGGCAGGAAACAGAAAGCGAGAGCATCATGCTAGTGGAGAACTTCCGGTAGCCGTGGGCTTTCACTACATTTCATAGCAGTTCACATCCTCTTTCACGACTATTCATAGCGTTCAACCGCATCCTGGACCCTGGGGTCCAGCGATGAGACTTGTTTCCAGGACTTGGCTGTGTATTGCGATTGCATTCGCCGCAGATGCGCTTGCCAGCGACGTTGAAGTCCAAATGCGAGTCCGTGCGGCGGAAGAATCGCTCGCGCGACTTGCACTGCCCGAAGCTGAGCAGCACCTGGTCATTGCATTGGCCGCTTCGGACTCCGCCGAAGCCCGAGCGACGATACTTAACAATCTAGGGTTCGTCTACCACAAGCGCGGGAAGTACGACCAGGCTGAGCGATGTTACATGCGCGCGATGGGCCTTTGGGAACAGATACCAGCGGCCGACGAGCTTTTCAAGGTCCGTTCGATCGGCAATCTCGCGATGCACTACGTGGAAACGAGGCAGTTTGACAAGGTTGAGCGACTAGGCCTCGAAGTCCTGGCAAGCCAGCTCTCCGGCCAGGAGCGCGGCAGGCAGGACTTGGCGAGAATTCTCAGCAGTTTGGGCGCCCTGGAGCGATCCAGGCAAGGGTATTCCAAGGCCGAGGGCCACTTAAACCAGGCCCTGACTATATGGGATGCCGTTAAACCTGGAAGTGTTGAGGTGTTGGAGGTGCTCAACAACCTGGCGCTCGTATACGAGCAAGCCGGGAAGGCAGAAGAGGCGCTGCTATGTTACCAACGGGCCCAGCAGATCGCGGCTGCCGCGCTCCGTGCGGCGGATGTTCGAAACGCGATCCTGCTGGCAAACATCGCCGCGCTCCAGTACCGTACGCACAGGCTTGCCGAGGCCGAACTGTCCCTCCAGCACGCTCTTCCCATTGCCGAGAGTGCTCTGGGCTCCGAGCACCCGACGGTGGGCACGTTGCTGTGCAACTACGGCGTAGTACTGCGCGGTCTGAAGAAGCGCGCCGAGGCTGGAAAGCTCGAAAAGCGGGGAGAGGAGATTCTCAGGAGAACCGCCGTTCAGCAAGGTGTGCTCCATACGATTGACATCTCGGAACTGGTCCCGCGCTCTGTCAGTAAACACTGATGTTCTATGACTACACCTAATACTACTGTGTTGTAAACGTAACACACCACAGAAAGGACAGCGCGGGAGTTGTCTGATCAGGAACGCTGCTACGGTTCGGCGGAGTGTAGCAATCGAGTGAGGGTCATGCCGTCCGCAGGCTGGCGGAGCCGCCCCGTGGCTGGAAGTTCGCCGGCGGTTTTGATGAGGGTATTGCCAGGCATCCTGCTCGGGCTGAGGGGGAAAAACGGCTCCTCTCCATGACCAGGAACCCGTAGGCGGCAATGCAGAGTGCGCCATGATGGTGGAACCCGCGCCAGCCACGCCCTTCGAAATGGCCAAGTCCAAGTTCTTGCTTCAGCTCTTCGTAATCGCGCTCGATGATCCAACGGTGTTTGGCCATCCGCACCAAATCCTTGAGCTTCGTCACCGACGGTAGAGTGGAAATCCAGTACTTCGCCGGTTCGGCTTCTCCCTTCGGCCATTCGACCAGCAGCCACTCTTCATGATGAGGTTCTGCCTGCCAGTAATCCCGGTGGGCGGGCCGGACCCGGAGAGCGGCGAAGCGCGAGCGGAGGGGGTGCTGTTTGCCTTCGCGCCAAGTGATGTTTTCCCACGCGGCGGCAGGGAGTCCGAGCGCTAACTGCTTGACGCATAGAGGTTGGTGTTGCCCGTCTCGGCGCAGCAGTCTGGGCGGACGGCCTTGGCCACTCCACGGCTTGGCGGGCAAAGGCAACGTGCCCGGCGCCCATACCGTCATCGACGACTGAACACCCACCACATAGGAGAGTTTGAGTTCGGTCAGGCCCGCCCGGAACTGTCCATCGATCCCATAGGCGGCGTCGGCCAACACAACCCCGCGGCGCACTTCGGCGTCCACAGCTTGCCGGATCTGTTCGAGGGCGATCTGTGGTTTGGTGCGGAAACCGATCTCGTCAGGCACTCCCGTCTGACTCCGCCTTTTCCCGTCCGTCGCCCAGGATTCCGGGAGATAAAGCTGGTAAGCAATCGGCAGGCTGGCGCTCCAACTGGCCACCGACAGACTCACCGCCACCCGGCAGTTCTCCTGCTTGCCCAACTGACCGCAATACTGACGAACGACGCCCACCGAGTGCCTGCCCTTCTTGGGAAACCCAGTGTCATCTACGATCCACGCGACGACGGGGCCCTGCTTCTCCAGCGCCGGCAACGCCTGACTACGCACACGAGCCAGCAGCGCTTGGTCACTCCAGGGAGCATCCGCCACCAGATGGTGGAGAGACTGATGCATGCGGCGCACGTTGTCCGGAGCCAGACGGGCCGCCATGGGCTCGACGCTCTTGCGTTCTCCCGGCAGCAGCAGGCCGGTGCAGTAGTTCTTCAGCGGGGTGTGCCGATCGGCGTGTCCTGCGGCTTGAGCCAGGCCTTCGAGATAGGCCGCAAGACGTTTCTGTTGGGGGCCTGGCGCGGAGGCGCTTGTTCCCACGGAACAATTCTACTACAGAATGTTCTATTTATAACACAGTAGTACTAGCAGCCCGTGGTAGAAGTCCCGCGAGCCGCGTTGCGAGCGCCGCCGGGTTGAGATGCGAACACCGGCTGCGAAGGCGATGCCATCCATCGGCGAGGAGCCGGTGTGAAGCAGACGCCGTGCCTTGAATTGTTACGACAAACGCGTTGTTCGAAGCACCAAGGAATCCCGCATTGACCTATTGGCCCTCTTCGGCGAAGGGGCGTTGAGGAAGGCCATTCACGCGTTCGTCGACTACTTTCATCACGAGAGAGAAACCACCAGGACGTCCGGCACTGTCGCTCTACGCCGTCAACTCAAGCTCTACGGCGCTGACCGATCGCGCCGGGAACGACCACTTCATCACCGGAGCCGCCGCTATCGCCTTTTCCTTGGGCGCGAACACATCAGGCGTGGCTTCGCAGACGGTTTCCATCGGATCTTCAGGTGCGATCTCGTGGACCGTGCCTCCGGCGATCGTTCTCCCCTGCACCGAAACGGAGGCTTCGACCGGCTTGCTATAGTCCATGTTTGCCACGTGCAGGTAGACCCTGTCACCGGTCCTGCTGGCGGCGATGTCCAGCCCGGCGGGGCAGGCTTTAACGGTCACAGCCCGCTTGCCATTGACCCGCTTGAACAGGCGCATGACCGATGCCACCCGCATCATGTAGGTGAGCCGGCCGAAGATCATCACCGCATTGCTCGTCCAGCGGGTCCCCTCAAAGTCAGCATTCGTGGCGATTTTCACCATGTCGCCATGCCGCTGGTAGATGTTGAATATGCGGGCATTGTAAACGCCGACCAGCCACTCGTGCGTGAGCATGGAAGATCGGAACAGGCCCATGTGCCCTTCAGTGATGGCGAATTTGAGCTTCGGCGCCGCCGCGCGGACCGCGTCCTCCATCTCCTTCACCCGCGCCTCGACCTTGGAGCCGATTTCGAGCAGTTCCTCCCATGCTCTCTCGGGGAACTTGCGGTATTGATGGCCGCGGAGGACAGAGTCCTTGCGGGAGGGGCCTTGTCCCATCATGTGGAAGCCGATTTAGTCGAGCTGATCACAAGCCTGTTTCGCCATGTCCGTGGCCCAGAGTTCGCGGCCGGCAGGGCCGGTTCCCCAGTCGCCCCATCCGATGAGCTGGATCGAGCGGTCGCGTGCCCTCATCGCCCTGGCGAATTCGATGGTGTGACGGATGGCTTCGTCTTTGCCAAAGGCGGTTTTGCTGTAGGAGGTCTCGTTGCCGATCTGCCAGAGCTTGATGTTGTATGGGGCCGCGAAGCCGTGGGCTTTTCGTTCGCTGTTGTCCGGATCGTTGGCGTAAGCAACCCAATCAGCCGCCTCGTTGGCGTCGCCGGTACGGTCGGTCTCGTCCCAGGCCTTGCGGTATCCCGGCCGTCCGTCGCCGAGGAAGTTGACGCAGTAGAGCGGTTCGGCCCCGACGCGCCGGCAAAGGTTCACGAATTCGTGGGTGCCCACGCGATTGGTCTCCTTGCCGCCCCAGAGGTAGTTGTACATCCAGGGCCGGGATTCGACAGACCCGACCGATTCGCGCCACTTGTTGAACGACGAGAAGATGCCGCCGAAGCGGATGACGTCAGGAGCGAGGTCCTTGACGACGTCCACGAAGCTCATCAGCCAGTCATCAGTCCGGTAGTCCCAGGCGGCCTCGACTGAACCGTCGTTGGCTCCCAGAGGTTCCATGAACTGCATGTAGAGGTAGGGGGAGATGTCGAAAAGCGGCGCGGGATCGATCACCACCGTCTCTGGCCGCGCAGCTTGCACTGCAGCGATCACCGGTGAGGCGGTTCCAATGGAGCATAGATTCAGAAACTCTCTTCTTCCAGTCATGGCGTCGGTGATTCTCCAGCAGCAGGATATCACCGGGGCTCAAACTCAGATCGGCCGGCTGTCTCATCGGGCCGGCGACGGAATCCGAACGAGCGCCTCGCAGTCCTGGCGGGAGCTATACTCTCTATCAATCCGACCGGCGCTCAGCACCAGGGTGAGTCCGGAAAGGTTCGAACAATCAAAGAGGTGAGGCGCAAGGTGGAGTTCAATGCCTGATGTAGCCCGGAGATCGCTGCTCGGATCCCTCCCGGCGGCCGCCCTTTCCCGGAGGATAGCCGACCACCAGAACAGCGGCAAGCCGATCCCAATAATCGATTGCCACATCCATCTTTTCGACCAGACGCGCCCGCAAGGCGCGCCCTATTCGGCCGGGCCTCGAAACAGGGAACCCGCGTTGCCTGCGCGATACCGACGGCTGGCGGCGCCGCTGGGCATTGTTGGAGCAATCAAGGTTGAGGCAAGTCCGTGGATCGAGGACAACCTTTGGGTACTCCACGTTGTCGAGACGGACAGCATGATGGTAGGCGTGATCGGCAACCTCCAACCCGAGAAGCCCGAATTCCGGGAGTACCTGGACCGATACCACAAAAACCGGCTGTTCCTCGGCATCCGCTACGGGAACCTCTGGGGATACAGCCTGGTGAAGCAGACCGCCAACCCGGGATTCATCGAAGGGCTGAAGCTGATGCAGCAGGCGGGCATGGCGCTTGACACGGCGAATCCCCGTCCGGACCTGCTTGAGGCCGTGCTCCGCGTCTCGGACAAGGCGCCGGATCTGCGGATCATCGTCGATCATCTTCCGGCGATGATGTTGCGCCTGGACTCGGAGCAGAAGGCGTCTGCCGAGGCGCTGCTGCGGGAACTGGCGGCGCGTCCGAAGGTCTTCATTAAAGTGTCCGCGGCGATGCGGGTGGAAAACGGGAGAGCGCTGACCGATCCGGCCCTCTACAAACCCCTTCTCGACCAGATCTTCGAGACCTTCGGCGAGGACAAACTGGTCTTCGGAAGCGACTGGCCGAATGCCGATGCCGTTGACAATCTGCCGGCGATAGTCCAGATCGCCCGGGACTACTTCCTCTCGAAGGGCAAGGCCGCGGCTGAAAAGTATTTCTGGAGAAACTCGGTGACCGCATACAGATGGATCGGGCGCGACCCAAGCCAGCCGAGTTTGGACAGACGCGGCTAGACGCGGGCGATCAGTTCGATGCCCTTTTTGGCACCCAGGTTACGGGAGTACTTGCGCTCGGACGGGTTGTTCCAGTGCTCATGCACGCCAAGGCTGCCGAGTGTCCCGCGGCCGTCGGGATTGTACACACTGCCGGACTGCGGCTTGGCCGCCTGCGCTGCTTCGTGCAGGTAGTTGTCCGCATTGCCGCGCACCTGGGTTGCGCGGGGTTCGCTGCTGAGGATGTCCAGGGCAACCGAGTCGATTGCTATCGGGTCCTGCGACATCAACATGCTGGAAGCCCACTGGTCGCCGAAGCTGGCCCACTTGAACACATTGCCCTCGTTGTGTTCCGCAGTGTAGAGGCCATCGAGCACATAGAGCATCGTCTTGCCGCCGAGGTGGCGGTGTCCGATCAGGTCGACCAGGGCATTATAGGAGCCCATCGGCCGGGTCCGCATGACGCTACCGTGCAGCACGCGCGGAGACCATCCGCCGTCGTTGGGGAAGTGGACCGAGCCGAAGTGGTTCTTGGCTGCAAGCGTGACGCCGGCCATCCCGTGAGCCCGCAAAAGGGCCATATTGATGACGTAGCTGGCTTCGGTCACCTGGCGGGGCAGGTATCCGGCGGGCAATTGATCAGAGGCGAACCGGATGGGGTTTTCCATGTCGGGCACGGGGGCCATGCGTCCGCCGAGGTCGTAGTCGGCGCCAACGAGGAACTTCACCGCCTGATGCTGGCGGTTCGAATTGGCACGGATTTTGGTGTAGATTGGGTTGCCGACGTTTCGGGTGCCCGTCACGTCATAGACCATGATGTCTTCGCCGCGCACGCCGCCGAATTCGATGAGGGCCGTAACCAGGGCGGCGATGGCGTGGGGACTGGGGAGTCCGTTCAGCGCCCGCCGCTGGGGCCTGCCCGCTGGGGAAGGTGCGGCAGCGCCCCATTGAGGCGATCGGTCCTGGTTGCAGTTGACCTTGATGGCGATCCGCTCGCCCGGCCTGTAACCTGCGCGGCCGAGGTTCCGTGTCTCGTTGAAATTACGGAACAGCGCGTCCCATGCTTGCTTTTCGTTCTTCCGGCCGGTGAGATCGCGCAGCAGAGACGAGGTCATCCGGTGGACGGCGCGTTCGTCGGTGTTGGCGTCGTCCCACCAGTAGCCTGTCATGCCGTCCCAGGTGGCGGCTTTCGTGTCTCGGAGCCACACGACACGGCCGGGGTGGATGCCCTTGCCGGAACCGACCGGATTGTTTGCGCCCTCGCCCGGCTTGAACTGGCCGGGTTGGGCGGCGCCTCCACGTTGCTGCGCGAGAGCCAGGCACACAGGCGCCACGGGCAGCGAAGCGAGGCCGGCCGCCTTTGCGGCCGCGAGAGATTTCAGGAAGCATCTGCGATGCATGAGACTGCTCCTTTCACCGGCCACAGCGTTGATCCATGCTTATTGTGGCCCGGCATGGCCTGCTCTTCGGCGGCTCGATGCCAGCATTGTACGCCTTTGGGGCGCGTCGGTGGGTCTGTTCCACGTCACTGTGGAGTAAACTCGCCGTGAGCAGTTGACGGTCCTTGCGACGCGGCCGGGTGTCGCGCAAGCCTAGGCTCTCGCATCCAGAGGGCGTTGGCGTGTGTTATCGAAATCAGGCAGTGAAGTTCTGACCACGACAAATTGAGCGGTTGGCGCCGGGTTCGCTGTTGCGGCGGTCGCGTTTTGCATCGGGGCGGCCATGGGCCAGCCGCCGGCAGCGCCGCCGCCGAAGACAGGCCCGGCAAAACCGGCGACGAAGGCGCCGCCCTCGGAGGTGGCGGGCATCCCGGTGAACTACGACGAGGACCGGGTAGGAACCTACACGCTGCCCGACCCGCTTGTGTTTGCGGACGGCACGGGACCGTGCCATCGGATTTGGACGCGCTTATCAAGTTCCTGGAGACGAACCTGCGCTGGAGAGCAAATCGACATTGGTGAATGCCGCGGGCCGGTTGGGTCAAAGGGCTTCGAATTCCCAACCGAAACCGGGTCGGTCAGCCGGAAGGGTGTAGATGCCTTCCTGGCCACGAGTGATCCGGAAGTCCTCTTCGAACCGGGCGTAAACTTCACGGGGTCCGCCAGGCGCGGGCATGAACATCTCGGCCCACGGACTGTTGGTGGTTGCCATGATGAAGTGCAGGCCGTCCTGCGAAGTGCCGCCGCCATGAGGGACCACCGGGATATCGTATGCGGCAGCCATTGCCGCGATCCTGCGCAACTCGGTGAGGCCGCCGCACCAATGGATGTCGGGCTGCCAGATCTCGGCTGACGAGTGCTCCAGCAGATTGCGGAACCCATACCGTCCGTACTCATGCTCCCCGGTGACAATGCGAGTGGACGTGACCGTCTTGCGCAATCGGCCGAAGCCCGAATAGTC
This sequence comes from Bryobacteraceae bacterium, assembly GCA_014860455.1. Taxonomy (GTDB): domain Bacteria; phylum Acidobacteriota; class Terriglobia; order Bryobacterales; family Bryobacteraceae; genus PNKE01. The sequence continues at coordinate 34,532 of JACZJQ010000244.1, read as the reverse complement.
GTGCGGCTGCAGGACCTCTTCCATCCAGTAGATCCTGTAGGGCGCCAGCAGTTCGGCCATCTCCATTGTGTAGCGCTCGGTCCAGGCCATCCAGCAGTCCAGCATGATCTCGCCGTCCTTGCCTAAAGCCGCACGTGCCCGCTTGACCACTTCCTCATTCTTCCGCATGCCCTCGCGGCCGTCCGCAGGGCCGTGCGGCATTGCCAGTTTGAGCCGCTTGAAGCCAAACTCGACATGCTGCTCGATGTCGTTGCCTGTGCAGTAAGCCGGAATCCGATCCTTCGTTTGCCCACCCAGCAGTCTGTAAACAGGCATCCCGAGAGCATTGCCGATGAGGTCCCACAACGCCAGATCGACTCCGCTGATGGCGTTCATCGTCACGCCCATCCGACCGTAGTGCATCGTCGACCGCCACATGATGTCCCACAGTTTTTCGATGTCGAAGGGATCCTCGCCCAGCAACAGCTTCGTCAGGTGCCCCTCCACCACAACGCCGCCGGCCGCGCCGCCACTGCCGTAGCCCTTGACTCCCTTGTCCGTGGCGATCTCCACGGTGAATCCTGGCACCTTGCCCGGATCAGGGAAGAACAGCGACCGCGTGGCCTTGTACTTGGGGTAGATCGACATCGGGTTGGCGACTTCCACGTTCTGCGTACCCCAGGATCCCGGCGCGGGCGTGTAGCGCGGCACGGGCCGTTTTGGCCGTGTATTCACCAGCCTCACGGATGCGATCTTCATTCTGCTTCTGCCCAGATCGGGCGGCTGCGCTGCGGCGGCGCCCACCAGGCCGGTGCTAAAGAAAGTGCGACGATTCATGGCTGCCGCCACTCACCATAGCAGGCTTTCGCTGCGCCGGCGAGCCAGCCCCGCGCGGGAAACGTCGAAGCGATAGATCGGATTCGCCTACTTCACGAGTGCGTTAAACAGCAGCTTGAAAGTGCCATGTGTCTGCGCCCGGTGCTGCGGACTGATTCCGTAGAGGATGACCCGGCCCTGCCCATAGGCGGCCTTCACGACCGCGGCTTTCTTTGCGATTACCTGTTCACCGACAAGCCAGCCGCTTTCAAGCAGGTCACGGCCGGCGTACCGGACAACCACCTCGTAGTGATCATTATGCGGACTTGGGGAGATTTCGAACGCGCCGTCGCCGAAAAGATAGACGGCCAGGCCGTTCTCGGGCATGCCCCAGGCGATCGGGTTCGATGTATCGGAGATCACGCGGAGAGTGGATCCAGGGCACCAGAAGTCTTTTGAACTCTGTCCCGAGACGACATTCCGCACCCGGAGTTCGAGCTTGTCGATGGCGAATTGGCTGGCTCCGGCGAGAGTGACCAGAGTGCCGCCCTTCTCCACGAAAGTCTTCAGCGCCTCGACACCCTCTTTGCCGAAGCCGCTGCGATACTCGGGCGGGTACTCCTCCTCGATGCGTGAGAACCGGCCGGTGCGTTCGCCGGTGCGTTCGCCGGTGAGCGCGGCGGTTGAATCGTCGGGCAGGATGATGACGTCGTAGCTCGAATTGAGATTGCCCTTCTTGAGTTCGGCGTCCATCACCGACTTGTATGGGAATGCGAACTGTTCGAGGAGGAACCGGGTCCAGCCCTCGTCCATGTTGCCGCCCAGATAACGCTGGTACATTCCGATCCGCAGGCGCTTCACCTCGCGCGCCTGCGTACCACCCTGATGCGGACGGAAATCGACGCCAGTCGCTCTGGCGATGGCGGCCAGGTCATCGGCGCGGCCAGCCGCCACGACGAAATCGCCCGGCTGCAGCGCGCCGGCGGCCGATTCGGCGCGCCGCACGGCGATGCCCTTGTCGAGCAGCAGGTTGACGGCGTGGAAAGCGTCGTTCAGGCGGCCGTCGAGCGAATAGGCGGATGCTCCGGAAGAGACGCTGCCGGCGGCGGCGACCGGGGCATCGAGTTTCCGCAGCCCGCTAGGCGTAGGTTCGTCAAGCGGGTCGACGCGGACGCCCATGAACTCGAACATCGTGTCGGTAGCCATGTCGTAAGGCCGCATGGGAAAGCCGTCGCGCGCTCTTGTCCATTCGTTGTCCGGATAGAAGGTCCGGCCAAGCAGGTAGCGGATCAGCCCCATCTTGGGCTGGGCCAGCGGGACCACCCAGGATCCCGGAGGATAGATGATGCCGCCCTGCGTCGTGAAGCCCCGTGGCGCCTCCTGGACCTCGATGCCTTGCAGCAACAGCTTGTTGATCATCTTCACGGCCGTGAGTGGATCGTGTTGTTTGCGGGGGATGACGAACGAAGCGGGCTTGCCGGCGGCGCCGCGTTCGGTCTGGCGGAGGGCCTTCAGATAGGCGTTCCACAAGACAGTTTCGCGGTTGCGAGCAGCCAGGTCGAGCAGCGCCCAGGCCGACACCTTTTGCCTGTCGACGATATCGCGCAGGCGCCACCAGCCGCCGGGCCAGGGGTTCGGAAATGTAGTCTGCTCCTCGTATTCAGGAAGCCCGCGAGTGGCGCCCTTGAGCTGGTTGGGGTGGATGAACAACGGCGACGCCATACGCGTGGTGGCCGATTCGGTGAGCATGCCGGCGATGTTGTGGAACGGCGTGATCCAGTGGAAGCCGAAGTGTCCCCAGCCGGAATACTGCGCCATGTTGAGCACACCGGATAGATTGGCCTCCTCCTCTTTGTAGGCCATGTGCGCGCCATACCAGCTCATCTCACGCCAGACCAGCGGGTCACCCAGCGGGCGGATGGGTTCGGCGTAGGGAGGGATGTAGATGCGGGCGCCGTAGCTACCCATGTGGTGGTGGTCGGCGTAGGCTTGCGGGGTCCAGTCGCGGAAAAGGATCCTGGCCATATACTGCGACTCGACCATGTTGGTCTGGAAGGCGTCGCGGTTGTTATCGTGTCCGACGTACTTGTGGTAGAGCCAAGGCAGCGAGCCGCCTTCGTAGGGTGTGCCGAGAGTCTTCTTGTAATAGTCGGCCACCATGATGGCGCCGTCGGGATTGAAGGACGGAACCAGGAGGAAGATGACGTTGTCGAGGATGCGGCGCGTCTCCTCATCGTTCCGAGAGACGAGGTCGAAGGCGAGTTCGGGTGCCATCTGCGTCCCTCCGATCTCGCTGGCGTGCAGGCTCATCGACTGGCAGACGACGGCGCGGCCCTCGGCGACGAGCTTTCGAATCTCCTGCTCGGTGCGGCCGCGCGGATCGCTGATCGCCGCATTGACCTGACGCAGGTGATCGAGCCGGCTGATGTTGTCCGGCGAGGAGATGACGACAAGCAGGAACGGGTTGCCCATCGTCGAGGGGCCCATATCGACAACCTTGATTCTTCCCCCGGCCTCTTTCTCGATCAGGCGGTAGTACTCGACGATGCGATCCCAACGGGCGATGTTTCGGTCGCTTCCGAGCCGGAAACCGAAGAACTTCTCGGGCGGGGTTATGGGCGACTGCGCCTTCGCCGCAGAGGATGAAACCAACGCCAGGGTGAACGCCGCGGCGGCCACGGCGTGGGTGAATCTGATTCGGGTCACCGGTGCACCTCCAATTCGTGTTGCTGAAGCGAAATCGTATCACCAACCGTTGCCAAGGCACATCGGGGGACAATACTCAGGATGCTCACCCAGTGTCCTCCTCAAAAATCCAATCGGCTTGGAAAATCAACAAGTTGCAACGTGGCCGGCTCAACCGTTACAGCCGCGGACTGATGACCTGTATACACGCTGGAATCACGGTTGGTCGCTGTATTCCGGCTCCTCCTGATCGGCCGCTCGGTTCTCATCGACGAGAATCTGTTTCTCCGCAAGCAACTTGCCCTCTTTGAAGAACGCAAAGCCCGGCCGCGAAACGCTCCAGCGTCGACGTGACTGTCGATGATGGCGCTCGCGCGGGTTTTTTGAACTGGTGCGACGCCCTGGTCATCGTGAAGCCGGAGACCCTCAGCCGGTCCGGGTGCCGAAGGCGATTGCGTACTGCGAACGGCTGATCGGGACGATTCGTCGCGAGTGCCTCGACTTCCTGATTCCGATCAACGAGCGGCATCTGAGAAGGAGCCTGATCGAGTTCGTGACCCATTACAACCGTGGCCGTCCACACTCCGCGTTGGGACCAGGAATTCCGGAACCACCCCAATCCAAAGTCCCGGATGGCCCACATAGACACAGGCTTCCCGCCGGGTGCCCCGTCGCGTCGACGCCGGTTCTCGTAGGGCTGCATGACGAAAACAGCCTGGCGAAGGAGGCTGCGTAGCCGCCGATCGAGTTCTGGGAGAGGACAGGTGTTTAACCCCGCGAACCGTGATAGCGTGAGACACAACTGAGCCGTTTCCAAAATCCGATAGGAGCGTGTGATGACGCAACGGAGCCTGGTGACCAGACGCGGATTCCTCGGCGCCGCCGGGGCAGCCGCGATCGAACGGGGGCAGGCCGCCGGGCAAGCCGGTGCTCAGGTGATTTCCGGAGAGACGGAACACTTCTGGTACCGAGCTCAACCGGCCGGGAAGTACATCGACTCGCAGCGCGGCGACAAGGCCTTCGCTTATGCCGCCGGAAGAATCCACATGTCGGCGGACAACGGCCACTCCTGGCCGTATAGTGCCGAGTTTCCCGATGCTTCATCGATCACGTTCAGCCACATCCTGAAGAATGGCAACGTCGTGTTCGCAACGGGCGCAAGCCTCTACCTGAGCATTGACAACCTGAAGAGCTACCGGAAGATCAAGGTGGAAGCGCAGGACGGATCAGAATACGTCCCGCACACGCCGGCAAACCCGGAGCTACCCGGCTGGTACTTCCATACTCTGCCCGGCGCCGTCTCGTGGGATGTCGATGGAGCGGAGATGATGGTCTGGGGAAACTACTGCAACGTCCTGGGGGGCGCCACCCCGGTGAACATCTACTACTCGGCCGATAGCGGGCGGACCGTCAAGATTGCTTACAGCTTCGGGCAGAATCCCTTCTTTTCCGACAACGGCAGGCCGGGCGGAGGCAGGGGCGGAAAGCTGTTGGGCGACCCAGGCAACAAGGTCTTGTGCAGACATGTACATGCGGTGGCATACAATCCGGCCGAGAATGCGTTCTACGCCTGTACCGGCGACCTGGACCGCGGATTAGGGCACGAGTGCCACTGGTTGCGCGGCACCTATAACAAGGCCAACGACAAGTGGGATTGGAAGGTGCTGCACTCCGACTTTGCCAATTCAAGGTACAAGTGTGGCGGCCTGAATTTTGTCAATGGAAGGCTGTACTGGATCAGTGATGCGAACGGTCCGAAACCGTACGACCGGGGGATCTTCTGCTGTGCTCCCGAGGATCTGCTCCGACCCGAGAGGCATACGATGCTGTTCAACCCTGAGGTCGAATCCGGGAATATGATCATCCAGGATGGCGTTATGATCGCATCTCACTGCGCACCAGCCTCGCCACTGGACACGGGATTCATCATTTCGACTGACATGGGAAGGACCTGGGCGCAGCACGATCTCAAGGCGTTCGGGAAGCGGTCGCCCACGCGCCTCCACGAAAAGAACGGCGAAGGTTGGTTCAGGGCGGACCTGCGCGCAGGTTGGATTGAGCGGGCCGAAGTAGTGTTCATCAAGCCGAAGCCGGCCTCGTCGAGGGGAGGAAGGTAGGGCCTCGGCGTCTGCAGCATTTTCAGAAATTCGTCATCCCGGCCCGGCGATAGACATCCCTGACACTCGCGAGTTGTTCCTCTGCCTCCAGCAGTCCAGCCTGCCGCACCATGGCGCGAACCGGAGTCCGAGGATCATTCGACCAGAAGATGCCGCAATCTTCGTCCTCATAGTAGCGATACCCGATCCGAGGTCCGTATCTCTCTTCGAGCGCTTTGCCGTTGCGCAGTTTCGCACTCCAGGGGAGGATGGCATAGCTCAGGTCGATCTCCTGGACCAAGACTTGTCCCGGGGGCTTGATCTGGGCGAGAATCTTCCCGGTCGGTTCAAACACCGAAGCGTTGTGCCGCCAGGTGCTGGAGACGATATAGCAGCGGAGATCAATGGCGCGAGCGGCCGGCTGAGTGGTTTGGGGCGATTGGCTCGGCCAGGCGATCAGTTCGGCGCCCTTGCTCGCAAGTTCCTGCCAGCCCCGGCCGAATTGCATGTCGTAGCAGATCTGGATGCCGAGTTTGCCAAAATCGCAGGAGAAGACCGGGTACTCCTTGCCCGGGGCCGCGCCGCCCTCCATGCGAGTGCCCTCCGGCGAGACTACCAGATGCACCTTCCTGTAGACGCCAGCCACGTGTCCTTGCCGACTGAACAACACGGCGGCATTCGAACACGATTTGGCGGATTCCAGCAGGTAGGTCGGGGCCACGACATAGCAGCCATAGCTGCGGGCTTTCTGAGAGAAGGCGCGGCTGAACGGGCCATCGAGAGGAATTGCGCAGGCCAGTGCGTTGCCGCCGGCTTCGCCGGAGACTGTCGTCTCGGACAGGATCGCAAGGTCGACTCCCCGGCCGTACTTCCTGAGGGACTCCTCCTGCATGGCGTCGATCAGGCCCATAAGTTCATCCAGTCGCTTTTCTACGCCCGGGTGGTTCCCCCAGAAGGCGCGCATCGACGTCCCGACGATCACCTTCCTGGGCGGCAAGCCGGATACGCTTCGATTGACGGTGTGCTGCGACTGCGTCATGGCCGTTGCCCGGGCGGCGGCCGAAACTCCAGCGATGGCGAACAGGTGCCTTCGATTCATCCGGAAACCTCCTTGGTTCGATTCGTGGCGGGCTGGTCAGGCGCAGGGCCATAGAGAAGCCGCCACCCGGTTCGAGCGACGCGATGCTGGGCAGCATCGCCGATGGAGACTTGGCGAGCATCATCAGCGATTCAGCCCGGGAATTCCGCTCCACTATACTACTGGACAAGGTCCAGCGATGCGAAAGCTCGAATCTGCTCTGCTGATCGTTTTTGCGGTCCTGTCTGCGGATGGACAGACAGAAAACCGCGGCTCGGCCGACTGGCCGACGGCCAACCATATGAGAGTGCGCAGCGCCGTGGTCAGGCCGCCCGGGACGCCCATTGCGGTTGACCTAAAGCTGTCCAGCGGCTTCAACCCGGATTCGGTCCGCGTCATGGCGGAGGGGGGAACCCGCATCCTGCCCTCGAAGACCGAGTGGAAGAACCCCAACGCCCGCGTCAGCTTCCATTCCACTGGTGCTACGTCCTACTGGATCTATTTCGACGAGGGCAACCGCGGGGAGACAGAGCGCCTGGCGGCGCCCGCCATGGTGGGGACAGGTGACCGCATCACATACGGGCGCGCTGGCGTTCGAAACCGGGTGGCGGTCGGACTCCAGGCGCGTCCGGCAGTGCTGGATGTGGACGGAGATGGAGACATGGACCTGGTCGTCTCCTGTCCGGACCGCCCGTACAACGGCATCTACCAGTTCTTGAATATCGGCTCTAACGCCGATCCGCTGTATGACCGCGCCGAGTGGCTCGGTTTGGCTGCGAGGGAACTGACCGCCGCCGACTTCAACGGCGACGGACATATCGACCTTGTGACTAATGGCGGCTACTACTCCGACTTCCGCCGGCATCGCCTGTCGCAGTTCGTGCCGGTGACATTGCAGAGAAGCTACTTCGTCGGACGCGACGACATGTGGCAGCCGTTCGACTGGGATGGTGACGGGTTGGTCGATCTGCTGGTAGGGGTGAGCGACTGGCGGGACTACGGCTGGGACGACGCATTCGACTCCGAGGGTAATTGGACTCGAGGCCCCCTGCACGGGTATGTGTACTTCTACCGAAACGTAGGCGCCAACTCGCAGCCCGTCTATGAGCCGCCGGTGATGCTCCAGGCGGGCGGGAAGCCGATCGACCTGTACGGAAGCCCGGCGCCGAATCCGGTGGATTGGCTGGGCCGCGGCGTTTATGACCTGCTCGGCGGGAGCTTTGTCGATTTCATTACCCTGTTTCGCAACCAAGGCACGCGAACCGCCCCTGCGCTCGCCGGCGGAACATTGCTGGAGGCGGCCTCCAAACCGTTGCATATGGATCTCTGCATGATCCAGCCGCGCGTGGCTTCGTTTCATGCTGACGGAAGGCCGTCGCTGATCGTAGCCGAGGAAGACGGCACGGTCTCCTATCTGGAGAACATGTCGCCACGCGGAAAGGAACCGGAACTGGCTGCGCCCCGCCACCTTCAGCAGGTGGATCCGTACCTGAAGAGCGGGGTGCTGTCGCGCCCGGTCGCGGTGGACTGGAACGGGGACGGTAAACTCGATCTTATCTCCGGCAACTCGGCCGGCTACATCCAATACTTCGAAAACACGGGCACAGCAGCCGAACCGGTGTTCGTGGACCGCGGCTATCTGACCGCAGGCGGCAAGGTGATCCGGCGGGTTGCGGGACCGAACGGCTCCATCCAGGGCCCGGCAGAGGCGAAATGGGGCTACAGCAATCCGTCCGTCGCCGACTGGGACCTCGACGGCCGTCTGGACATCCTTGTGAACGATATCTGGGGCTCGGTTGTCTGGTACCGCAACACGGGCACGAAGGGCGCCCCTGCGCTCGAACCCGCCGCCCCCATCGAAGTGGAATGGCCGGGCCGTCCCCCCAAACCGGAGTGGGTCTGGTGGGAGCCAGAGGGGAAGCAACTCGTGACGCAGTGGCGGACAACACCCAAGGTCGTGGACTGGGATCGCGACGGTCTTCCTGATCTGGTGATGCTCAACCATCAGGGGTACCTATGCCTGTATCGCCGCGCCCGAGCCGGAGGCAGGCTGCTGCTGATGCCGCCCGAACGCATCTTCGTTACGCCCACCGGCCGTTTTCTAAATCTGGCGGCAGGCAGGGCCGGGTCCAGCGGGCGCAGGAAGATCGAGCTTGCCGATCTGGACAGCGACGGCGATCTCGACATGATTGTGGATTCCGACCAAGGCCCGGCCTGGTACGAGAACATCGGTCCGCAATCCAAGCCGGCCATGCAGTCGAGGGGAGTCCTGGTGAAGGCGAATCTAGCCGGACACAGCCCCACGCCGAACATCGTCGACTGGAACAGCGACGGGAAACTGGACGTGATCGTCGGTGCCGAAGACGGTTTTTTCTATTACTTCGACGGCCGGTACATTGAGACGTTGAAAGGCAATTGAACTGTAGCCCGCCTGAGATAGAACCGGGGCGCGCAACCTCGTGGAACAGTCCGCCCGGCATTCTGCCGGGCCATTCGCGTCAGGCCGGCCGGGTCTTCATACTGTGAAGCGCACGCCGGTGTGACGTTCGACGGCATCCATGTCGAGAGAAACCCCCAGGCCGGGACCATCGGGAATCGCCAGCATGCCGTCCTGGTCAAGCCGCAAGGGGACCTCAACGAGATCGTCGACGAATGGGGACCCGGTCAAATACTCCACCATGTCCGTATTCCGGCTGGCCGATGCGAGATGGAGGTCGGAGGCAAGCCCGAGCGCGGTGTTCCAGCCGTGCGGGATGAACCGGACGCCGCTCTCCTCTGCCATCCAGGCGATGCGTCGCTCTTCGCTGATGCCGCCCACCTTGGTTACGTCCGGTTGGACGATATCGAAAGCACCTTCCTGCAGCCAGGGGGTGAATGACTGCCTGCGCGTCAGCACTTCACCACCCGCGACCGCCACGGGCGAATGATTCCGAAGCAGCACGTAATCCCGCAGGTTGTCCGGCTGCAATGGTTCCTCGAACCAGTGGACGCCGTACCCTGCGAGCATCTGTGCCGTGCGCACAGCCCACTTGTAGTCCTGCGGCCAGAAGGCGTCGCTGGCGCCCGCATCGACCATGAGCCGGGCACCGGAGCCGACCGCGTTTCGCGCTGCATCCACTATTGCTTCGTCCTTGGCGAAGCTGTGACGGCCAAAGGGTCCCCAACCGATCTTGAAGGCTCGAAATCCCTGCTCCTTCACGGCGGCCAGGTGCTCGACCAACTGTCCGGGCTCGCACATCAGCAGCGACGCGTAGGGTTGCACCCGTTCGCGGTACCGCCCTCCCAGCAGGCGTCCAACAGGCTGGCCGGTGGACTTTCCGAGGATGTCCCACAAAGCAATGTCGATGCCGCTGATGGCGTGCGTGATCGATCCGCCGCGGCCCATCCAGAAAGTATTGGCATGGAGCTTTTCGGAGACGCGCTCAGGCTCGAGCGGGTTCTCCCCGAGGTACAGCGGCGATAGAACATCCAGCGCGCCGCGCACGAGCCCCTCGCTGGTGAACGAGGATCCCCACCCCGTGATGCCCTCATCCGTGAATACGGCGATCAGGGTGTGGACGCAGTCCTCCTCCTGGATCTCATTGGCCCAGCCGCCTTTGGGCGTGCCGTGACGCAGTCCCGCGCAGCGGATTTCGGTGATTTTCATGACTCGGCCTCGACGCGAGTATAATCGCGTCCATGCTGCGGCGCAAATTCTGGACCAGTCTACTTGCCGCCGGATCCATCACCCGGTTGGCACGTTCTCAACCACAAACGGCAGCGGCCGCGAAATACACCATGGAGCCTTCCATCGAGGGGCGGCCTCATTCGGGCAAAGTACTTCTGGCTCTGCAGGCGCACTCCGACGACATTCCCCTCTACGCCGCCGGCACCGTCGCCAAGCTGATCGAGGAGGGCTACACAGGCTACCTTCTCAGGGCCACCAACGACGACATGGGGGACGCGCCCGGGCTCGGCACGCGGGGCACTATCGGCGAGCACGTTCTCGGCAACGAGCGGGACAACGCGGAAGTCGCCAAGGTTCTAGGCTGCAAGCGCGTGTTCGACCTCAACTACAACAACCACCGAATGGGCGATGTCTCGCTCAACGAGCTGATCTGCCGGCTCATCTTCCTCATCCGCGCACTAAAGGTGGACACGGTCGTCGGCTTTGACCCCTGGGCCCACGACGAGGAGAATCCGGACCACTACACGCTGGCACGCGCGACCGAGGCCGCGTGCTGGATGGCCGGCCGGGCGCACGACTATCCAGAGCAACTTGCCTTCGGATTCGAAGTGAAGACGGTTCAGGATAAGTACTATTTCGCACGGCGTCCCGAGATCACGCGGGTGGTTGACATCAGCAGGCAGATCGAAAAGAAGATCGACGCAAACCGCGCCAATGTCGCCAAAGGGCCGGGCGGTCGGTCGGGATCGCGCCTGAAGGCCGAGCTGGCGAAACGGGGCCAGAGTCTGCCCCTGCTCGGCCCGGACGATCTCACGGCGGATCGCAACTACATCAGGGAATTCGTGCTCACACGGAACCGGGAACTCGGAAAACAGTACGGCGTCGAGTACGCGGAGGTGTTTCATTACGTTCGGCCGGGAGCGGCAGGAGCGGACCTCGACCCGCGTGTCGAGGCCTACATCAAACAACACGCCGTCCCGGCAAAATGGTGACTCAACCCGACTTCAAATCCACTGAGGAGGCACGACCGCGATGCCAAGGTTCCTGCTGCTGCTCGCATTGGTTGGTATTGCCGCTCAACTGCGAGCGGAACTACCCTTACGAGAACCCGCTCAAAGGCCCGATCAGAGAATGGTTGAGGGGATCAGCAACTGGCTGATCGAGCAGACAGCTGAGAGCGCCAGGAACCGCAGGCCCTCCCGGGAGCGGCTGCGGACCATCCTCGGCGTTATCGACCAGCGCGTGGGCATCGACGGACTGGAACTTGTGGCGACGACCGAAGAGAGCGCGCTTGTCGGTGAAAACGCGCAGTTCCGCGTCTATGCCGTGCGCTGGAATGTGCTGGACGGGATGACGGCGCAGGGACTGTACTTCCAGCCCCAGGGCCGGACGGTTGCACGGGTTGTCGCGATCCCCGACGCTGCGCAGTTGCCGGAGCAGTTTGCCGATGCGCAGAGGCTGGCGGCGGCTGGATGCGAGGTGCTGTGCCCGGTCCTGATCGGCCGGGAAGACACATGGTCGGGGAATCCGCGGTTCCGCTTGACAAACCAGTCCCATCGCGAATTCGTCTACCGAATGGCGTTTGAGGTGGGCCGCCACCCGATCGGCTACGAAGTGCAGAAGACGTTGGCCGCGGTCGACTGGTTCACGTCCCGGAAGGACCGGACGCCAGTCGGTGTCTGGGGCTACGGCGAAGGAGGCGCGGTGGCCCTGTACTCCGCCGCGCTGGACGAGCGGATTCAGGCGGCGGGCATTTCCGGTTATTTCGGACCGCGCGAGGGGTTGTGGCGCCAGCCGATCGACCGGAATGTCTGGGGGTTGTTGCGCGATTTCGGCGATCCCGAACTGGCGAAGATGATCCTGCCGCGAAACGTCATCATCGACACCACCCCCGGCCCAAGCTGGGTTGGAAATCCGGAGACAGCGGCTCGCCGAGGCGCAGCGCCGGGAGTTCTCTCACCGTTCTCCGAGGGCGAAGTGAAACGCGAGGCGGCCAGAGCGCCCGGCGTGGTGGTTGCCGCCGCCGGCCTGGAGCCGTTCCTCAAGGCGCTGGGCGCATGGCCGAGGCCGTTCCAGGCCGCACCCCTGCCGCTGCGCAGGACTGTGGGGCGCGCCCGTTCACAGTTTGATGAGATGGTCGAGTTCACGCAGCGGGTCGTCCGGTCGTCGCAGGACGTCCGCGACGCAATCTGGTCGAAGGCCGACCGGGTGGCCAGCCCGGAAGAGTGGTCGGAACTGGCTCCGGCTCTTCGCGCGAAGCTTTGGGATGAGGTCCTGGGCCGGCTGCCGGCGTCCGATGTGCCCTTGGGCATGAGGATGACGCACGCCTACTCCGGGGCGAAATGGGACGGTTACGATTGCACGTATGACGTTTTCAGAGGCGTGATGGGGTATGGGGTGCTGCTTGTGCCCCGAAACATACCTGTGGGCGAACGCCGTCCTGTCATCGTGCTGCAGCACGGACTTGAAGGACGCCCGCAGGATCTCTTTGCGCAAGTGCCCACGGACCGCGACTCCCTGGGATTCACGAAGTATCACTTCTACCAGAACATCGGCGACAGGTTCGCCGACCTGGGCTATATCGTCTACCTCCCGCAGAATCCTTACATCGGCGATTTCCGGAAGATCAACCGCTTGGCCAACCCGCTCGGCTGGTCGATGTTCTCCTTCATCCTGGCCCAGCAGGAGCGTCTGCTAGACTGGCTCCAGACCCTACCCTACGCCGACCCCTCCCGCGTCGGTTTCTACGGGCTCTCCTATGGAGGCAAGACCGCATTGAGGATTCCGCCTCTGCTCGAACGCTTCACCGTCGCCGTTTGCTCGGGTGACTTCAACGAGTGGATCACCAAAGTCTCCAGCGTGGACTTGCCTTTCAGCTACGTCTTTACCCAGGAATACGAGATGCCGGAATTCAATCTCGGAGGCGTGGCGAACCACGGCGAGATGGCGAAGCTCATGGCGCCAAGGCCCTTCATGGTCGAGCGCGGCCACCGTGACGGTGTCGGAATCGACGAGATGGTGGCATTCGAATACGCCAAGGTGAAGCGTTTTTACGATGAAATGGGCATCGGAGACAGGACCGAGATCGCCTACTTCAACGGGCCGCACATGATGCACGCCGTCGAGGCCTTGGAGTTCTTGCGTGAGCATCTGGGGCGCTGAGCCACGACCAAACGATCTGGATTAGCCGTATGGTCAGCTCATCCGTCGCTGTCGTCAGCAGAGACTCAATCGGCACTGGAAACTGGTAAGTTGCCGGACCGCTGACTCTGACTTCGCAGCCACGAGTTGACCACCTGGTCAAACGAGAGAATTGCCACTGCTCCCCCTCTGTTGGAGATCATCATGCGCCGCTACGAGCCTGCCAGCACGATCCTGACGTCGAACCGGCCCGTCGAGGAGTGGGGCAAACTGCTGTGCGACGTGGCCGCCGTCAGCGCCATGCTCGACCGCCTGCTGCACCACGGCCACATCCTCAAATCAAATGTGGCCCGCGCAGCTACCGCACTGAAGCCGAGGCGACGGCCTGAGCCCCCGGCAATGCAAAAGGAAAGAATCGCTGATCGGTGCGAGGGCGGCGCCCTCGCGCTCCCGGGGTTTACCGCTTTCGGGCCAGGATGACCATGGCGGGGCGGTGTAGTCGGTGTGGAGAATCCGCCGCGACCCGAGCCGACACAACTTCTTATGCCGGACATGTGTTCCGCACTTGATCATTCCAGAGCGAGCCTACGGCTCACAGCCACCGATCAACCCCGTCGACCTTTGGCGGTTGAGTAAGTATCCCCCGGCAAAGCCGGGGCCTTTAGGTTGTGAGCCGCTCAAAGCGGCTTAGCGGGGACGCTAACGCGGCCCCTGTTTCGGTGGGCCACCTCGACGGTGGCTGGTCATTCGCCGAGTTTCATCTGCTCCAGTCGGTGGTCCTCCCGCTCCTGATTCCGGATGTAGTTCCGGATCACTCCTTCATCTCGCCCTACTGTGGATACGAAGTACCCTCGCGCCCAGAAGCTCTGCCCCACGAAGTTGCGCTTCCGCTCTCCGTAGACCCTCGCCAGATGGATCGCGCTCTTGTCTCTGATATAGCCGACCACCTGCGACACCGCGTACTTTGGCGGAATCGCGATCAGCATGTGCACGTGATCGATCAGCAGATGGCCCTCATCAATCCGGCTCTCCTTCTGCTCGGCCATCCGGCGGAAAACCTCGCCCAGATACGGCCTCAGTTGCTTGTACAGCGTCTTACGCCGGCACTTTGGGATGAACACCACGAGGTATTTGCACTCCCAGGCCGTATGGCTTAGACTTTCATACTCGTCCATCGTGAAAACTCATTCTGTTGCAAGTAGATAGCCGCAATCGACCCGATTTTCGATAGCCGGAGTGCATTCTGCTCTTGACGGAAGGTCGATTGAAATGCATAATTCAAGTGATCAATTGAATCGACTGATTAAAATGGTTAAAGATTCCTGGAACCCGCGATGAGCGCGACTGAAACCACCACGAAGCCGACGAGCGAGCGAATCCTGGATGCCGCTGAGGGGTTGTTCGCCACGCAGGGCATCCGCGGGACCTCGCTCAAGGAGATCACGGAACAGGCCGAAGTTAACATTGCGGCGGTGAACTACCACTTCCGGTCGAAGGATGCCCTGGTGCGGGAAGTCTACCAGCGGTGCTTCCAGCCGCTCAACGCGGAACGCCTGCGCCTTCTCGAAGATGCGGAATCGGCTGCCGGGGAAGGGTCTCTCGCCCTGGAGCAGGTGCTCTACGCGCTTTTCGAGCCGATGGTGCGGGCCTGGCAGGAAAACCGTAACTTCATTCTCCTTGTCGGACGGTTGCAGAGCGAGCCGGATCCCCATCTCAATGTCTTCGTCCAGGGGTTGTACGGGAGTTTGATTGACCGTTTCTTGCGGGCGGCGCGCCGCGCGGCGCCCGATGTTGCGGAGGCGCAGCTTTTCTTCTGGATCCACTTCCTGTTCGGAGGTGTGGTCTACACCCTGATCAACAGCCAGGACATGGAGCGCATGCACCCTGGCCAAAACCTCATCGACACTTCCGACATGTTCTTGCAGGACCTGATTTCGTTCGGCACGGCGGGTCTTCGTTCGCGCAGCCAGTTCCCAGTCACAAGGAGTTAACCAGGATGTTCTCCAATCTCATCCGTCTCGCCTCCATCCGGCATGCGTTGGCCATGCTGGCGCTATTCACGCTCGCCCTGCCACCCCTATGCGCCCAGGAGTACCGCGCCAAGGTGCAGGGCATTGTCACAGATCCCAGCCATGCCGCGGTTCCCGGCGCAAGGGTCGCGCTCACCAACCAGAGCACGGGCGTAGCCGCCAGCGCTGAGTCCGACAGCCAGGGGCGGTATGTCTTCGATCTGGTTGTTCCCGGACTTTACCTGCTTCGAGCCGAAGCCGCCGGATTCGAAGTGTTTGAACTGAAGGACGTGCAGGTGCAGGTGCGGGCCGACATCACCATCGACCCCAGTCTTCAGTTGAAGGGAACCACCACTTCGGTGACGGTGGAGGGCGCCGGCACCGCCGTCGCCTTCAATACCAGTTCCGTTGATATGACCATCAACCAGACGATGCTGAAGGAACTTCCGGTGATGGCGCGTAATCCGTTCCAGTTGGCGACGCTCGATCCCATGGTGGTGAACCGCTACACCGGTGCGTATGCGTCGGCCAACGCCAACCCGTTCTTTATGTGGTCGTCGAGCACAATCGACGTCGGCGGCAGCAACTCCCGCCAGAACGACCTCTTTGTCGACGGCACGCCCGTGCAGATCGGCCCGAAGGGCTCCTACACGCCGCCCATGGACGCCGTCCAGGAGTTCAGCGTGCAGCAGAACAGCGTTGACGCCGAGTATGGCCATAGCGCCGGCGGCATCCTCAGCGTGGGCATGAAATCGGGGACGAACGAATTCCACGGGACGGCTTATTACTTCGGCCGCAACCCAGCGCTTAACGCCGCGGTGAATTCAATCACCCATCAGCCGAGCACGTCGCGTAATCACATCTGGGGCGGTACGATGGGCAATCCGATCATCAGGAGAAAGCTGTTTGCGTTCACCGCTTACGAGCAGTGGAAGATGAACGAGCCGCTCAACAACTTCTTCACTCTGCCCACCGACATCGAGCGCACCGGCGACTTCTCCAAAACCCTGAACGCCATCGGAATGCAGCAGTCGATCTTTGATCCCTGGTCCACCAAGGTCGCCGGCAATGCGGTTTCGCGGACGCCGTATCCCGGCAACGTGATCCCCGCTTCGAGCCTCGACCCCGCGGCGCTTCGCTTCATGAAGGACATCTGGAAACCCAACAACGCCGGCGACACGCTGATGGGACTCCAGAACTTCAAGACGACCTTCCCGATGAAGACCAAGTACATCAACTTCAGTGAGCGCGTGGATTGGAATCCAAGCGACTCCTGGCGCGTCTTCGGCCGCTACAGCCAGGTCAATACCAACCTCGCGCCGGAGCGCTACTCGGGCTCGGTGGCCCAACGCGACGCAAACGCCGGGGTCATGAACAACCGCAACATCGCCGCCGACGCCGTCTGGATCAAGGATCAGCGGACCGTCTTCAGTTTCCGCTTCGGCTACGCCAGTCTTGCCGACAACTACGATTCGCCGCCCTCCGAGATCAGCGAGCAGCAACTGGCCGAGTTCTGGCCCAACAACTCCTGGTACAAGCCCTATCTGAACGGACTGCCCAAGTTGTACTACCCGGCCCTCTACGTCGGCGACGCCATCTTCGGGCAGGACCTCTATTGGCTCCAGACGCCAAAGCACTATAGCGGCCACGCCAGCGTTCGCCGGACCCAGGGTTCGCACAGCCTCAAGGCCGGCCTGGAGACGCGCTTCCACGACGGGCAGGTCCATCTGCCGAACCTCATGGGATTCGGCTTCTCCCCGACGCCCACTGCCGACACCTTCCAGAACCCGAATTGGGGCCTGACCGGCGACTCCTGGGCCTCGTTCCTGGTGGGGGCGCCCGAGGCGGGATCCGCCTCCTACGTCGCGCCTCAGGACAGCCGGGTGAACTTCTACGCCCTCTACTTCCAGGATGACTTCAAGCTCAGCCGGCGCGTCACGCTCAACCTCGGCTTGCGCTACGAGTATGAGACCGCGCCGATGGACCCGGACTACCGGCTCACCCGCCTTCTCGATCTCGACAATCCGATTCCGGAGTTCCAGTCCAAGCCGCCGCAGTTCCACCCGCTGATTCAGCAGATGTTCGGCAGGCCCTTCAGCTACAACGGCGCATTCGCCTTCACCGATGAAGCCAACCCGAGAAAGTACAGCACCAATACGCGCGTCTTCCTGCCGCGCATCGGCGCATCCATCCGCCTCACTGACAAAATGTCGCTTCGTGCCGGCTGGGCCCGCTTCGTGGTCCCGCCGCTGGTGGTCTCCCGGACCATCACCAGCGATCCCGGCTATTACGGTTTCAGCCAGGCCACTTCGCTTGCGCCGGTCACGGTCGGCATTCCAGGCGCGCGGCTCAGCAACCCCTTCCCCGCGGGCGTGCTGCCGCCGGTGGGCAGAGCCTATGGGCGCTATACGCAACTGGGCGATGCCGTCACCTGGGACAATCCCAATCTCAGGACCGCCGTCAATGACCGGCTCAACTTCTCGCTTCAACGCTTCCTCAGCGGCGGAATCCTCGCCGAAGCCACCTACTTCCTCAACCTCGGCCGCGGCCTGCCTTATGACAAGAACTTCAACCTGATGGACCCGCAACTGCTCTACACCTACAAGGCCGCCGCGGAGCAGTATGCCCCCAACCCGTTCTTCAACGCCTACCCCGCCGAGAAGTTCCCCGGCATCCTGAGGAACTACCCCTACGTGCCGGCCACCTATCAACTGCGCCCCTACCCTCAGTACCTCGACCTCATCCAGCGCAACACCCCCGGCATCGACGACCGCTACCAAGCCCTGTCGCTCAGCCTCCGCAAACAGTTCAGCCAGGGCTACCAGTTCCAGTGGAACTACGCTTACGCGCGCCAGCGAACCGGCGTCTTCTTCAACGACATCGATCGCTACGCCGATCAGTTCACGATGATGAACAGCAAGGACCCGCACCACCGCACCACCTTCGCCGGCACCTTCGAACTCCCGTTCGGCAAAGGCCGTAAGTTCGCTTCCGCCGCGCCCAGGATCGCCGACCTGCTGATCGGCGGCTGGTCGGTGAGCCCCGTCTGGACTCTCTCTTCGGGCGAGTACCTGCGTTTCGGCGGCGCCCTCGCCTCGGGCGACCCGTCGATCGACAATCCAACCCGCGAACGCTACTTCGACACCACAAAGTTCGCCCTGCTCCCCGCCTACACCCCCAGGCTCAACCCCTGGCAGTATGACGGAGTGAAGGGATCGCCGAACTGGAACATCGACATCAGCGTCGCCAAGTACTTTCCCGTGACCGAGGCGCTCAAACTCGAGTTCCGCATGGAGGCCTACAACCTGACCAACAGCTTCGTCCCTGGCCTGCCCAACATGACCGTCGGCAACCCGCAGTTCGGCCGCTCGGTGACTCAGGCCAACCTCGGCCGCCAGATGCAGTACACCCTGCGGCTCCACTTCTGATGCGAAACAATGGGCGCGGCCGCAAGCCGCGCCCATATTCTGCCGCGACCATACCGGAGATCCGAATGACGCCAACCTCATCCCGACTTGCCACCACCTGGCTGCCCGGCCTCGCCCTGGCCGCTTCGCTGCTGCCCGCGGTCTTCGCCCAGGACACCCCTCCGCAGGCGTCCGGCTTCGCCGGCATCGCCTCGTTGCCGCAATTGAGGAACGCTGAAACACGGTCCATTTCGGCGGAGAATCCCACGGGAGAACGCGGCGGCGGAGCAAGGATGGCGCCTACGCCTCTCAGCGGAGCCTCGGCGCTCGGCACGGGCTGGAAGGTCAGCCCCGACATCGTCCTGCCCCGCCGCAGAACCGTCACCATCGCCGACATCCAGGGGCCTGGCATCATCCAACACATTTGGATCACGGTCTCCGAGGCCGCCTACCGCGATGCCATCTTCCGCATCTACTGGGACGACGAAACCGCGCCCTCGGTCGAGTCTCCGCTCGGCGACTTCTTCGCTAACGCCCACGCCATGCGCTATCCCGTCAACTCCCTCATGATGGCCGTCAATCCCAGCGGCGGATTCAACTCCTACTGGCCGATGCCCTTCCGCAAACGGGCCCGCATCACGGTCGAAAACCAGCGGCCCGACGACATCCCCGGCTTCTTCTACCAGATCACTTACTCGCTGGAAGCCGTGGCCGGCGACGCGGCTTATTTCCACGCGTCATGGCGCAAGTCGATGACCACCCGCGAGCATCCCGAACACACCATCGTCGACGGCATCGAAGGCCAGGGACACTACGTCGGCACCTTCATCGGCTGGGAGCAGCTCTCCAACGGCTGGTGGGGCGAGGGTGAGGTGAAGTTCTTCATGGATGGCGACGACAAGTTCCCCACCCTCTGCTACACCGGCACCGAAGACTACTTCGGCGGCGCCTGGAACTTCGGCGACACCACGTTCTCGACCCCCTTCCTCGGCTACCCCCTGTTCCACAAGCCGGCCGGCCAGATTCCCAAACACGCCGTTTACCGCTGGCACGTGCCCGACCCCATCCGCTTCAAGAAGAACCTGAAGGTCACCATCCAGGCTCTGGGCCACTGGCCGAACCGCAAGTTCCAGCCGCTCACCGACGACATCTCGTCGGTGGCTTACTGGTACCAGGCCGAACCTCATAAAGCCTTCCCGGCAATGTTGCCCAGAGAGGCCCGGTTTCCAAGGTGACCGGCATGTTGTGGCTCGCCCGGTCGATCGCCGTCCTGCTTGCCTTGGCCGCACCGGCGAAGGCGCAGGCGCCAGCCTTTGAGCGGATTGACGCCCATGCGCATGTGGCGCCTCCGCCCCCGGCCTTCCTCGAAATGATGGACCGGCTGAAGGTGCGGCTTCTCAATGTCACTCTCGTTGACCCACTCGCACCCGGCTTCGACAAGCCCGAACCCCAGTCCACCATGGCCGCCGGCATCTCGGCGAAATCCGCCGGCCGCATCGCCTGGGCCGCTCCGTTCGACCCGGCGGGCTTTGAATCCGCTGCCTGGGCTGAAACCGAAAAGCGCCGGCTCGCGGCGGACTTCGCCCGCGGCGCCGTGGCCGTCAAGATGTACAAAAACATCGGCCTGCACCTGAAATCGGGCGAAGGCAACTTTGTCCTGCCTGACCATCCGGCCTTTGCGCCTGTGCTCGACGCCATCGCCGCCGGCGGCGTCACCTTGTTCACCCATCTTGCCGAACCCCGTTCCAGTTGGCTCCCGCTCGATCCTGCCGACCCCCATCACGGCTACTACAAGGCGAATACGGACTGGCACATGTTCCAGCACCCGGAGCGTCCGCGTTGGGAGTCTATAATAGCCGCCCGCGACCGTGTGCTCGCCGCCCACCCGAAACTCCGTATCGTCGGCTGCCACCTCGGCAGCATGGAACACGATGTCGATGAAGTAGCCCGCCGGTTGGACCGTTATCCCAACTTCGCCGTCGATACCGCCGCACGCCTGACCGATCTCAAGCGACAGCCGCGCGACAAGGTCCGCGCCTTCATGATCCGCTACCAGGACCGCGTCCTCTGGGGAACCGATGCCATGGAGTTGAAATGGAACAACCCGCCAGGCGCTATCGCGCGCTGGGAGGCTGCCTACCAGAGGGAGTGGCAGTTCTTCGCCCGCGACCTCGCGCTGCCCCAGCCAGTCCTGCGCAAGATCTTCCACGACAATGCCCTGCGCTGGATCCCAGGCCTCGCGGCGCCGGCAGCCCCGCAGGCTCTGCCCACACCAGACCAGGTCCTCGCGCGCTACCTCAACGCCATGGGCGGCGAAGCGGCATTGCGCAAAATCACCACGCGCGGCGCGGCCGGGTCCATCTTTGTCTCCACGTACGGCGCTTACGGCGAGTACCGCGAAGTCGAGAAAGCGCCTCGCAGTTTTCGCCGGACTTTCCGATTCCCCGGCTACGCCTCGCTTGACCGCGCCTTCGACGGCCTCCGCGCCTGGGAAGAGGGCCCCGACCACGGATTTGAGCTCCTTTCCGGCCCGCGCCTCACCGAGGTCCGAAGACAGGCCGAGTTCCACTTGCCGCTCAACCTGCGTGGCCTGTATCCGCGCCTCACAGTGATGGGCCGCGGCCGCATCGACGAGTTCGACGCCATCATACTCGACGCCCGCACCGAATCGGGCGAGACCGACCAACTCTGGTTCGACAATTCAACCGGGCTTCTGCTTGCCATCGACTCGACGGAAACGTTCGCCAACGGCGTCGCCCAGCGAGTCCGTTATCAGTTTGAGGATTACCGGAAGGTGGACGGCGTCCCGGTGCCGCACCAGATCCGCTATGAAAGTCCGCGCCTGATCTGGGTGGTGACTCGGCAGGTGGCGTTTAACGTGCCCGTGGAGGACTCGGTCTTCCAACCGCCGGAACAGAAGGATTAGGAGGGCGGCCCCGATGTCGCGAGTCCGTCGATTGTTGCGTGCTGTGTTGCGCTGGGTTCTGATCCCGATCCTGCTGCTCGCCATCCTGCTGGCCGGCTTCCGCGTCTTCTTCCCTGAGGCTGCAAAGGCCGCGGCCGGCTATTGCGCGACGCAACTGCTGATCCGCGGGCTCGCCCTTCGCGCCGGAACAGGTTGGGCCGGTGAAGGTCTCCGCGTCCAGACCGGCGAGATGGTCGCCATGCGCGACGGCGTTCGTCTGGCAACTGATCTTTACCATCCTTCCACCGCCGGCCCCCATCCCGCGATCATCGTCCGAACCCCGTACAACAAGGACGAAGGCAAGCTGATCGGCGAGTTCTTCGCCCGCTACGGCTATGTGGTGGCGGTCCAGGATACGCGCGGGCGTCACAAATCCGAAGGCGATTTCTACCCCTTCCGGCATGAAGCCCAGGACGGCGTGGATTTCACAGCCTGGGTGCGGCGGCAGCCGTGGTCGAACGGGAAGATCGGAGCGTTCGGCGTCTCCTACCTCGGCTTCACCCAATGGGCCATGGCGGCCGGCAACCCGCATCTGGCCTCGATTGCACCCACCTTCATCACCGGCGACCTCTATGAGGGCATGTACAAGGGAGGCGCCTTCGCTCAGTTGACCTTCCTCGAGTGGAGCCTCAATAGCTACGGCCGTTACGGCGATTGGAACGGCGCAAAGAACATCAAACGCGG
Source organism: Bryobacteraceae bacterium (assembly GCA_014860455.1). Classification (GTDB taxonomy): domain Bacteria; phylum Acidobacteriota; class Terriglobia; order Bryobacterales; family Bryobacteraceae; genus PNKE01. The sequence goes on along the minus strand of JACZJQ010000244.1, from coordinate 12,005 downwards.
CTTCGGCCACCTGCCGCTGATCGATTCCGACAATGCAGCCCTGCGCGACATCGATTTCTACAACGATTGGATCTCCCACCCCCAGCCCGATGACTATTGGGACCCAATGAGCCCGGGCCGCCGTGTGGAACAGATCAACATCCCGGCGTTCCTCACCGCCGGCTGGTACGACTTCCTGCTCGACGGCCAGATGCGCGACTTCGAGCGCATCCGCGCCCACGCTCCCGCAGGTGTTCGCGCCGCGTCCAAAATCCTTATCGGCCCCTGGAGCCACAGCTTCTTCAACAACAACCTGAAGAACTACGGCATCGAACAGCGGGCGATGGAAGCGATTCCGTTCGAGTTCGTCAAAGCGTCGAAGGACTGGCTGGACTACACGCTCAAAGGCCAGTCCAACGGCTGGGACCGCCGGCCCGCCGTGAGGGCCTACGTCCTGGGCGCCAACACCTGGCGCGATGAAGACCAGTGGCCGCCCCGCGACGCAATCGACCGTTCCTTCTATCTGCACTCGGGCGGCAACGCCCGCACGCTCCACGGTGACGGCCAGCTCACTGAGGGCGCCGCCTCCGCAACCGAACCGGGCGACACCTTTGTCTTCGATCCATCCAATCCCGTCCCCACTAAAGGTGGCGGGCACGGCAACGCCTGGACCGCGGGCCCGGTGGACCAGCGCGATGTGGAAGGCCGCCAGGATGTCCTGGTCTACACGAGCGACGCCATGAACGAGCCGCTGCTCGTCATGGGCCAGGTCCGCGCCCGCATCTTCGCTTCGTCCACTGCGCGCGACACCGACTTCACCGCCAAACTCGTCGATGTCTTCCCCGACGGCCGTGCGCTCATCGTCTGCGAAGGCATCCTCCGCGCCCGCTATCGCAATGGCGTCGACAAACCCGCGCTGCTCGAACCCGGCCAGGTCTATCCCTTCAATATCGAACTCGGGCCCACGGCCGTCAGCTTCCAGCCCGGCCACCGCATCCGCCTCGAAATCAGTTCCTCGAACTCGCCGCGCTACGACGTGAATCCGAACACCGGCGGCGAAATCGCAACCGAAACGGCGCGCATCGCCGCCACTCAGCGCGTTCTCCACAATCCTGACGAACCTTCGGCACTCATCCTGCCGGTGGTGCATCGCAACTCCGGGGGCGCCAAATGAAGCTCAGCCGCCGCGACTGGCTCCGCAGCACCGCCGCCGCCCCGGCCCTTGCCCGCGCCTCCGGCGCGCCTGCCGCCGGAGGGGTCCGCCCCCGCGGACGGATCTTCGAGGGCGAGGCTCTCCGCGAAATCGCATTCCCTCTGGGCGGGCTTGGTACAGGCACGGTCTCGCTTGGCGGCTACGGGAATTTGCGTGACTGGGAGATCTTCAACCGCCCGAACAAGGGCGGCATCCTGCCATTCACCTTCGGCGCAATGCGCCTCTCCGGCGGCGGCCTGAAGCGGCCCCTTATCCGCGTACTCGAGCGCCGCCCCCTGCCTCCCTACCAGGGCGGATTTGGCTTGCACCGAGAACAGGCCGTGGGCCTGCCCCACTTCAGCGGCGCCGTCTTCGAGGGCGCCTACCCGTTCGCCAACATCGGCTTCCAGGATGACCAAGTCCCGGCGATGGTCTCCCTAGAAGCCTTCAATCCCATGATTCCGCTGGACACTGCAAACTCCAGCCTCCCCGCCGCCGTGCTCACCTACCGGCTCGTCTCCAAAGCGCCCGCTCCGCTTGATGTGACAGTCGCCTTCTCGGCCATCAACCCGGTCGGCTACGACGGGAAAAGCCTCTTATCCGGCACCCTCGCGGACCGAAACCGGCCCTTCTTCGGCGCCAACGTCAATGAGTACCGGAGAGATGGCGACATTCACGGCCTGCTCTTCAGCAGCCGCAAATACCAGCCCGATTCCCCCCGCCACGGCAGCTTCGCCCTCGCCACCCGGGGCGGCGACATTTCTTACCGTCTCACCTGGGAACAGGGCGATTGGTGGGACGACTTCCACCTCTGGTATGACGAATTCCTCACGGCGGGCCGTTTCCTGGGCGGCTCTCCGGCCCCCTCGCCCGACGGCCTCACCAACTACGCCACCCTCGCCTCGCATTTCACCCTCGATCCGGGCCAGTCCCGGTCAGTGAACTTCGTTCTCTCCTGGCACTTCCCGGTCGTCGAGAACTACGACCCCGCCGCCCTGCCCCATGCCAGGACCATGCGGAACTGGTACGGCGGCCGCTGGCCCTCGGCCTGGGAGCCGGCCGCCTATCTGATGCGGAATCTCGATACCCTTCGTGATCGCTCGCTTCGCTATCGTGACGCGCTGCACGGTTCCACCTTACCGCCCTCGGTCATCGACGCCGTCTCAAGCCAGGCGTCCATCATGCGCACAAACACGGTTATGGTCGGCGAGGGCAAGGTGGTGTTCGCCTTCGAGGGGTGCGCGGACCACGAAGGTTCATGTCCCATGAACTGCACGCATGTCTACAACTACGAGCAGAGCTTGGCCCACTTATACCCTGACCTCGAACGCAGCATGCGGGAACTCGACTTCCTCATGAACATGCGAGCCGACGGCAGCATGAGCTTCCGCACCCCGGTTCCGCCCGTGCCCGGAGGCAACAGGAACCACCCCGCCGCCGACGGCCAGATGGGCTGCGTGCTCAAGGTCTACCGCGAGTGGCGGATCTGCGGCGACGACGCCTGGCTGCGGCGCTTGTGGCCCGAGGTGAAGCGCGCCCTCGAATACGCCTGGGTGAAATGGGACGCCGACCGTGATGGCGTCATGGAGGGCGAGCAGCACAATACCTACGACATCAACTTCTACGGCCCCAATTCCATGATGGGGACACTCTACCTCGGCGCTCTCGCCGCCGCCTCGCGCATGGCCGCGCATCTCGGCGAAGCCGAAACCGCCCGCAGTTACGACGAACTCCGCGCCGCCGGCGCCGCCAAACTCGACCGGCTACTATGGAACGGCGAATACTTCGTCCAGAAGGTGGACGAGTCCGCGCCCGCCGCCCGCAAGTATCAGTATGGCGACGGCTGCCTGTCTGACCAGTTGCTTGGCCAGTGGTTTGCCGAGGTGGTCGGACTCGGCCGGCTTCTGCCGCGTGAACATATCCGCGCCGCGCTGGCCTCCGTGTTTAGACACAACTTCCGTAACGGATTCGAGGGCTTTCCGAATCTTCAACGCATCTTCGCCACCGGCGATGAATCCGGCCTCTTGCTGTGCTCCTGGCCCCGCGGCAAACGGCCGCCGCTGCCCTTCGTCTACTGCGACGAAGTCTGGACCGGCATCGAATACCAGGTGGCCGCGCACCTCATCTACGAGGGCATGGTGAAGGAAGGCGTGGCCATCGTCGACGCCGTGCGCGCCCGCTACGACGGAGTCAAACGCAACCCGTGGAACGAGATTGAACTCGGCCACCACTATGCCCGCGCCATGTCCAGTTGGTCGCTGCTCACCGCGTACTCCGGCTTCAGCTACTCGGCCCCGTCGAGGGAACTCAGCTTTCACCCCCGTCAACCCCGGGGCGTCTTCCGGACTCTCTTCACCGCCGGTTCCGCCTGGGGCGTCTATTCGCACGACTTCACCCTAAAAGGGCTCAGGGCCGAACTGCGCGTGGAAGAAGGAGACCTCGAAATCGCGACGCTGAGTCTACCGTTCCAGGGCAGCCTGGCAAGGGTCGAATGCCGTGCTCCCCATTCCGCCGTCCGCGACAGCGAGGGACTGCGGGTTGCGTTCCGGCCTCTTTGTACTCTGCCGGGCGGCTCAACACTCACACTGGCCGCCTATCCGGAGTGATGGGGGAAGCCTTTCGGGAATCTCAAATCGGCTGGACATGGGGGCTGCGTAACGCCGATTGAGTGCCGGAGGCCGAATGTAACGTTGTTAAGACCCCACTCGGAACTCGTTGATGCTACAAGTGGACGGTATTCTTACGGACCACAGGGGAAAAAACAGCATCCCTCCACCGCGAGAGGAGCCGCGAGCCTTATCGGGGTGACCTTCGGGAAGAGCTGCATGAAGGAAGACCTCGGCAAGGACCTGTGAGGGCGAAATCCGAATGGCTGAGCTTCTCGACAGCCATCCCTACAACGCAGCCAGCGCTCCCATGCTCCAATCCGATTGGGCCCGCACCTCCACGCCCTTACCGTACAAATCGCTCACAGCCGCGCTTTCCACTGTCGACCCTTTCGCGTCCACAGCACCGGCAATCACCACACGGCGCGGCAGGGCCGCACGTGCGATAAACGGCAGATCGGTCTTTTTCAAGACGCCCGGCAGGAAGTTGGCGAACGGCTCGGCATACTCATCCACATCCATCAGGCTCGACCACGAAACCAGGCCTCCGGAGAGATACGCGGTTTCGATCGCCGGTTCCAGCGCCGCCGAGCACAGAGCTGGGACTACCATCATTCCCTGCGCCGCGAGAACAACGCGCCGCCCCTGCCCGGCGTGCGCCTTCACCGCGTGCACCGAGGCGATCAGATCCTCCACGCGCTGCCCCAGCAAGGGTTTGCCCAGCATCATGGATGCCCATGTGTAAGCTTCCTCCCTGGCGTGCGAGATCGTGTACGACTGGCTGCCTCGCCCCACCTCGGGGCGCAGGTCGCCCACACCGCGCACATCCAGCGCACAAACGGCGATGCCCGCCGCGGCCAGCCTCGGATAGAGATCTCCTTCGCGCCACCGTCTGACTCGCCCGCCGGGTTCGGTGAGAATCAGGAGGGAACGCGGGGCCGAGGTCCGATTCTTCTCATCCTCGGGCAAGAACAGATACGCGGGTAGGAAGACGCCCGGCGCGGATTCGATCTCGATCGTCTCAATCCAGCACCCTTCACCCACTTCCCGGCCCATCACGGCCAGCTTGGGCTGTTCTAGCACATTCACCCGTAGCAATGCCGCCAACGGCGCCCGATCCACCGCCGCCGGAGTGGGCCTGGCCATCACCACCCGCGCGGGTCTCACGCCAGCCAACAGATTCGATTCCGGCTCTGGGAGGACGTCAGGCTCCTCTACCGCCTTTGATGCCGTCCCGGCAGGGTCCATCAGCCATTGTTGAAAGAACCCGTAGGTGTGCTGCCTCAACTGGCGAGTCAGCGCATGAGGCAGCGCCGTCGTGATCCACTCCAACCGGTCGGCCTTCCCCAGGATCTGGTATACCCGCCGCAACTTGGCGAATTCTTCCTCGCCGCTTTGTACATAGCTGGGCGAGTATGTCCCGAACGAGTCACGCTCGCTAGCCAGCACCAGCAGCGGCTTGGGCGCCAACGGGTAAAGAAGATCCCACCTGTCGAAGGCTATAGGTCCGGAATCGATCAGATTCTGTTCCGCATCGTCGGTCGAACCGGGCGGATTGAACCCGGCACAGGCGAAGTTCTCCGTGTTCCCGCAGGACACAACGGCGCAGGCTAGCCGGTCATCCACCGCCGCCAGCAGCATGGTTAGCGTCCCGCCACCCGATTGCCCGGTCGATCCCAGCCGCTTCGGATCGACCATTGGATGTCCGGCCAGCACGTCCAGGCTCCGCACCGCATCCCAAACCTGCAACCTCGTCGCTGTATCACCGACCAGCAGCATCTGACGCCCGGCGCGGGAGTGTTCCTCGTCGGCGTCCCCGACTCGGTAGTAAGTCCGCTCGCCCTGGCCCATCGGATCGAACGCCAGGACCGCATAGCCCAGCCTCGCCAAACCCTGGCAGCACTTCTGATAGGAGTCGTTCGCTTTTCCGTTCAGACTGTGTCCCATTTGGAACAGCACGCCCGGATACGGCGGATTCCCGCCGGCGGGGATGTACAGGTTGGCTGGAATGCGCGTGCCGGGCCGGCTCTCGTAACTCAGCCTCTCCATCCGGTACCCTGGCCGGTCGAACCCGCCGGCCTCCCGCACCATCAGAGGAGTGCGTTCGGGTTCACCGCCCGTCAACTTCCCAAAGTTCTCCCGCACCCACTGCTGACGCGCCTCCACCGCGGCCGGGGTCGTCAGGCCAGCCAGCGCAGCATTGCGCCGCTGATATGCCTCCCGCCCCAACCCGCTGAGGTAGTCCGGCAAACACCGCGCATAGACGCGGAATCGCGGCGCGGAGAGCACCGTCGTTGCCGATGCAAGTGTGATAAGGGCTGTACGTCTGTTCATGCTGGCCTCCTTGTCTATGCGAAGAAGCAGGCGAATCGACTCTCGCGCTCGTGTGTATGCGATTTTAACGCGCCGACCGAACCGGCGGTCGCCCTCACGCGCATGACAGGCGTACCACGCGTTTCCGTCAACCGACTCCAGTTGTGGGCATCGCACCGCGCGAACCGTCGCTGACGATCGACCCGGCACTGAGTCCAAGCGGCTCCGTTCCCCGTCCATGGGGTGAATTGGACGGTCATGCGGTTAGTCCCGTTTCTTGGTGGATGCCTTGGGAGGAGTGATCAGGCCCGATCGCCACAGCCGCAGCGCCGGAGTCGCGATGTCTTCCTGCGCCTCCGGGTCTCCCTTGGCGGGTCCATGCCAGACGCTGCCGCCATAGGTGGCGACGTAGATGCGGCCGACCCCGGCCGGGTCGGGAATCACGCGATGGCCCAACTTGAAGTTGTATCCCCGAATTCGCTGCCAGGACTCGCCGCGGTCCTCCGACCGCCAGGCGGAACTTTAAATCCGCCTGCGTACAGCGTCGGCGAGTCGCCTCGAGTATACACCGTGACGTCATAGACGTGCTGGTCGCGGGCCAGAACATTGCGCCAGTTCCGCCCGCCCTCGGTAGACAGAAAGACGCCGCCGTCGCGCGCTCCAGTCGCCGTGCGCCGTCCCCAGGCCGCCAGATACAGCCGGTTGCGGTCCCGCGGATCCACCGTCAGCCCGTTGGGGCCGTTTACTCCCTCCGGCAGCGGCAGCCGCTCCCAGTTGTTGGCGCCGTCCGTGGAACGGTACAGTGCGCCGTCCGACGAATCGCCAAAATTGCCGTTGTCGCTGCGCCGCGCCACCACCAGATACAGCGTCTCCCGGTCATCCTGCGTCAACCGCCACGCGAAAGGCTCCTTGCCCTCGATGCCGTTATTGAACAATGCCCAATTCCGGCCTCCGTCGCTGCTCTTATAGCCGCCGCGCCCGAAGGCGGCGACGTAGAGCACCCTCGCTTCGGGGCTGCTGCGCGGGTCCATCAGGATGTGGGTCGCCGCGGTCTGGGGCATACCGTCGGAGGACTGGCGCCAGGTCAAGCCGCCGTCGTCGTTGACGCAGACGCCGCCTTCGTAGGTGGAGGGCTGTTGCGTTCGCCACATTATAGGACGCGGCAGATCGTGGTTGCGGCTCATGACGGCCCACATGCGGCCGCGGACGGCAGGATCGAACTCCACCCAGTACGTAGTGTTCCACCAGCGCCGGGGGACGCCCGACGTGGAACTCAACCAACTCGCACCCCCATCCTCACTCCGGAACAGGCCGATGTCGGTGTAGGTGATGAACATTCGTTTTGCGTCAAATGGATCCCAATGAACGCCATAAACTGTGGTTACATCGAGACCGGTTGACGTCCAACCGCCGTTCCGGTGGTGGCGCGAGTAAACCGCATGCCACGTCTTGCCGCCGTCGGTCGTCCGCATGGTCCGCCCGTAGTCGGCGGCATAGGCGATGCCGGGGTCCGACGGCGCGACGCCCAGGCTCAGCGGATTGCTCCCCATCCTGGTCCGAAGCGTTCGCTGATCCAGGCATCCAGGATATTGGGCGCGCTCACCGCCGCCTCCTTCCAGGCCAGATTCCAACTCCGTCCGTGATCCTCCGACTTCGCCACACCGATATGGGTAGCCCCACCATCGCGCAGGCTGCCCTAGGAAAGATAGGCGACATGTGGGTGCGAGAGGCTTGTCGCCACCGCGCGCAACCTTGCTCCCTCCCCAAGTCTGGTCGCTTCGGTCCACTCAGCGCCTCCGTCGATTGAAACGTAGAGATTGCTCGCTGTTAGTCCGTAGATCACCAGCAGTCCGCCATTGCTCGGCAAGCCCGCCGAAACATCCAGGAAAGCGGCCACGTTGGCTGGGCCTGGCTGCGCCTTCCACAACCCGCCCTCCCGTATAGTGACATTCGATGCTCCCACCACATACAGCCTTCGGTCCCTGGCCGGGGATTGTGGATCGACGAAGATCCGCCGTCCGCCGCCGGGCAGGGTGTGGCTTGGCCGCCAGGTGACACCCCAATCGCCGGACTCGTGAAACACCCCCTGAATGACGGCATAAAGGCGTCGCGAATCGGAAAGATCCACGGCCAGCGCCGTCATCGGGGGCACGGGGCTCCCGGCGACCCGAAGCACCACGCCGGCATGGTCGTCGGGCATGAGTACGCCGGATATGGACGACGGGTCGGGATACACGAGGTTCCAACTCCGGCCCGAGTCGGCACTGCGCCACAGGCCCATGGGGGGGGAGCGTGCACCAGAACGGCCGTTCCTGCCAAGACCGTAAACTGGGAAGCCCCCGTCGGCTAGCGGAGAGGCAGTGAAGGCGGAGTTCGGCCGGTCGAGCCTTTCTCAGCCGGTAGGGCGGACGCGGCGTTCGGCCTTGAGGCCACTCACAATGTCGCAGGCGTGAATGCGCCATTCGCCGCGGGCATCGCATAGCGCAAAGGGGATGCGAGCCTGGGCGGTCCCGTTCTCCAGCAGCACGTTTGAAGCGTACCAGGGGATGCGGACGCCTTCAGGCGAGTACGCCTCGATGTGGATCACCGAGAGATCTACGGGCGCGCCCTTGTCGTCGGTGAGGCGAATGTCAAGCCCGGTGCCCATCTCGAGCCGCGCGATCTTGGACTCCCGCTCTATCAGCAGCAGGGGCTGGGATGGCGAGGCATCCAGTTCCGTTGCGGCCACGCCGCCACGCAGGAGGTCGTAGACTTCATGGCCCGGCTGTGCGAAGGATGCGGCCTGAATCTTGCAGGCGGTGGTGGGCAGGATTCCGAGCATCGTTGACCGGCCGAAGCGGCGCACAGTGGTGAGCGCGTCGCTGGCCGCCGTAACTGGCTTGCGGATCCCGAGGTCCGACGGCCCTTGGCGCATGACGCCTTTCCGGGCGGCGGTCCAGGGCGACCGAGCTCGCCAACGGCACTTTTCGTCCATGCGCCCGGTGTGTTCGTCAGCGTGGATGATGCCGCCGCCGTCGAGGAAGGCGTCGATTGCCGCGATTTCCCGGTCGGAGAGGGCAATCGAGTAGGGCAGGATGAGAACTTTGCAGTCTTTGAGCGCCTCGCTTTCAATCTGCTCGGAAGCAAGGAAGCGGAACTGGACGCCCTGGCGTTCGAGCGTCTGGACCCAGGCGCCGCGCCGCTTCATGAGTTCGGCGGTGGCTTTCGATGCGCGCTCCGGCCTCTGCATGTCGCCGCTGATGCTCCCTTCGGTGATCCAGGCGCCGCGCAGGCTGGCCATGGAGAAGTGGATGGCGACACCGTCACCCATGACGCTGGTGTGCTGGAACAGTTTGCCGATGCCCGACTGCATCCGCGAGAACGCTTCCGCGAGCGCCTTACCCTGCTCGCTCAACGTGAGATCTGGATTCAATAGCGTGTACTGCCAGAAGATGGATGCGCCCGTGTGTCCATAGAATAGGCGCCGCCACTGCTCTGAATGAGCGGCTTCCTCAACCACTCCGTAGCCAGTGAAGCCGGTAATCAGCAGGCCCGGTTTGAAGAGATGGTGCATGGCATCCTGGCTGCCGCCGGAGTAGGGCTGGATGTAGTCGAGGCGCTGGTTGATCTCGTACCAGTTGCAGCCGTTGTGGGCGGTGGGGGCCTGGGTCCCCGAGATGGAGCCGCGCGCCTCGGGGTCGATCTCGCGCAGCCAGGAGATCGCCTTATCGAAGGCGGCGACGAATTCGCTCTCCATGTAGATGCGGTGGTCGGACCAAGGGGCGAAGTTGCCGTGCTTCTGCGCTTCGGCCGTTGTGATGGGCAGCACAGAGTCCCAGTCGGTCAAGGATAGTCCCCAGTTGCGGTTCAGGTTCTCCAGCGTCACGTATTCGCGACACAGCCACTCGCGGAAGCCGCGCAGGGCGTGCGGGTCCCAATCTACGTCGAAAGTGTCGGTATAACAGGTGAGCGAGGACTCTTCTGCCAAATAGTAGGCGAACGGCTTCAATGCCACTGCAGGGCGAACGCGCTCATTCAACTGCTGTTTGACGCCGCGTTCGAACTCGGGCGACTGAAGCGTGATGTCGCGCGTCAGGTACTTGGTTTCGCCTGTTTCCGCGTAGGCCTTCTTTCGCTTCAGATAGGCGTCACGGCGGTAGTGGTAGATTCCAAACGCCGACAGGTGGGCGCTGACCATGATGCGGAAATTGCGATCCGGGCTGGCCAGCGTGGTGATGCCGATGCGGCGGAACTGATTGTCAACGGCGCTGATCCAGGGCTGGTAGGAGCGGGGTCCGTACCAGGGCAGGACGACCTCGTAGTCGGTCCATTCGCGGGAAGAGGCGGTGAATCGGACTGGGATCTGCTCAATCTCGTCGCCCAGCCTCGCGCGGACCCAACCCGAGTGCACGAGAGGGCGGCCGGCGTGAAGAGTCACCTGCCCCTCACCCTTTTCGCGCGCGATGACGCGGCCGAGAGCGTCGACAAGTTCGATGAGGACCGGCCAGCCGGCGGTCCAGGAGACCTCGACGCTATCGCCAGACGAGATGAGGTCTTTGGACGCGCGCAGGTTTTCGACCTTTGGCGGCTGCCCGGTATCAACGACCTTGACCCGCCAGTCTGATTCGGCCTCCTGTTCAAGGAAGTAGCGGCCCGGGGGAAGGCCAGGCGTGGCGGGAGGCTGGCCGCTTCCGGAGCGCCGAACAATGTTGTAGCGGTCACGGAGGCGCCAGCGGGTGGTTTCGCGGGAGAAATCTGGCGCCACGGCAGGTTCTCGGCGCGCGCAGAAGATAAGCGCGCGGCAGAGCATGGCATAGAAGTACTCGAAATAGACATCAACGAAGCCGTTTCGGGCGTCCATGGGCATATGCCAGCTCACTCCGGAATTCCGGTAGGAGAAGCCGATTACCCGGCCCTTGCCGTGCGTCTTGAGCGCCGCGATGGGCCGCCCGCTTTCCGTCGAAATCAGCACCTCCGCGCCGGGAGCCGGAGAACAGGCGTAGTGCGACAGCAGGGATGAGGGGAAGGTTTCGAGGGGCAGGGCGCGGGTAAGGTAGTGATCACCGGCGCGTTTCCAGGGCGACTTCTCGGTTTGGCCGGGTTCGGCTGGCCGCTCCAGTTCTTCTTCGTCGATGGGAGCCGGGGTCAACGGGACCAGCGGCGCGAGTTCACTTTCGAAAGGCCTGATTAGAATGAGGCCGCAGCCTTGCTCTACCCGGCGTGACAACGCCGCGTGTGAGGCAGCGGTGAGTCGCTTCCAGCCATGGCTGAGAGGCAACATTACGGCGTCGAAGCGTTTATCGCTGGTAAGTTCCTCTTCCAGGTAGGAGTAGATAAGTTTGAGGTCCCCCCTTTCGGCGCGCGCGCCGTAGTCGGAGTTGAAGCTCATGGTCCACTTGTTGAGGTCCCAGGCGGGATCGATGGTGACCGTGGTGAGGTCAAGCGAAAGGCGTTGCGCAAGTTCAATCAGTGTGCGGCCCTCACCGACCGTGGGGACGGCGAGTAGCCGGATCGGGCCGCCTGGCAGCGGATTGGCCCATTTGACGTGGGAAGTTTCCACCTCCAGCGTGTACGGGACTTCGAAACGCTTGCCGCTGCCCCGCTTCGCGCCCATTCCGACGTCCTGCGCGCGCAACGTACCCGCCGTCGCGGCAGCACCCACGAACTCTCTACGATTCCAACGCCAAAACCCACGCATGACTCACCTCCCGTTTCAGCCACGAATCACGCCAGCTCCCTCCGTGCAGGAACGAGACCGTCATGTTATCACCGTCGTTCGTCCCCGTTACAGCATTGGTTGGCAATGAGTAAGTACTACCGTCGTCCGATGCGAGGCTCCCGTTTGCACCCGCGCCTCCGGGCCGGCGGGCACGGAGGGACGAGGTGGGCGGGTGGGGTGGCGGGGCGAGCGGTACGCGTTCGACCGGGGTACGAAC
>JACZJQ010000243.1 GCA_014860455.1 Bryobacteraceae bacterium | reverse complement strand
GCCCCATACCGCCCAGCCCCCGTACGCGAACCCGCCCGCTGGCCATGCAGAATCGACTGCACCGCCTGCTGCGCCAGAATGATCACGTCATACTTCGCTCGCAGCCCGCCCGCCTTCACCTCCGTGTTCCGCAGCGCCGTGAACCCCACCTCAAACGTGTCCAGCACCCACTCAGTCCACCCCGCATCCATATTCGCCGTCCACGGCTTATACAGCGCCACCCGCGGCTGTGACACTTCCCACTTCGCCGCTTCCGACTTGCCCGCGAGAAACGCCCCGTCGCCCGCCCTGTACACCTTCCCACCGTTCTTCAACGCCCTCGACAATGCCACGAAACCCGCATTCTGCCTGTGATCCAGCACCGCCGCCGCCGGCTCCACTGCGCCCGCGCCCTCCAGCGCCGCCTCAAAACGCTCATCCACCCGGTCAACCTTTACCCCCATCTGCATCGAAAGCGTCCACCCCGCCAGATCATAGGGCCGCTTCACCGCCCCCGCTTCGCCAATTCGGATCTCCGGATACTTCTGCGGCTCCATCAGATCCACCAGATACCCCCTGAACGCCTGCGCCGCCTTCATCACCAGCGTCCCCGCCGGATACTCCTTGCCTCCCGCCGTGAACGCCGCCGACGCTTTCTGAACCTCCACACCCGCAATCTGCAACCGCTTCACCATCTCCGCCGCCGACGACGCATCATGCTGTTCCTGAGCCACCACGTACGCATACGGGCCGCCCTTCTCGCCCGCTTCAATCTGCTCCCGCGCCATCAGCCACGCCTTCTTGATGAAGTAATCCGGCTGCCGCGCCGCCAAATCCAAAATCGCCATATCGGCCGTCAAAATGTACTCCACCGCATCGTTCAACGCCCACCGCCCGCCCATCCACGGCATCGGATAAAAAATCGACGGCTCCCGCGCCGGAATCCCGCTCTGAAACCGCGCCGGTATCTCCGACGGCTTCACCTCATACGGCGTCCCATACACGTAGCCCGCCGTCTCTGTCAGAATCCCGTGCATGTTGTGAAACGCTGGCGCAGACCGCAACCCGCCATTCCACCACCCATCGAAATTCACGTAGCTGATCACCCCCGGCTTCTTCTCCCGCAGAAACCGCTCCTTCATCACCGACCCGATCAGGTTGATCCCCTCCATCACCGCCGGCGCGATGTTCGGATTCAACGGCTCGGCGTACGGCGGGATGAAGATCCGCGCCGGAAACGGCGCCACCTGGTGCTGGTTGTAGACAATCTGCGGATACCACTCGCGAAACAGCATCCGGCTCACCGCCCGCGTCTCGGGCAGGTTCATCATGAAGTAGTCGCGGTTGTTGTCGTGCCCTGAATACTTCTGGTACAACTCCGGCAACGGCGCCAGCTCATGCGGCGTGCCCAGGTTCTTTCTATACCACTCCGCCGTCAACTGATGCCCGTCCGGATTGATCACCGGCACCTGCATCAAAATCACGTTCTCCCTGATCCGCTTGATCTCTTCCGTTTCGCCGGCCACCATCGCGTACGCCAGCCTCGGCGCATGTTGCACCGGCGCAACCTCGGTCGAATGCAACCCCGAATCGATCCACACAATCGCCTTGCCCTCGCGCGCATACTTCTCGGCTTCTTCCGGCGACGCCAGGCCGAGCGCCATCTTCCGGTTCATCTCTTTCCAATGCGCCAGCCGCTTCAGGTTCGCCTCTGAGCTGATGAACGCCACCAACATCGGCCGCCCTTCTGCGCTCTTGCCAAACTCCTCCACGCGGATACGCGGCGATTCCTTCGCCAGCTTGTGAAAATACGAAGCCACCTGTTCGAAGTCCGCCAACTTGTAGTCGTCGCCGGGCGTGAATCCGAAGTGCTCCTTCGGCGGCGTTGCCGCGCCGGAGAGCACCAGGGCAAAAAGCAGTGAGATCGTCAGCAGTCTGCGCGAGAGCATATATGGAACAATCGTAAAGTATGCCCGCACCTTCCCGCAGAGAGTTCACTGCCGGCCTGGTCCAGATGACCTGCTCGACTCGAGCTTCCGAGAACCTCGAAAAGGCTGTCGCCCGCGTCCGCGAAGCCGCCGCCCGAGGAGCGCAGATCGTCTGCCTCCAGGAACTGTTCACCTCCCAATACTTCTGCCGCGACGAAGACGCCCAGCTCTTTGACCTCGCCGAGACCATCCCCGGGCCCTCCACCGAAACCCTCGGCCGAATTGCCGCCGAACTTGGCATCGTCATCATCGCATCGCTTTTTGAACGCCGCGCCCGCGGCCTGTATCACAACACCGCCGCCGTCCTCGGACCATCGGGCGATTTGCTTGGCATCTACCGCAAGATGCACATCCCCGACGATCCGCTCTATTTCGAAAAGTTCTACTTCACGCCCGGCGACCTCGGCTTCAAGGTCTTCGACACGCCTTTCGCAAAGATCGGCGTCCTGGTCTGCTGGGACCAGTGGTATCCCGAAGGCGCACGCCTCACCGCCCTGCAAGGCGCCGACATCCTGTTCTACCCCACCGCCATCGGCTGGCACCCGCACGAGAAGCAGCAGTACGGCCCCTCGCAACTCGACGCCTGGCGCACAATCCAGCGCGGCCACGCGATCGCCAACGGCATTTACGTCGCCGCCGTCAACCGCGTCGGCTTCGAAGGCACGCCCGATCACGGCCTCGAATTCTGGGGCAACTCCTTCGTCGCCGACCCCTTCGGCATCGTCGTCGCCGACGCCCCGCATCAGAGCGAAGAGATCCTCATCGTCCGCTGCGACACCGCCCGCAGCGAAGAGGTCCGGCGCAACTGGCCCTTCTTCCGCGACCGCCGCATCGATTTCTACTCGAACATCACCAAACGCTGGGACGGGGACTAGCTCGCATGTCCGCGCCATCCTCCTACCTGATGCCCGCCGAATGGGCTCCGCACAAAGCCACCTGGCTCGCCTGGCCCCATGAGCAGTCCGACTGGCCCGGCAAGTTCGCCCCTATCCCTTACCTCTACGCCGAGATCGTCCGCATACTCGCGCGCCACGAAGACGTCAACATCTTCGTCCCGTTGAAAGCCAAGCGCCAGGTCCGCGATCTGCTAAAGAAAGCCGGCGCCTGGTCCACCAGCGTCCATCTCTTCGAAACGCCCACCAACCGCAGTTGGACCCGCGACTTCCTGCCTACCTGGGTCGTCGGACCCGGCCACGTCAAAGTCGCCGTCAAATGGCACTTCAACGGCTGGGCGAAGTACAAGAACTGGAAACTCGACGACACCGCCGGCCGTCTGGCCGGTGAACTCGCCGAGACCGAACTCGCCTTCCCCGCCCTCAACGAACGCCGCATCGTTCTCGAAGGTGGCTCGATCGACGTCAACGGTTCAGGCTCGCTGCTGACCACCGAAGAGTGCATGCTCAGCGAAGTCCAGCAGCGCAACCCCGGCGTCTCGCGTGACCAACTGGAAGCTCTGCTCGAAGGCTGGCTCGGCGCGTCGAGCGTCATCTGGCTCAACCGCGGCATCGCCGGCGACGACACCCACGGCCACGTCGACGACATCGCCCGCTTTGTCTCGCGGAACACCGTCGTCGCCGCCGTCGAAGACAATCGCGACGACCCCAACCACGCCCCCCTCGCCGAAAACATCGACATCCTCTCGCGCTCGAAGGACGAACGGGGCAAGCCGCTGCGAGTCGTGGAACTGCCGATGCCCGGCCGCGTCGAATACGCCGGACAACTCCTGCCGGCCTCTTACGCGAACTTCTACATCGCCAACCAGACAGTTCTGGTGCCGACATTCCACCACCCGAACGATCGCATCGCCCTCAACACTCTCGCGCGCCTGTTCCCTGGCCGCGAAGTCATCGGCATCCATGCCGTGGACCTCGTCCTCGGCCTCGGCACCCTCCACTGCATGACCATGCAGGAACCCCTATAGCGCCCGCGTCCGCGCCACCATCCGCAGCACCGACGCGTCGGTATTCAGTTTCTCGACGTCGTCCAGCGTCACCCAGGCAAGCTCGTGCGATTCGTCGCTCAGCACCAGCGGCGCGTCCGCCGGCGCTTCAATCAAATACCTGATGTCGTAATGCACATGCGCCGGCTCCTCGCCCCGCGCCGGAATCTCATGCGCATCCACGTCGAAGATCGCATCCCCCCGCACCCGCAAATGCTGAATCCCGGTCTCCTCCTGCGCCTCCCGCAACGCCACCCGCGCCACGTCCCCATCGCCATCGCAATGCCCGCCCGGTTGCAGCCACTTGTTCAACTTCGCGTGATGCGTCAACAGCGCTCTGCTCCGCTTGCTGTCCACCACCCACGCCGACCCGGTCACGTGTCCCGCCTTCTGCGACCTCTCGAAACAATCCTCGTACCCGCGCACAAACTCCAGAATCCGCGCGCGCATCGACGCCTCATGCGCGTCGAATGGCGTATGCAGCTCCAGCGCCGCGATCAGCGGCGCACGAGACGCAAATTGTCGATCTCCAGCCATGCCTTCTCCCCCGCAGCCCGTTCGATGATGAACACCATCGCCGTCGCCGTGCCATCTCCAATCCCGATCCGCACCTTGCCCCACTTCGGCCCCGCCGTGAACGGCGACATCCGCGCCCCTATCCCCGGCCGCTCCAGATCAAAACGGTACTCGCCCTCGCCGCGCGCGTCGAATTCGAGGAACTGATACTTCGACAGATCCGCCGGCTGCACCGCGCCCTTCGATAGCGGTAGCACCATCGCCGCCATCGGCTTGTCCTTCTCACCCATTACCGTGGTAATGCGAAACGCCCGCCCACCCTTCTCGCTCGCCACTCGCTGGTAGATCATCTCAGAATGGTCGTGGCTGTAATCGGTGCGGTTCACCCAAAGAGTCGAGATCCGGCTCCGCCCGTCGGCCGATTCGAAATCGTCCAGCAACTCCTGCACCTGCACCTTCGCCAGTTCCGTCGCGCCCTCGCCCCGCACCGGTTCACGGCTCTGCTCCACACCGCCCAGCCAAACACGCTCCACCTTGTACAAATCCGCGATCCGCTCGTGCGGACTTCCCGCCACCATCACCAGATCCGCCAACTTGCCCGCCGCAATCTCTCCCCGATCGGTGATCCCCATCAGCCGCGCGCTCGCCGACGTCGCCGTCGTGATCGCCTCCATCGGCGTCAGTCCCGCCGTCACCATCAACTCCAACTCCCTGATCGCCGCCCACCCGTGATACGCCCCCGTCATCCCCGCATCCGTGCCCGACCCGATTGCCACGCCCGCATCCTTCGCCGCTTTCACGTTATACAGCAGGTTCTCCCAGCGCCTCATCCGAGCCGCTTCCGGCGCGGCCGTAGCATGCCTGATCCGCCCGTATGCCGAAGGGTCCAGCAACGTCGACAGAAACGCCGACCGCGGATCCCTCAGATGCCGGGGCTCATAAACCGCCAGCGTCGAAACATAGCCCGTCCCCTTCTCCTTCATCAGCTTCAGCCATTCGTCGTCCACTTTCGCGTCGCCGATCCCGTGCGCGATAACGTCCACGCCCGCCCTCGCCGCGATCTTCGCTTTGTCCAGCGTCACCGTGTGCGTCAGCACCTTCACGCCCGCCGCATGGGCTTCATCCACGATCGCCTTCAGCGTCGCCTCGTCCATCGACGACATGTCGGTGTCCAGCCCATACCGCCAGCCGTCGGTGAACACCTTGATGATGTCCGGCTTCGACGCGATAATCCGCCGCACCGCCACCCTCGCCTGGCGCGGCGTTATCACCGCCTGCGTATGAAGATCACCCCGCCCGCCTTCCAGCCCATGCCCGCCCGGCGACGAGAACCGCGACGCCATCAACAGCCGCGGCGCGGGCAACCCTCCCGCAATCAACGCCCGCATCGGCTCGATCTGTTCCGAATACGTCGATAGATCGGCCACGGTCGTCACTCCGGCGAGCAGGTAAGCCCGCAGCGTCCGCGGCCAATCCGCCGGCGCACCTGCCACCGCGCTAGCCAGCAGATGCGTGTGCAGGTCGAACAACCCCGGCAACAGCGTCTTGTCCCGCCCGTCCACCTCCGAAACGCCCGCCGGTGCATCAACCTTCGGCGCCACCGCCACAATCCGGCCATCCTGAACCAGCACGTCCGCCACACGCGCCGCCGCGCCTGTGCCGTCCACCACCGTCGCCTGCCTCACCACGAAGCTCTGCGCGGCCACCGTGCCGCACAAAAACAGGATCGAAAGAAATGTGCGCATCATAACCCTGCCTGATTTTCCAGACTCCGCCACAAATACCAGCAAGCCAACGTCCGGTGCGGCCGCCAAGGCTCGGCGATCTCTTCCATCCTTGCCGGCTTCGGCGGCTCTTCCATCGCCCATGCCCGCTGGATCGCGTTCCGGATACCCAGATCACCCGTCGGAAACACATCCTCGCGCCGCAGCGCAAACATCAGCAGCATCTGCGCCGTCCACACGCCTACGCCTTTTACCTGCGTCAGATGTTCGATCACCTCGTCATCAGCCATCTTCTCCAGACGGTCGAATCGCAACTGCCGTGCCCGCGTCTTCTCCGCCAGATCCATCAGGTACGCCGACTTCTGCATCGACAATCCCAACGGCCGCAAACCCTCCACGCCCATCTTGAGAATCGCCCCCGGCCTCACTCCGCCGCGCCCGCACGCAGCCTCGAACCGGCCGAAGATCGTCCGCGCCGCCTTGCCGCTCAACTGCTGTCCGACAATGCACCGCGACAGCGTCTTGAAGTCCGGATCCAGGTATTCAATCTTCGGCGCGCCCCATCTGTCGATAATCTCCGACATCACGGGACAGGCCTGTTTCAGGTGGGAAACCGCTTTGCGCATGGAACGTTCCAGGGTTGGGCTGCATCCACAAGTATGCCATGGTGAAGTTGGTGAACCTCCGCATCCCCTTACTGCTCGCTCTCGCCGCTCTGGCGTTAAATGCTCAGGCCCCGCCCAAGCCCGCCGCGCCCGCTCCGCCTGTGGAAGAAGACCAGGTGATTAAGATCGACGTCGATCTGGTCAACATCTATTTCAATGTTCGCGACAAGCGCGGAGCCTACGCCGGCGGCCTCAAGGCCGAGGATTTCGACATCTACGAAGACGGCAAGAAACAGGAGCCCCGCTTCTTCACCCGTGAAACCAACCAGCCCCTCACCCTCGGACTGTTGATCGACGTTAGCCGCAGCCAGGAGAACCTCATCGAGGTCGAAAAGCGCGCCTCGTCCACCTTCTTCGCCAAGGTCCTCAAGCCCAAGGACATGGCCTTCATCATCAGCTTCGGCTCCGACGCCGACCTCCTCCAGGACCTCACCGGCTCCCTCTCCCTCCTCGAACGCGGCTTGCGTGAACTCCGCATCAGCGGCGGCGTCTCCGGCGTTGTCACGCCCTCCACCGTCCCCACCCCCGGCGGCCCCCGCGGCACCGTCCTCTATGACGCCGTCTGGCTCGCCGCGCGCGACCGCCTCCAGAACGAAGTCGGCCGCAAGGCCATCGTCCTCATCACCGACGGCGTCGATGTCGGCAGCCGCGTCAAAATCGAAGAGGCCATCCAAGCCGCTCACAAATCCGACGCCATCATATTCCCCATCCTCTACGAAGACCCCCGCTACACCTCCGCCATGTTCGGCGGCTACTCCGGCGAAGGCGCCATGAAGCGCATGGGCAACGAAACCGGCGGCCGCATCTTCCGCGTCGACCGCCGCAACTCGCTCGACGACATCTACAAACAGATCGAAGAGGACATGCGCACCCAGTACGCCATCGGCTACTCCTCCTCAAACCCCAACCGCGACGGCGCCTTCCGCCGCGTCGAAATCCGCCCCAAGAACAAGGACCTCAAGATTCAGGCCCGCCGCGGCTACTACGCCCCAAAGGACTGACCAGCCCCGCGTCAGCCCTTCTCGGGCAGCAACCCTCTCGCCCGCAGATCCGGCAGGATCGAGTCCCGCAAACTCGGTGCCAGCCGCCCCTCATCGTCACCCGCACCGAACCAGACCAACTCGCCGATCTCGGCGCACGGCCTCGCCTCGCCCCGCAATTTCCCCCCGAACAACTCGATCACGACAACCTTGTTCATCGCTCCCGCCGCCGGCCCCTCATACCTCCCCACTCTATACAGCCCATCCACCTCCACCTTCCCCAACTCTTCCCTCAACTCTCTCTGTAGCGCCTCTTCCGCCGTCTCCCCCGCCTCCAACTTCCCTCCCGGCAAAATCAACAACTGCGAACCCTCCCGCCGCCGGCACAACAAAATCCGCCCATCCCGTTCCACGAACAACGCCGCCTTCCGTATCTTCTCCCTCATTGGAGTACCGGAAACTCCTTGTACCCCGGCGAAACAAATAGACTCCCTTGCGTCACCCCCTGCGGCGCCGCTCTTTTCAGCCTCGCGCCCAACTCCCTGAAGTCAATCGCCCCTGCCAGCGCATCCTTGAAAGCCCCCGCCACCTCTGCCACCTGCGCCGCCGTCTCATGCGCAAACTCCAGCCTGTAATGCCGGATCCCCGCCTCCAGCCACAGCTTCATATGCAGGCTCGCCTCCTGCGCCTCGGCCCCGAACACCGTGTTCCTGCACCCCACATCTGCCAGCACCGGATGCGCCCGCCCCTTCTCGTCCCGCAGTTCTACGCGATGCTTCTCGCAAGGCCGCCCGCAGTCCTCATACGTCGTCCCCGATGACAAGAATCTGCAGAATACGCAATGCTCCATATGAAACACCGGCAGGTGATGATACGCCACAGCCTCGATCCGTCCCGCACCCGTGGCCCGCGCCAGTGCCGCCACCTGCTCTGCGTTGAGATCATGCGTCGGCGTCAATCGATCGAGCCCGTCATCGAGCAGCATCCGCGCCGTCAGCGCGTTAGCCGCGTTCAAGCTGAAATCCCCGGTCAACTCCACCCCGTCCCGGCCCCGCAGCATCTCCAGCAAACCCGCCGGCCGCGCCAATATCGGGCACCCTAGCTTCGCCAGGAAATCCGCAATCTTCTCCTCGCCCGGCTTCAACACCCGCGGACTCGCCACCCGGCACTGCAACCCCGTCTCCACCACCCGCTCCACCGACGGCCTCAACCCATACAGATCCAAATAGTCCAACGTCACCGACTCCGGCCCCGCCTCGATCGCCGCATCCAACTGCTCCGCCGTCCGCACCAGCAAATGCAGTTTCGCCTCGCAGCCCTTCTCCGCTGACGTCTCAACCGCCAGCCCCTCGGCCACCACCCGCTCCGGCGCCTCCACCCTGACCTTCGGCCTGCGCCCCTGCATCTCTTCCAGACCTGCCACCGCCTCCCGCCTCATCTGGTTCAACACCGACATCGGCACAAACGCCCGCCCCCCAGTCTCCAGCGTCAGTTCGCCCAACTCATACGCCGTCCCGCCAAGCCGTCCGAACTGCTCCCGCAACGCCTCCACCGTCAATCCCCGCTCCCGCGCCTCGCCCAGCGTTTCCGCCGAACGGACCATCACCTCGGTCGCGCCCACCTGCCATCTCGTCTCCAACTCCGCCCCCACACGCGCCCTCACCTTGACATCCACCTGCTGCCGCGCCACCGGCGCCGCCGCCTGCGTATATTTCCTCAGCCGCTTCTCCACCGCCGGGTCATCGGTCCGCCACACCAGGTCCCCCGCCCTGATCCGCCCCAGCTTCACCGAATCGCGCCCGAATCTCAACTCCACCAGCCCGCCCCAGGCTTCCAT